>JAHELS010000200.1 GCA_024644085.1 Rhodopirellula sp.
TCAGTCCTCCCCACAAGTCATCCCCTCAGTTTTCAACCTAAGTGGGTTCGGTCCTCCACGCAGTTTAACCCGCGCTTCAACCTGCTCATGGGTAGATCACACAGCTTTCGCGTCTGCAGCATACGACAATTTCGCCCTATTCAGACTCGGTTTCCCTTGGGCTTCGTGCCGGAAGCACTTAACCAAGCCGCATACCACAACTCGCCGGATCATTATGCAAAAGGCACGCCGTCACCCATTACGAAGCAAGCTTCGTCATAGGGCTCCGACCGCTTGTAAGCACATGGTTTCAGGTTCACATTCCTCCCCTAGCAGGGGTTCTTCTCACCCTTCACTCACGCTACTGGTGCACTATCGGTCGTCAAGGAGTATTTAGCCTTGCGGGATGGTCCCCGCGGATTCAGTCCAGGTTTCACGTGACTGGACCTACTCAGGTGCTCCTATGGTGTGTGTTCATTTTCGTGTACGGGACTGTCACCCTCTGTGGCGATCCTTTCCAGAATCTTCCACTAACAACACACAATCCAATATTGGAGTCCTACAACCCCGCAGGGGAAACCCCCGCGGTTTGGGCTCTTCCGATTTCGCTCGCCGCTACTAACGGAATCGATTTTTCTTTCTCTTCCTCTGGTTACTTAGATGTTTCAGTTCACCAGGTTGTTACGAACCAGCCTATGAATTCAGCTGGCCGCAGTCGGGAATCCCGGGATCATTACTTGTTTGTCAACTCCCCCAGGCTTTTCGCAGACTTCCACGCCCTTCAATCTCTCGACGCCAAGGCATCCCCCATGTGCTCTTAGTAGATTGGCCATCGAAATCCCGAACTCGAGCGAACCCGAACCCGTGAATCTCGAAAAGTTACCTACTTCTTTAACGATATCACATGTATGTCGTTCCCTTCCCGCAATGAAAACACCGCAAGAGTGAAACGACGATTGCACAGAATCCTATCAGAATTCATTACCAACCCGCTTCAATCTCCGCCTCATATGTGCTGCAGCCCAAATTGGAAAACAACACGATGAAAGAGAAAACTAAATCGAGTCGGCGTTGCTCTTTTGAACTTGCATCACTCTCAAGATGAATCGAAATCCCAACATGTGAGATCCAACACATCTTCGAGCGTGGTGCTCTATTCAGATGCCAACTACCAAACAACCAAATTGTCAAAAATCAATGTCTCGGGCGTTGAGGATTTCTCAACGTCCGAGAGACGCTGCGAGTGAGCAGCCGTCTCGTCCCAAATTGCTGGGAAGAGACGGCCAGACCACTGGCGAGCGGCGAAAGATAGCGGTGCGGATATCTTTCGTCAACCGAAGCTGAACGAGAATATTCGAGATTGTGCTCAATTCTCCTCAGACCCCGGCAAACCACAGTTTTCGCATTTTCAGCCCGCCGTTTCAAGGAGGGGTTTGGAGGACTGCGAAACCATTTTTTCAATCCGGGCGGACCCGATCCAATTGGACCCGCACCAGCGAAGGCAGGTTCGCCCCAATTCTTCGCTGAATTCCATTTACGACCCAAACGCGGACTTAACCGAACCGGTTTACCGGTTCCCAAGTGGAGGTGGACGGACTTGAACCGACGACCCTCTGCTTGCAAAGCAGATGCTCTCCCAACTGAGCTACACCCCCAGGAAAAGTTTGAAGTTGGAAGGGTGAAGTTTGAAAGCACGCCTTCAAACTTCACCCTTCTCACTTCAAACTTCCAAAGTGGGCGTGCCAGAACTCGAATCTGGGACCTCGTCGTTATCAGCGACGCGCTCTAACCAACTGAGCTACACGCCCTCGGCTGTTCCCCCCTTCCCATCGGGCATGAGAAGGGCCACGGAAGCGGAAAAGTTTACGGATTGTCCTTTGCCTGTCAAAGGGAAGTTCGCCTCCGCGAGCGAAGATCGCAGTGAATAATCAGCCGAACATCCATCCAGAGACTTCTCAGGCTGCTTCGGTTCATGCAGCAAGAAGATCAACTACCGCACCCGGATCCCTTGCCCAGGCGTGATAACGGTTTGCCGATCGGCCGAGATTTCTTGCGAGCCTCACCCTGGGGCTCGATTCGACATTTCCAATGTGGCATAGGTGGGTCAAAATGAGGCGGCACCAGTATCCTGGCCGTCCTGCCGCACGTTCTGCAATTCCGCATGCCTTTGCCCCTTGAAGGACCAAGACCCTTGAGTACACGTATTACCCTTCCTCCACCTCGGGTCACGAACGCTCGCCTTTCCGCTCTGCTTGCTCGCGGGATCACCCTCCTGGCCGCGTTATTGATCACTGCGGGAGTTTCTGCCGCTCCACCATCCCCCGCCGGAGCACTCGCGCTGAGGCCGGTCCAAAGTGACGTCCAGTACGAACGTGTTCCACCCGAATCGGTCGAGAATTGCGAGGTGGTCGATGTCAGCAAGACGGGTTGGTCGGGATGGGAGGTGGTCGCTCCCGACGGGGCAATGCTGCGGCGGTTTGTCGATACCAACGACGACAAGAAGGTCGACCTGTGGTGCTACTTCAATTACGGCGTCGAGGTTTATCGCGACGTGGATGCCGATTTCAATGGAAAGGCGGACCAATACCGTTGGCTCGGAACCGAAGGGATCCGGTGGGGATTGGACGAGGACGAGGACGGCGGGGTCGACGTCTGGAAGCAGATCTCCGCAGAGGAGGTGAGCGCCGAAGTCGTGGCCGCCTTGGCTCGCGGTGATGTTGCCCGTTTTGCCCGATTGTTGATCAGCGAGTCAGAGATCAGATCGCTCGGCCTTGGCAGGGAAAAGGAAGAACAACTCTCGGCCAAAGCGGCCCGGGCAGCGCAAGACTTTGCAGGCCTGGCGGAGCGTCAGAAAACGGTCGGGGAGAACGCGAAGTGGGTGCAGTTCGCCGCCTCGCCTCCCGGAGTGGTGCCGAGCGGGACCGAGGGTTCGACCAAGGATGTGATCGTTTATGAAAACGCCGTCGCGATGTTCGAGCAGGGTGATCAAAGCGGCCAGTTGATGGTTGGCACTCTCGTCCGCGTCGGGGACGCATGGCGGTTGGTCGAATTGCCTTCGGTGGGCGAGGAAGGTGTCGCGATCGCGCAGACAAGCGGCAACTTTTTTACGCCCGGGGGCACAGCGATCGACGCGGGCATGGCCTCGGCGGGAATCGCGCCCGAGACGCAGCAATTGGTTAACCGGCTGGAGGAAATTGACCAATCGTTGACCTCGGAGCAAGGCGCAGCCGAACTCGAAAAACTAAATGCGCGCCGGGCCGACATCATTGAACAGCTCATCGAGAATTCCGCGACTCGTACCGAGCGAGAAACCTGGGTCCGGCAGCTCGTCGACATGCTCTCGATGGCAGCCCAGACAGGTGCCTATCCCGACGGCATCAAGCGACTCCGCACCGTTGCCAGAAAGTTTGCCGGTAACGACGAGTCGCTCAAGGCGTACGCCGATTTTCAAGCCATCAGTACCGAATACGTCGTCCGCCAGACCCCCGATGCTGACTTTGCCAAAGTCCAGGAGTGGTACCTCGACGCGTTGACCGGATTTGTGGAACGCTACCCTCGGACCAGCGAAGCGGCACAGGCGTGGTTGCAATTGGCACTCAGCAAGGAGTTCGAGGACAAAGAACGCGAAGCACTTGCCTACTACCGAAAAGTCGCCGATTCATTCCCCGACACCGACGCCGGCGAGAAAGCGGCGGGCGCCGTTCGGCGGCTTGGATCGCTCGGTCGTCGCGTCGATCTGCAGGGCACGACAATCGACGGAAAACCGTTCCAGCTTTCTGATCTGAGGGGCAAACCGGTGATCCTTCATTACTGGGCGACTTGGTGCGAACCGTGCAAGCAGGACATGAAATTGCTGAGGCGATTGCAGGCAAGTTATCAACGCCAGGGATTGCAATTGGTGGGAGTCAACGTTGACGCGACCCGCGAACTCGCGATGGGTCACCTGGACGAGGCAAAGCTCCCCTGGGTCCAGCTGTTCGAACCGGGGGGGCTCGAATCGAGTGGGCTGGCGAAGGCATTTGGCGTCCAGACTTTGCCGACCATGATGTTGCTCGACGCCGAGGGCAAGGTCGTCCGGCACAATGTACGTGCCGCCGAACTCGACGGTGAGATCGAGACCATGCTCCAGCGCGGCCAATGATGTGATGCCGCGACGGAGCGGGCTGAAAACGCATTTCGGCTGGGGCTGACAGGCAGAGTATCGGGTACCCATCGATCTCGTGTTCTACTTGCGGCGATTGCCTCGCTCCCAGATCCGTGCACCTGGCGTTGCGCCGTGTTAGACTCGCTCGTGGCAACACGCGAGCATCCGATGGCAAAGCGTCTGATGGCAAAAAGACAAGACCTCAAGAGCAAACTCAAGGCGGCTGATCGGCGTCGAAGCAGACGGTCCGCTCCAAAGCAGAATCAATCCTCGGTGGCGTCGCCGCAGCGGAAAGTCGATGTGGCGAGCCTGATCGCGTCAACGATACTCGAATTCATCGATGCCTCGCCTAACGAGGTCCACGATATCGCGATCGTCTCGGCGATGCGAAGTTGTCTGAACGTATCGGGCAGCAGCGGAATGCATTCGCTGCCCCTTCTTCAGCGGCTCGATGCGGTCCAGAGCCGCGCCGACGTGGACACTCGTGGCTACCGCGCAGCGCTCAAGCAATTGCTCGATGAGGCCGCGCGGCACCGTGACGCCGACGATCCGATCGCTTTCATTCGGTATCTCGACTTGTTGGTCAAATAGCCTCGCCGGGGCGGCGGGCGGGTCAGCCTCGCGGCGAGAGAACGGGCTCACCAATAACGGGCTGGCTCACGAACGGGCTGGCTCACCAATGGGCTGGCTCATGAATGGGCTGGCTCTTTCCTCAGTTGCAGCCATTCGCTGTGGAAGGCACCCTCCTTGTCGACTCGTTGGTAGGTGTGGGCACCAAAGTAATCGCGTTGGGCTTGCAGCAGGTTTGCGGGCAATCGGGCCATGCGGTAACCGTCGTAGTAGTTCAATGCAGTGCTGAATGCGGGCACCGGAATGCCCATGATCGATGCGGCAGCCACCACCGCACGCCACGATTCCTGGGCATCCTCCACTGCATTCTCAAAGAATGAGTTAAGCAGCAGGTTTTCGAGATTCGGGTCGGCGTCGAATGCTTCCTTGATGCGATCGAGGAACTGTGCACGGATGATGCAACCGCCTCGCCACAGCAACGCGCAGTTACCGTAGTTCAGGCCCCAGTCGTGTTCTTCCGATGCCGCTTGCAGTTGCACAAATCCTTGGGCATAGCTGACGATTTTCGACGCATACAACGCTTGTTTGACCGCTTCGACAAAGGCCTCGCGATTGCCGATCAATTGTTTGACAATCGCCGTCATTTCCTGGTTCGAGCCGCTGGCAGGACCATTGAGTTTTTCGCTGGCGCGGACCCTGGCTTCCTTTTGTGCCGAAAGTCCGCGAGCGAACACCGCCGTGGTCACAAGCGTGCTGGGGACTCCAAGATCGAGCGCTAATTGGCTCATCCATTTGCCCGTCCCCTTGGCGCCAGCGACGTCGAGAATCTTGTCAACCAGATAGCCGTCGCCGCCTTGATCGTCTTTGACGCTGAAAATATCGCGAGTGATTTCGATCAGGTAGCTCTGGAGATCCCCCTGATTCCATTTCTCGAATACCTCGTACAGATCGTCGTTGTCGAGTCCGCCGAGTTCGTGCAACAACTGGTAGGCTTCGCAAATCAGTTGCATGTCTCCGTATTCGATGCCGTTGTGCACCATTTTGACGTAGTTGCCGGCACCACCGTTGCCCAACCATTCACAACAAGGGATGTCGTTGTTGGGACCGACTTTGGCGGCGATCGACTGCAGCAGATCCTTGATGTGGGGCCACGCTTCCTTGCTGCCACCGGGCATCAAGCTGGGGCCTTTGAGCGCGCCTTCTTCTCCCCCCGAAACCCCGCAGCCGACATACAGCATGCCGGCCTCTTCGACCTGTTTGACCCTTCGTTCGGTGTTCAGGTAATACTCGTTCCCACCGTCGATGATGATGTCGCCCGGATCACAGTGGGGAAGTAGCTGTTCAATGATCGCGTCGACAGCCGGTCCCGCCTTGACGAGCATCATCAACTTGCGAGGCCGGCGGACGGCTTTGACAAAATCTTCGATCGAATGGGTACCGACGAAATCCTTGCCCGCCGCTCGGCCGTTGATCAAGTCGTCAACTTTTTCGGTGGTTCGGTTGTAAACCGCAACCTTGTACCCGCGGCTCTCGACGTTCAGGGCCAGATTCTCGCCCATCACTGCCAAACCAATCAGACCAAAATCGCAGTCACCACTCATCGTTTTTCCAGAAGTTCTCGAGTTTGAATTCACCGGCCGTTTTTGGGGTTACGAGTACGATGCGGAGCTGCATCGCGACCTCCCCCCATGGTGCCGGATTCTAGGCTTTGCGTGGAAAACAAAAAACCATGCCGTGCCTACAATGGCACAAGGTCGACGCCGTTTCCCCAGCAAGCGAACTGATTCCCAGCAAGCTGGTGGCTGGGGTTCCCGGCTCCGCCGCTCGGCCCGCTTCCGTCTGCCGACGCTTCCCCGGCAGGCCTCCCAGCGGCCGGTTTTCTTTCCCGCGGGCCGCCCATGCCGAGACGATTGGCCGTAAAATGCGGATAATCGGCGTAACCCAAAGGGAGGCGAATGGCCGTACCCTTTTCCCCACTCTTGGCGTTACTTTGTTGATGGATCGGTCACGTCCAATTATGGTCAGGGAGGTAAGCAGCGCAGATTATGCGCGGTCACCTTTTCCACGCTTGAGTCCCTCCAGGCATCCGATGAACATCCTCCGTCGATTCTCTGCTCCTTTCGTCGTCGCGATAGCGGCAATCATCATCGCCGTTCCTGCCGCAGGGCAAGACACGAATGTCGATTTTGCGCAACCCATCGCGGGTGTCGATGTGGATGCGGCTGGCGTCCTGAAAGTCCGCCAGTTTGATCCCCGTTTGGCGCAACAACGATTGGCCGCAGCACGCGCGCAGGCCGATGCGAATGTAATGCAGCCGAGCAAATTGCGGATGGTTTCGCTCAACCGGCTCGAAGCGGCAATCGCTGACCGATTGGCCGGGGGTGAGCAACCGACCGATGAAATGCGGGCACTCGCAGGTCTGACCTCCCTGCAATACGTCTTCTACTATCCCGAGACCAGGGACATCGTGGTCGCCGGGCCCGCGGAAGGATTCGTGGCCGATCCGACCGAACGATTGATCGGCATTCAAACCGGACGTCCGGTTGTTTTGCTCGACGATTTGGTGACGGCACTGCGGGCATATGCACCGGGTCAAAAGCCGACCTCGATCATCAGCGTATCGATCGATCCGACGCCGGAAGGCTTGCAGCAAATGAATCGATTCCTTGCTTCGGTACGACATCGGGTCCGCCCGAGCGACGCGCAACGCTTGGCGGCCGGTTTGAAAGAGAACCTCGGTTTGCAAACGGTGACGTTCAAGGGGATCCCCAGTTCGACGCACTTCGCCCGCGTTCTGGTCGAGGCGGACTATCGAATGAAGTTGGTCGGAATCGGGCTCGAAAAGTTGCCGGTCCGAATGCAGAGTTACGTTGATCGGGCAAACCCCAACGCCGTTGCTGCCAACGCGATGGAACGCTGGTACTTCCAGCCCAATTACGACGGGATCGCTGTCAGCGAAGACGGGCTGGCCATGAAAATCAAAGAACGGGGCGTTCAGCTGGTCGGGGAGAACGAGCGAGTCGCCGCCGGCAACCGAGTCGCCAGCGGGCGCGTGAACAAGGCCAGCCAGGCCTTTTGCCGTGACTTCACCGAAAAGTTCCCGGTCATCGCCGAAAGGGTGCGCGTCTACGCCGAGCTTCGGCAATTGATCAATGTGGCGATTGCCGCCGCCTACATCCAGGAACAGGATTTTTATGGCCAGGCCGCCTGGGACATGCCCGTTCTGATGGACGAATCCAAGGTCTCGGTCGAAACCCACACCGCCCCTGAACAGGTCGAAACAGCTGTCAACGCGATTTGGCGAGGGAACACGCTCATGACGCCGCTTGGCGGCGGTGTGCATATGCAGCCTCGACTTGCACTCCGTAGCGACAACCTCGTTGTCGATCAGGCTGGTGAAAACAACAAGGTCAAGCAATCCGCTGGCCCCGCCGATCTGGGCGATGGCCAATGGTGGTGGGACTAACTCTTGAGTCACGTAGGCAGGGAAGTCTGATTGCACGCCGAGCCCGCATCGCCTGAGTCGGCGGCTGTGAAGCCACTGCCGTTCTCGCGTCTTTCGATTCGCACGGCATCCTACGCGATGCTGATCCTCGCGATTCTGTGCCAGCTCGCGACCGTCGTGATCACCTGGCCGCTGTGGCAAATCCGCCACGCGCCGGTGAACCTGCCAATCTCTCCCACATTGCCGGCAATCTCTTTCGGCTGGGGGATCGTAGCCTCACTGGGGCTCGCGACGATTTGGCCACGAATTGGCGTGGTGATACACGCTGTCGTATTGCTGGTCGCTTGTCTCTTTGATCAGTATCGGTTGGAGCCACAGTTCATTGGGCTTGCGATTCTGATGCTGGGCTGCGCCGACGCGCAGTGGATGAGAATATGCCGTTGGTATCTCGTCGCGATGTGGCTCTGGACCGGCGTCCACAAGTTTCTTTCGGCCGATTGGATGGGGCACACCTGTTGGAGTCTTGTTTCCCGGGCGGGGTTCGACCCGGAACCGTTTTACCTTCCCTTCGCGCTCGGGGTCGCCGCGACGGAGGTGTCGCTTGGGCTGCTGGCATGGTTTCGACCGCGATGGGCCAGCTACGCGGTGGCGCCGGTTCATCTTGGCATCGTCGTCTTTTTGTCGCCGTGGATGGCGGGAATGAACTACAGCGTCATTCCCTGGAATGTCGCGTTAGCGATTGTTGGCGGGTGGGTTTTGCACCAGCAATGCGCCGAGTCAAAATCCATTAGCGACCAAACCAATGGCATCTCACGTTTGGAAAAGTTCGTCCGCGTCGCACTGATATTGACCCCGCTGGGGTTTTACGTTGGTTGGGTCGATCGCTCCTTGGCGCACGTCATGTATTCCGGCGGGGTACCCAGAGGAATCATCACAACGCGCGATGGTGTTCGAAAAGTTCAAGGGTGGGACGAGCTGGCGGTGCCGTTTCCGCATGAACGGCGTCTGTTTCGTCAGTATTTCGCTCTGACCGCCGCCCGGGGCGACAAAATGCACGTGTCGGATCCCCGGCGGATGTTGTCGGACCAGTTTTTTGTGATGCGTGGGCTTGGCCCAGTCGAAATCGATGTGGACGAATTCTTTCGTTCCCGCGATGACGAGGTTGCCGGAGTTGCCTACGAACGCCGAGCGTCGCTGTTTGCCTTGTCGCGAGCTGGGGTCAGGATGCTTCGCGAGTCGCCCGACTCGAGCGTGTACGCGGTTGCCTTCACGCCGGAGAACTTTGATCGTTCCCTGTTAGGTCACCTCGACGGATTGCCGAATCTGCGACAGCTTCAGTTTTCCGGAACCGACATTGAGGATCGAGATCTCGCTGAGCTCAAATCGTTGCGTTTGTTAACGGGACTGGGGCTCAACCACACGAACGTGACCGAAGCCGGGCTGAGCCAATTGGACGACTTGCCCTATCTCCAGTACGTCGAAACTGAGGGCACGGCGATCACGAAGCGTGGTCAAGAGTAAGCGTTCATCTTGCGATGGACGCGTTGTCGTCCAGCACAGCCGTGCCATACATGGCCACCAATGAATCAGCGACGCGTCTGGCAATCACCCGGCTTCCCTTCGGATTGCTGTGAATGCCGTCGTCGCTAAGTTGGGACTTGCGCATCCACATTCCTGGCGGCGAGACGGGACTCATGATCACAATCTGACGAAGCCATGAATCGGAGATCAGTTGGACGTCCTGTTCGTACGCGACTTCCCGTTCGAGGCTGGCGAACGGATCAACGATGAAACCGCGTGGAATCTCCATTAGCACGACGTCAGCTCCCGCATGGCGACAATCGGAAATCATTTTTACGAGATTCCGTTTGGTCGCGGCACGGCTGTTTCCTTTGAGAAAATCATGGCCACCAAGTTCAATCACGACAACTTGAGGATGATGCGACAGCACACGTTGCATCTGCGCGAGCCCTTGCGACGTGGAAATCCCCGAGAACCCAAGATTCACGACAGGCATTTTGATCATCGTTTTCAGTTGATCTGGATATCCGCGATCCGGCAGCAAGCCTTGCGTGAGGCTGTCGCCCAAACAGACGACCGGACGGGCAACAGCGAGCGCCCCTGGGCGGCCGCATGACTCAATGCTTCGCCACTCGTAAGCCATCCATCCCCACGCGATCCACAACACCGCGGCCGCGACGCGCCAATCAAGGCGTCGATGCGGCTCCAGGTCTTTCCCTCTGTAACGAATGATCACAATCGCCAATAACAGGCCTCCGAAGACCAGCATGGCTGGAGTGCGGGGAACGAGTTTGACGACCAGGATTGCCAAACAAGCCGCCAATGGCAGGAAGCTTGGTCGTTCTCGCGCCGCCAGCCATGTGTGCAAGGCAAGCCAGGCAGCGACCATCCACGGCAACACACTTGGGAAGCTCAGCAGTGCGAGGACGAACACGCTCAGGCCCAAAAATGTCCGAGTGATTCCTTTCAGCGAGGCAAACAGGCTACGGTCCTCCGCAACGGTGACCGCTTCGTCGTCTGGCATGCACTTAGTTCCTGGTTTCCGGCCAATGTGTGTTGCGAGATCAGTTTACCTCGATTCTCCAACTGGATTTTTTAGTCTCTAACGTGATCCGAAGCGTATGATGGAGGTCGATTCGCTTTCTCGACGATTTGACATTCATGCGTCAGCTTGATCCCGACAAACCGATCCGCCTTTCCAGCGGCGATTGCAGGTTGGTCATTGTCCAGGACCAATTTCAGCCCTGCCCCTACCTGGACGGTGAGACGGCGCGGATGCCGTTGCGTTTGCCGGTCGGGACCGTCACGCATGAGTTGACGGACCAACTTCTTGCGCTGGGTTACCGCCGTAGCGGCGATTTTCTTTACCGCGCCCAATGTTCGACATGCCAAGAGTGCAAACCGACGCGTGTTGAGGTCTCAAAATTTCGATCCGCTAAGTCGCTGCGGCGAGTGAAGAATCGCGGAGACCGTGACCTGGTTTGCACTTGGGGAGCACCGGTCGTCGATGCGAAGCGTGTTTGGATGTTCAACGCGCATCGTGATCAGCGCGGGCTCGGCCAGGACAATACGCCAATCGATGCCGAGTCCTATCGGCTATTCCTCTGCGACACCTGCTGCGATACGCGCGAGTTGTCGGTTTGGCTCAATGACAAACTGGTGGCGGTCGCAATCGTTGATGTGGGGCGATTGAGCACATCGGCGGT
>JAHELS010000201.1 GCA_024644085.1 Rhodopirellula sp.
AGCCCGAGCATCTCGTTCAATTCAAGAATGCTCTGGGCGGTGCATTGACCGAGGCGCACGTCGCTGTGAAAGGAACGGTGCTGCGAAGATTGAATCGTCGTGAATATGAAAACACGATGAACGATCTATTTGGTACCCATCTCGATCTTGCCAGCCTGCTTCCCGAAGACGGCCGGTCCCACGAATTCGATAACGTCGGCCACTCGCTCAGCGTGTCGGTCGTACAACTGCAGCAGTACCTGGACACGGTCGAAACGGTCATGGATGCGGCGATTGCGAGAACCGTCGAAAAGCCGGTTACAGAAGTCAAACGAGCCAATTATGCAGAGACGAGCGAGGGCGAAAAGCACATCGGTTCCGCATGGAAGCAAGCCGAAGATGGAGCGGTTGTGTTCTTTCGCGAACTCGGATACCCGACCGGCATGCTCAGAACCGCGAACGTTCGTGAACCGGGTCGCTACAAGATTCGTGTCAAAGGCTACGCGTACCAGTCGAGCGAACCGATCACGTTTGCCATCGGCGCAACCACCTTCCAGCGTGGAGCGGAGAGACCGACGTTTGCGTACCGGTCAATGCCACCGGGCGAACCGACCACCATCGAGGTCGAAGCGTGGATCGAAAAGAACTACATGATCGAATTGACCCCATGGGGCATCAGCGATGATGAAAACGAAATCCGGAAAAACGGAATCGAAAACTATCCTGGCCCCGGGCTGGCGATTCTCGAAGTCGAGCTCGAAGGGCCCATCGTCGACGAATTCCCGAGCCGGGGACACAGGCTGCTGCTGGACGGACTTGACCGACGCGAGATTGAGCCGAGCAACCCCAGTCAAAAAACCAAATCATGGTACGTGCCGAAGTTCGAGGTCGTTTCGAGCGATCCCAAACGTGACGCAGCGACAATGCTACGGCGCGTCGCCACGACAGCTTTCCGGCGCCCGGTCTCGGAACAGGAAATCGATCCCTTTGTCGAACTGTTCGAATCCCAGGTCGCTGAAGGAGCAACAATCGAAGAGGGCATCCGCACCAGCGTGGCCGCCATCTTTTGTTCTCCCGACTTCTTGTACCTTCGAGAGAACGAAGGCTGGCTCGACGATCATGCCATCGCGTCGCGGCTGTCTTACTTTTTGACGAGAACAACGCCGGACCGTGAACTTTTGGCCGCTGCGGAATCGGGATCGTTGTCCAAAGATCCAAGTGTTTTGTTGTCTCAAACGAGGCGATTGCTCAATGATCCTCGACATCGGCGGTTTGTCGTTGACTTCACCGATGCCTGGTTGAATCTGCGTGACATCGAGTTCACCAGTCCCGACAAGAATCTGTTTCCCGAATTCGACGCGTTCTTGCAATTTTCCATGTTGCAAGAAACGCGCGAGTTCCTGGCGACCTTGATCAACGACAATCTGCCCGTGCGGAATTTGATCAAGTCGGACTTTGCAATGCTGAACAATCGCTTGGCTCAGCATTACGAGATCGATGGCGTTGCGACCCCTGAAATCGAGCGAGTTGCTTTACCCGCAGACTCACTACGGGGCGGTTTGCTGGCACAGGCCAGCGTCTTGAAGGTGTCTGCGAACGGTACCAACACTTCTCCGGTGATGCGCGGTATCTATGTTCTGGAGCGATTCATTGGCAAGGCGCCGCCACCGCCACCGACGGGTGTCGCTGGCGTCGAACCGGACGTGCGTGGCGCAACCACACTGCGAGAATTGCTGGAAAAGCATCGCGATCTCGACGATTGCCGAAACTGTCATCGGATGATTGACCCGCCGGGATTCGCGCTCGAGAGTTTTGACCCCATTGGCGGATGGCGAGATCGTTTCCGCAGCCTCGGTGATGGTGATCGCGTGGACACGGTCGTCGATGGACGCAAGGTACGATACCGGCTCGGGCCGGAGGTCGACGCCAGCGGTGAGCTGCCGAGTGGCAAAACGTTCGCGGGCTACGAAGAGTTCCGAGACCTGCTCGCCGAGAACGACGATTTGTTAGCCAGAACGTTAGCGAAGAAACTTTTGATTTTTGCCACGGGCCGTGAGATGGGTTTCTCAGACCGGCCGCAAATCGAACAAATCGTCAAGCAATCAAAGTCGAAAGGACACGGCGTGCGAGACTTGATCGAATTGGTTGTACTCAGCGAAGCATTCAGGCGCAAGTAAAAGGTCATTGAAATGAATCGAAAGCATCCCCATTCGACCGGCCGTGGATCCAGCAGCGGCATGCCGGATCGGGCAGCGCGGTTCCTTGAATCGAAGCGAGTGTCACGCCGCTATCTGCTTCGCGGTGCCGGGGCAACCGCCTTGTCGCTGCCGCTACTCGATGCGATGGGACCAACGCTCGGTCAACAAGTTCTTGGCGCTACGCCGGGCGAAACATCTCCGAAGCGATTCGTCGCGATGTGCGCGACGCTCGGTTTCCACAGTCCGTTTCTATTTCCTGCGGCGGAAGGTAACAAACTCGACACAACCCCTTACTTGATCCGGATGCTCGAGAATCTCGATCAACTGACGGTCTTCTCGGGCCTTTCGCATCCCGAACAACAAGGCAACAACGGTCACGCGTCGGAGTTGACTTGGTTGACGTCGGCCCAGCGACCGGGGCTGGCCGGATTCCGCAACTCCGTGTCAGTCGACCAGGTGATCGCCCAGAGGGTCGGAATCGAAACGCGTTACCCATACCTGGCGCTCTCCACGAGCGGTCGGAGCATGTCGTGGACGTCCAATGGTGTGGAAATCCCGGGAGTCACGTCGCCCTCGAAACTTTTCAAAGCATTGTTTGTCGAGGGAACGGAAGCTGAAGTTGCTCAGGAGGTCAATCGTCTCAAACGTGGACTGAGCATCCTCGACACGGTTGGCTCAAGAGCAAAGGAACTCGAAGCGAAGCTCGGCCGACGTGATCGTGACAAGATCGACGAGTACTTGACCGCCGTGCGCGACCTTGAATTCCGCTTGCAGCAATCCGAAGGTTGGGTTCGGCGGCCGAAGCCAAAGATCGACGCGAAAGAACCTCAAGATGTCACCGACAACAGCGACGCCATCGCAAAGCAGAGGCTGCTGTACGATATGATCGTGCTGGCGTTGCAGACTGACTCGACACGCACCATCACCTATCAACTCAGTGGGATGAATGCCGTCCCCAAGATCGACGGTGTCAGCAGTGATTGGCACGGCTTGTCGCATCACGGCAAGGACCCGCAAAAAATAGACGAGCTAAAGATCATCGAAGAGGCTGAATTCATCGCCTTCAATGATTTCCTGACCAAGATGCGAGGTATCGAAGAAAACGGTCGCCCACTTTTGGATCATACCGCAGTCCTGTTCGGCTCGAATCTCGGCAACGCCAGTTCCCATGACTGGCACAATCTACCCATCATCGTTGCCGGCGGAGGTTACAAGCACGGCTCCTTCGTCGCGCACGATGAACAGAGCAACACGCCGCTGGCCAACCTGTTTGTCACCATGGCCCAGCGGATGGGAGTCGAGATCGACAAGTTCGGCACCAGCACCGCCGCCGGCATCCGCGGCTTGGATGTGTGATATCACCAATGAAATCGGCGCAAAAAGAAAACCCCGTCAGTTTGACGTGGTTTATCTTCGGGTGTCCCAAGATGCCATCCCGCAAAG
The DNA here is from genome assembly GCA_024644085.1 of Rhodopirellula sp. Lineage (GTDB taxonomy): Bacteria > Planctomycetota > Planctomycetia > Pirellulales > Pirellulaceae > Rubripirellula. The sequence goes on from JAHELS010000201.1 coordinate 3,621, forward strand.
CTACCCCGCAAGGACTCGAACCTTGAATGGCTGGACCAAAACCAGCTGTGTTGCCAATTACACCACGGGGTAGTGCGGTGGAGATTTTAACAAGTACACCGCCGGCTCTAAAGAGGACCTTCCGGCCGCGGGATGGGTTCGCCGCCGCCACCATTTGACCGCAATTCACGGAGGTCCTTCAACATTCATTTGTTTGTCTGGACACTGAATGCCAACCGCTGCAACTCGCTGGCCAAATCGACGTTGACCACTGCGACACCCTTGGGCAGCCTCAGAGTCGTCGGCGCGAAATTCAGGATTCCATTGATTCCGGACGCGACCAGCCGTGCCGCCATGTCGGTGGCGTGCTCGGCCGGTACCGCCAGAATCGCAAGTTCAGCCGGCTCCTGGGCAAGGACCGTCTCGAGCCTCTCCACGTCCACGATTTCGATCCCTCCAATCGACGTTCCAATCCGAGCGGGATCGTTGTCGAAGGCAGCGCTGAGCAGGAAACCGAGCCTCTCGAATCCTCGATACCGAAGCAATGCGTCGCCCAGGGAACCTACGCCGACGAGCACCACTTTCCACTGGACGCCTGACCCAAGCACACTTCCGATGTGACCAAGCAGCGTTTCGATGTCATAGCCAACGCCGCGCCGCCCGATCGTACCGAGGGCACTCAAATCACGCCGCACCACCGCTGGCGACACGTCGACCATCCGACCGAGCTGCTGGCTGTTGACGGAGGTCACATCCGATTCGAGAAGCCGGTGCAACTCGCGATAATAAAGACTCAGCCGGCCAACAGCGGGTTGGGGAAGATCGTGTGGAATCTCGAAGTGATCGCCCTCGGCACCGACGTGGTCCTCACCGTTGTCACCATGATGACGACGCGGCTCGTCGGGGTGGTTGTCATCACGGTCGTCCACGGCGTCATCTTTGATCGACGGGAAAAAGGGCCAGCGTTCACGGTTATTGAATCACGGCATGGCAGTACCGACAAGCCGCGATCGATGCGTGACGATCGGATCGATCAGCTGCTGCTGGGATCTGCGACCGCGTGTGTTAGACTGTTCCTTCCCTAGTTGATGCCTCTCCTGGCCACCCAAGATGTCGTTTTTTAAGATCCCCTGCCCCGGTTGCAATAAATCCCTGAAGGTTTCCGAAAAGTTGGCGGGAAAGAGCCGCGCGTGTCCTTATTGTCGCGCGACGGTCCGGATTCCTGAGACGGCCCCGCCCGAAGAGCCGGAGAGCGGCTTCCCCAATATCCAGATCGCGGACAAGCCGACCAAGGCGAAACGGGCGACCGGCGGCCCCATCGAGGTACCAACTCCAGCCCCGAAAAAGAGAGCGGTCAAACGCAAACGGCCACAGAAGAGTTGGTTCAGTTCGAGCAGCGAATCGGCCAGCAGCGATGTCAGCCTGGTCTTGAGCGGGTTGATGGGCGGCGTCATGGCCATCGTTTGGTACGCCGTGATGTTTCCCCTCCGCGATGGCTACTTCGGCGCGCTCTTTTGGCAGCGTGGTCCGGTTCCGTTTCCAACCACTTTCCTGATGTGCTGGGCGATCTCCATCCTGGTTCTCAAGTGGCTGAGTCTGAAACAGCAAAAGAATGCGATGCTGCTGGACGTGTTGCCGACGGAAGTCTCCCGCGAAATCACCGTCGATTCGCTCGACGGATTTATCGAACACATCAATGGATTGCCCGGCGCCAGCAGCGACAGTTTTTTGATCAACCGCGTCGTTCGCGGAATCGAACACTTCCGAGTTCGCAAGAGCGCCGCCGAGACGGTCACGATGATGGAATCACAATCAGCGATCGATGCCAACAATGTGGCCGGCAGCTACACGATCTTGAAGGTGTTCATCTGGTCTCTGCCGATTCTCGGTTTCATTGGCACGGTGATGGGCGTCAGCTCGGCGGTGGCGAGTTTGGCGACCAGCCTGAGTGACGGCGGAAGCATGGATGCGATGAAGTCGGCGTTGAAAGACGTCTTCGGCGGTCTCGGCACCGCCTTCGATACGACGCTGCTCGCCCTGATCATGAGCATGCTGGTGAAAATCCCCGCCTCGGCACTACAGAAGAGCGAGGAGGACTTGATCACCAGCGTTGACGAATACTGCAACGAAAACCTGCTCCGGCGATTGAACGACGGTCGCGAAGGTGGCGCCGAACGAGGCGCCGGTGGCGGCGGAGTCGACACCGACGTGTTCCGCGACGCGGTCGAACAGGCACTCGGGACCCAGCATGCGGAACTCGAACGATGGCTGGAAAAACTCGATGCCATCGGCGGACGCCTGACCGACCAGGTTTCCCAGGGCTGGGACAAGGTCAATGACCGGATCGAAAAGCAGCAGCAAAAACATGTCGCGACGCTGCACGAACAACAACTCGACCAACAGGCCCGCCTGCAAGCCCAACTCGATCAGATGGCCAATGCGGCCAACAAGATCCAAGCAACACTGACGCGATTGGCCGAGCAGACCGAGACGATGCAATCCCAGGTCAACAACACCTTCTCGCAGACCAATGACTCGCTACAGGAACATCTCTCCGGCGTCGAGTCGGGTCTGACCAGTCTCGGTGGTGTGCTGCAAAAGCTGGGTGATCAACAAGTGGTGGTACAGCAGGTCGCTGCGGAACCAGCGAAAAAGAAGGGTTGGTTCGGAAAATCGAGTCGTTCACGCGGAAACGGGAGACGCTGATCATGCCGCGCCGCCCCCGCAGCGCCGACGACGACATTTCGCTGTTCCCGTTCCTCAGCATCATTGCCTGTGTGATCGGCGTGCTGACGATGATGATCGCCACGCTCGCGCTTGCACAAACCGACACTCCCGACATTGCTCAAATCGAACAGTACGAGCAATCGCAGAAAGATCTCGCCAAAATGGAAGAACGGGTCGAGGAGCTGAAACGCGAAATCGCAGTCTCGAACTCGGCCGCCCTTGAATTGCGGGACCAGAAAAAACTGCTCGACATGACGCTCGATGACTTGCAGGCCTTACTGGAAGAGCTGGAGCAGGTCGAGAAGGAATTGGCCGAGCAGCTAAAAGTTGAGATCGTCATTCCCCCGATTGATCCACGGGCCCGAGAGACGGTATCCGACATGCAGGCCGAAGCCGAAGCACTGAAGGAACAAATCGCTCAATTGGAGGCCGAAATCTCCGAGCGAACAAACAAATCAGAAGCCAATGTCACCGTGCTTCCGCAGGGCAGCGGATTGAATTTCAAACCGCATTTCGTGGAATGTGCCGCCGGTGCGATCGTGATGCACACCCTCACGCCGCCGAAACGAATCCGCGCGGCCGACATGGCGAAGGACCAGGATTTCATCGCGCTGCTCGAATTGGTCGTCAACGGCAAGGACGATTCGATCGTTTTTCTCGTTCGCAGCGATGCGCTCGGCACCTTTCGTGCCGCCAAGCGACTGTGCGACCAACGTGAAATTCGCAATGGCAAGATTCCCGTCGTCGGCAAAGGCCGGATCGACCTCAGTGCGTTCACAGGTGCAAACTGATGAAACGGATACGAAGGGGCGACGATGACGACGGCGGACTCGATTCGCTGCTCGATACCATGACCAACGTCGTCGGCATCCTGGTGTTGGTGTTGATCGTGACTCAAATGAGCGTCGCGGACGTCGTCAGCCGAATCACAGCTGAAAATACGATCGACGAAGAAGCGATCGAGGAACTGCAGCAACAGTTGCAAATCAAGAAAGCGGAAGAGGACGATCTCGAAAAAATCCTTGTTGATCCGCTCGACATCGACGCCGAGCGGCAACGAGAGGAACTGCAAAAGAAGAAGGAATTGCTCGACCGGCGCAAAAAGCTATTGGAGGACAAGAAGAAGCAGAAGAACCAGTACGCGCTGAAAATCGAAGACGACAGCAAGCGCGCCGAAGAAAACAGAAAGAAAATCGCCGACACCGAGGAAAAACGAACAGAGTTGCAAACCCTGATTACCAGCTCGCTCGAGGAGAAAGCGAAACTCGAAGCGATGCTGGATAAGACGCCAAACGTCAAGGCTCCGGCCGACATCGAAATCAGCATTCCAAACCCCCGACCGGCGCCACCGGGTGCAAAGCAGTTCATGCTGATTTGCACCGAGAACCGCGTCTATCCGGTGAATATCGAGATGTTCCGCAAGGTTGCCGAGGAAAAAGCGAAAGCGATCATCACACGATTCAACCTGAACCGTGACCCGGCGGCCGGGATCGACCCGGCAAAGTTCAAGCAGTACTACGAGCAACTGAAGGAACAGGACGATTTCTTCGACGTCGAGTACTACGTCCAAGACGATCGTTGGCCGAGAATCCGGCTGATCCCCCGCGAGGGGCGCGGTGCGACGGACAAGGAATTGCTGAACCCGCGCTCGCGAATACGGACGAAGTGGCTCGCAGCGGTCGATCCGACCAAGTACTACGCGCGGTTCTATGTGCTTCCCGACAGCTACGACATCTACGTCAAGGCACGTCGATTGTTCGGCGATTCGGGGATGTTGGCGGGCTGGGATCCACAGTCGGCTGACTGGATCTTAACCTCCCACGTTCCGGGTGGAATCGAACTGGGACCACCCAGACCCAAACCGCCACCCGCGCCACCCGCGCCTCCACGCAAGCCAGCCAACGTGATTGATTAACACGCGCCATCGGCCCGGCGGGACAACGCGGTGTCGACTTCATTACGATAGGGCAGTTCATGGTGAACGCGCCGGGCGATTAGAATGACAGACGTTTTCCCGCCCCATCTCCCCACTCTCGTTGGACGACTCATGCCCGAGAAACACGACACTTCCGCCGACCGCGAACAACCATCCCGCCGCAATTTTTTGAAATCGGGGACTGCGATCTCAGCCGGCGTCGCGTCGGGGCTCGCGACGACTCGAGCGATTCGTGGGGCCGAGCCGGCCGAAGGGTCTTCGCAACTCGTCCGTATCGGGTTGGTTGGCGCCGGGGGACGAGGCAGCGGCGCCGTCAACGACACGATGTCGATCAACGAGAACATCAAGTTGTCGGCGATCGCCGATATCGAAGAACAGAAACTTGGTGCATTACGCAAGAGCGCCGTGAAACGTTACGAAGACAAGATCGACGTCGCTGACCACAAGATGTACCACGGCATCGACGCCTATCGGCGGATTCTGGACGATCCCGAAATCGACCTGGTGTTGTTCGCGACTCCCCCCGGTTTCCGCCCCCAGTACGTTGCCGAAGCGGTGGATGCCGGCAAACATGTCTTCGCTGAGAAACCGACCTGCGTCGACCCGGCCGGCTACAAGATCTGTTTGTCGGCACATGAACAAGCGGAGAAGAACGGCACGGCGATTGTCACAGGGACACAATACCGACGGCAAACCAACTACGTCGAAGCCATCCAGCGGCTGCACGATGGTGTGATCGGCGACATCATCGCCGCCAACATGCGTTATTGCTCCAACGGTATCTGGTTCCGAAACCGCAAGGAAGGAATGAGTGATACCGAATACCAGATCTACAATTGGATGCACTTCATCTGGCTCTCGGGCGATCAGATCGCCGAACAGGCGGTTCACAACATCGACACGTTGAATTGGGTCATGGGTGGTCCGCCCGAATCCGCTTACGGCTCCGGGGGCCGTTTCACACGACCCGAGGGGAGCGAAATGTGGGACAACGTCGTCGTCGATTACGTTTACCCCGGCAATCGACTTTGCTCGTTCATGTGCCGCCAGATACCGGGCACACAGAGCGACAACTCCAACACGATCTTTTGTAGCGAAGGCCAATGCACGATCTACGGTGGCAACCGCGGGGCAAACATTGTCGACCGGAAGGGGAACGAGATTTGGTCGATGAAAGGGGACATCGGTGAGGCCTACAAACAGGAACACAAGGATCTGGTCGATTCGATCCGCGCGGAAAAACCGATCGTCGAATTGAAAGCGACAGCCGAAAGTTCGATGACAGCGGTGCTCGGGCGAATGGCTGCGTACACGGGCCAGCTCGTCTCGTGGGACTTTGCCACCAATGAATCGAAGCTCAATTTGTTTCCGAAAGACTTCGACATCCAAGGAACAAGGCCGGAGCCGGAGTTCGCCGTTCCGGGCCGGACAAAGTTGGTGTGAGATGTCTCGCGCTGAGTTCGGACGCCAACCAGCGCGGTTTCCCAGGCTAAAACATGCGTGTTTCTCGCAACGAAAGCGTGCCGGCGGACAGGGAACCCAAATACTTTTAGATCTTTTCCTAACAAATCCCGGCCCGGCTCGTTGACGCTTTTGAACCGCGTTCTTCTCCTCTGCCGAAATCCTCGATGAGTGATTCCGCATCGACTTGGCCGGCTGATGCCATCGACCAGCTCGTGGACCGCTACGAGCGGCCGTTGTTGGCGTACGCCAGTCGAATGCTCGGCGGGGATTGGCAGGGGGCGCAGGACGCGGTGCAGGAAACGTTCCTGCGGCTGTGTCGCGAGGATCATGCGAAGATTGAATCCCGCGTCGCGGCTTGGCTTTTTTCTGTCTGCAGAAGCCGAGTAATCGACATGCAACGAACCAATCACGCGACGCCCATCGACGCGTCCCAAGTCAGCGTGGCCGACCCGGCGCCCGACGCGGCCCAGTCTGCGAGCGACGCCGAGGACAAGGTTCACTTGAACCAATTGGTCGACAAACTCTCGCCCAGGCAACAAGAGGTGCTGAGGCTGAGACTGCACGCGGGGCTGAGCTACCGCGAGATCGCCGAGGTGACCGGTCTTACGGTCGGCAACGTCGGCTTTCACTTGCACCAGGCGGTCCGAAATCTCCGCGACGCGTTGGCAATTAGCTGAACACGCGTCACATCGCAAATACACACACACCAAACCTGAGTTGAACGATGTCAGAATCTCATACGCCGGAATCGATCTGGGAAGACCCGCGGATCACTGCCTACGTGCTTGGCGAATTGCCCGAAGGTGATCGCGTCGCGTTTGAAAGTGAATTGGAATCGGATTCGGAATTGGCCGCGGCGGTCGAAGAGGCCCGCAATGTGACCGGCCAATTGGAAGGCCTGTATGCGACAGAGCCGACGGCGGGGCTGGATGATCAACGCCGCGAAGCGATCGTCACCGGAAACCCTGTCTCCCCGGCGCGTGACGAATCCCGATCCTGGAAGATTCCGGCGCTCGTGCTGGTCACGGCGGCGACTCTATTGTTGCTGGTCGGCGTCGCGCCATGGTTGAACCAGGATCACGATATTACTGTCACCCAGGTCGAAAATCCCGCTTCGGCGGGTAATGCCGAAGCGACTCAGGAACGCAGTGCCGAAGAGGCATCGAGAAACCTGCAACCGCCAGCTAACCTGCCCATGCCGGGTGGATTGGAGGAGATGTCCGTAGATGCGCCCGCTTCCGTCTCCGCCGACAAACAGCGATCGCTCAACAACGCGATTCAGCCCCGCCAGAATGTTCCGGTTACGAACTTCTCGCAACAGACCGCTGAGACGCGTCAGTTGCGCTCGGTTCGCCCGGTCGACGAGTATGTCGCCACCGAGCCGGCACCGGCGGGACCGAGAAAAGACCAATCGGTCGCAATCAATCCAACGTCGGATAGAAAGAACTTGCGAGGCGGCAAGATCAGCCAACTATCGGTCGACGCATCCA
>JAHELS010000202.1 GCA_024644085.1 Rhodopirellula sp.
GTGAATCGTCGGTCAGGGACTGAATCACGGTCTATTCCTACTCGATGAGAATCAAAGGGCTGAAAATCGTTGTGTCGGGTCCCGGCACTTCGCCTGTGTCGGGCACACCGGTTCCATCTTTGTGCGGAGCTTGCTGGATCCAGATGCTCTTCGGGTTGCCGTTCATCTTCGCATACAGGACTCGAACTCCAACAAATTCGACAATGTCATACATGACGTTATTCCCAGGAGCGGAGACCGCGTTGTAGAGGACGATCGCTCTCGTTTGGCCAATGATCTGGTCCATTGCCTGTTGAATCGGTCCGCCTGAGATTCCCGTATCGCCGTTGACCGGTGTCGGGTTGTCGTGATCGAGATAGAAGTTGCCGTCCGCGTCGACAATGTTTTGGTTGGCCATTTCCTGGTAATCGTCGTAGCCCAACCCATTGACGATTTGATCGGCAATCGCTTGGGCGGCATTGTTCGTGTCGCCCAGGTCGATCGTTCCCGCGTTGCCGGCGGTGATTGCCCCACCGGTTGATTCGGGGTACAGGTTGAGTTCAATCATTCCGTCCGAATGGGGAGACGCGGCTGGCGGCGCGGTTCCCGCAATTGTCTGGGTCTCGGTCGAGTAGGGTTCGGGACTGGCGTTGAAGTTATCGTAGAAGACCTGTTCCCAAATAGGGTTGCCGCCGGCATCGTATTCCAGGTCGCCCTGGTTATCGTACGAGTGTTGATGAAACGCTGAAATCTCGTGCGTCGTCGATGTGTTGGGGTCGGTGTACATCCATGTTCCCTTGTTCGCGGGCGAGTTGCTCGCGACGAAGGTTGCGTCGTCGGCCGTCGCGGGTATCAACGATGGCGTGCCGCCGTTGTTTCCATACCATTCCTGAGCGTCCTCGAACCGCCGCCACGTTGGCTCTTTGTAGGCAAAGGGCATGACGCCCGAAGCTTCGCCCGGCTCGGAAACATTAAAGCCGTCAGCGGGGAAAAGTGCCGCCGCGGCGACTCTTGAAAACTCCGATTCGTCGTGTCCGGCAACGCGCGCAAAGAACAATGGAATCGGACCGTCACCAAGATTGCTGGCGGTCTGGTTCCGCGGCACAGTTGCCCGCACCATGTTGTAGGGCACTGCACCGATCGTTTGAACAAAAGTGCCGCTAACCGGATCGAATACCGCTTGCCCGAATTCGACGTCGCGGTCTTGGTCGATGTAGGTCGAGTTTTGTTCCGCATTTCGATTTGCCCCGGCAAAGGTCTGGGCAACCGGTCGCGCGGACGCCTCAACCTCGGCCGGCGTTTTGAAGGCAAAACGTCCAAGGCCGGGAGTCAATTCGGTTCCCCCAGCCAACGACGCGGAATCGCTGGCTGATTGCATCTGCGTGCTGCTGAGCATGAGGTAGCCAATATCAACCGCCAGTGCGGCGAATCCAAACATGACAATCAGAACGACCGCGACGAAGACAGCAACTCCACCGCGGCGACCTAACCGAGTTTCGCGCAGCGCGCGAAAGGATCTATTGTTCTCTTTCATCATTCCCGTCTCATGTTGATTTCAGCCGAGAAGGTTCGACTCGGCGCGATCAAGTTGTAGATTCCGTACGATACTGCGCTGTAAGGAACAGACACAGAAATTCCGATTTCATCCTTGGACTGCGCCGTGGACAGCGAAGCCTGGGATCCATTCACACTGATAGTCCGTGTGAATCCTGAGATGCCGGCGGCATTCAGGTAGGTGTCGATGCGGCCTTCGACGTGCGCGTCGGTCGCTCCAGGAATCACAGCCCGGCGTGCACCTTCGCGAGCAGCATTGGTGATGACTTGGTTCACCATGATGGCCCGTCCCATTTCGATGATTCCGAAGACCAAAAGAAAAAGCAACGGAAGCACCATTGCCATTTCCAAAGCTGCCGCACCGGCCCGGCGCACTCTGCCGTCGCGGTACAGGCGACTCGATTTCGGACGACGAATCTTCATATCTACCACTATGATCGCTTTGGGCTACGAAGAAAGAACATTCCAACGACAACAATTGTCGCCGCAAGGAAAAACAAACGCTGATTGGTGGTGCTGCGCCACATTCCATGCCAGACTTGAGATTTGACGCCGTCGACATAGTTCCAGAGGGTGTACGGAAGTCCCGTAATTCCAGCTGCCCGTGGATCGCCGGAACTAACCAAAACGATCGTAATTACGGCGATCGCAAAGACAACGAAGGCGACCGCCAACCGCTGGAGCACCTGTCGATGCCGGTACTGACGGGGCATCAACTGGTTGCGAAGCATCCGTACTTCCTCTTCGAGCAACCGAAGAACCCGCTTGTCACAGTGCGCGAGGCTCTCGAGATTGACCCAGGGCCGTACCGAGTGGTGGAGCGATTGACGCCACTTTTCGACTCCCTGCTGAGAGTCCGGACGTCCCACTTGTTCGAGCAGATCGCGGTGGATCCGGATGTAGTAGTCCTCGGTCACTCCGAGCGGCGCACGGCCTTTGCGCCGCATGTGATTCACCACGCGATGCCAGCGGTCGAGGCTCTCCCAGAATTTCGTGTGTTCCGTTGATTCCATCATATTGTCTCCTCACGCGTGCAAGGCGCGGTCAATCTGGCACAATGACTTCAAACATGGTGAAGATCCGCGCCACCGCCGGGCCCGCAAGGACGATAAAGAGTGAGGGGAAGATGCATAGAATGGTCGGAAAAACAATTTTCACGGCCGCTTGTTGGGCTTTCTCTTCAGCAAGCTGAAAACGCTTCTCGCGAAGCGCGTCCGCGTGAACCCGGAGGGCGTTGGTAATCGAAGCGCCGAACTTTTCAGCCTGCTGGATGACCGACGCCAAACTTCGCAATTCTTCCAAGTCAAATCGCTGACTGAATCGTCGCAACGCATCTCCGGTTGATGCACCGAGTTGGATTTCGCGCTGGCATATTGCCATTTCGACCGCAAGCATCGGGTGCGCGGATCGCAATTCTTTCGAGACGCGACTGATGGCAGCGGGAAGACTTAGACCTGCGTCGACACAGGTGACGATCACGTCGAGCGCATCCGGCAGAGCGCGTCGGATCTGAGTCTGTCGCTGAGACTTTCGGTAGTCGAGCCAAAAGCTGGGAATGACTGTGCCAAACACGCCGGCGAGAATTCCGTAGGTCAACCCAAGCGTGGGTGAAACGACACCGATCTGGCCCACAATCACGCCCGCTACGATCGGCAGGATCATGAAGGCAACTCGCATCGTCGAATAGATGGCGATCGACCCCTTCTTGTACAGACCCGCCTGAACGATCCGCTCGGTCAACTCGTAGTTCGAGTCCCCATCGCTATCCTTGCCTCGCGATTGCAAAGCCTTGCTCTTGCTCGGGCTCGAAGCAGGTTTGCTCTTTGCCGAATTGCTCGCGCGGATTTCCTCGATGCGTTGATCCGCCGTTTTCTTTCCGAAACCCGAAAGCAGCAGGATGAAGAACACAAGGCTCATCATGGCAATGAATGCGCAACCGGCGATCATCAAGTTGCCGTCAACCTGGGCTAGTAAATAGTCGAGTGACATGATGAAGTTCCGAATCTGTGAACTGAACGTTTTTGACTAAAAATCGAAGTTGATGATCTTTCGAATCCAAATCGCGCCGACGCCCATCGAAACGAGTGCTCCGGCGATCAAGCGTGGATGATCGAGCAGCTCCAACGCATATTCCCGCGAAAGAACGAGCAACACGACGTACATAAAGACCGGCAAACCAAGCAGAATCAATGCCTGGATTCGTCCCTCGGCCGTGAGCGCACGAATCTTTCCCCGCATTCGGTATCGGGTCCGAATCAACTTTGCCAGCTGGTCCAACAACTCCGTCAGATTGCCGCCGGTCTGGCGATGCACCATTAACGCAAGTACGAATATCTGGATCTCGACGATGCGGTTTCGGCGGGCCAGGTCCTTCAATGCCATGTCGCTGCTGAGCCCAAGGTTCTGCTGCTCATAGCAGAGCGCGAACTCGCTGGATATCGGCGCCGAGAACTCAGTGGCAACGGCTTGCATCGCTTGCGTGATCGTCTGGCCCGCGCGAAGCACCCGGCTCATCAACTCGAGCGTGTCCGGCAACTGACTTCGAATCGCTTCGGCCCTCTGGTTGCTGCGGTAGCTGACGTATAGAAACGGGATGGCAAACGCAGCGACGGCCGCCAGGAACGCGAAGCCGATGTTGAGTGTGAAGAGAAATGTGACGACGGCTGCAATGGTCGCCAACAGCGTCGATCCGCCGATTACACCTGAGAGCGTCAGACTCATATCCGCCTGGTCAAGCATCGCATTGAGCCGCTCGCGCATCGTTTGATGCTCGTCGATTTGATCGTTTTCCGCTTCCTGGACAAGCTTTCCAAGCGCCGATGATTCAAACGATTTCATCGTCTCGCGCGCTCGATCTTTCTGGCGCGCGAGAATCTCTTCCTCCAATTCCTTGAGCCTGCGCTTGCGCGAACGCTCGAGGATGTCGGATACGAGCAGGTTGAATCCGAAAATCGCGAAGAACACCGCGAGAAACGTCGCGGCCGTCACGAAGTTGTTCATGGTCATGACGTGTGCTCCATGCCCGCGCTGCCGTGCAGAATGCGCTCTTCGAACATTTCAAGGGGAAGAGCGTTGCCCACACTCGCAAGTTGATCCAACGCCTGCGGACGTAATCCGGTCGTCGCAAAGAACCCCTGTGCCTTTCGGTTTTCGTCCAGACCCGTTTGTTTGAACACGAAGATGTCATGCATCGTCAGCACGTCCCCCTCCATCCCGGTGATCTCAGAGATCTTGACAATCTTTCGTCCGCCGCCCGTCAGCCTGACTGCCTGGACCACAATGTTGACGGCGGCGGCGATCTGCTTACGGATGGTCGCGACGGGGACATCGTAGCCGGCCATTTCGACCATCATCTCCAGTCGGCTGATCGCATCGCGCGGCGTATTGGCGTGGATCGTGGTCAAGCTGCCGTCGTGCCCCGTATTCATCGCCTGAAGCATGTCGAGTGCTTCGGACCCGCGGCATTCCCCGACCACGATCCGGTCGGGCCGCATCCGCAAAGCGTTTCGCACGAGGTCACGCGTTGTGACCTGACCGGCACCCTCGATATTTGCCGGACGGGTTTCCATTCGAATCACGTGAGGTTGTTGTAGCTGGAGTTCCGCAGCATCCTCGATCGTGGCAACACGCTCGTCATGTGGAATGAACGAGGAAAGCACATTCAAGAGTGTCGTTTTGCCGCTGCCCGTTCCACCCGAAATGATGACGTTCAATCCACCGCTGACGCAGGCGGAAAGAAAATTCAGCATCTCGGGCGTGATCGAATCATTGTTCAGCAGATCATCCGCATCCAGAGGCCGGCTACCGAAGCGTCGAATCGACACCAGAGGCCCATCGAGTGCGAGTGGCGGGATGATGGCGTTGACGCGGCTGCCGTCGGCAAGGCGGGCGTCCACCATGGGGCTGGTTTCGTCGATTCGTCGTCCGACAGCACTGACGATGCGCTGGATGATTTTCAGCAGGTGATCGTCGTTGACGAACTTGACTCGCGTTCGCTCCAAACGCCCAGCACGTTCGATATAAACCGTGTCGGTGCCGTTGATCATGATGTCGCTGATGCTTGGATCTTTCAGCAGGGGTTCGAGCGGCCCGAGCCCGAACGTTTCGTCGATCACTTCGGCGACCAATCGCTCTTTTTCCTGGGCGGTCAACATGTCGCGCCGTTCCATCAGCGTGAGTTCCGAGGCGCGGCGGATCTCGATTTGCAGTTCACCCTCGGCCATCGTTCCAATGCGAGACAGGTCGATTGTCCCAATGACCTGTTGGTGAATCTCACTTTTGATCTGTTGCAGCTTGATTTCGCGTTCGCTCAGTGCGTGCTCTTCTCGCGGTGCGTCGGCGGACTTATCACCGTCGGCCGACTCATCGTCTGTGTCATCCGATGCATCGAGAGCACCCTCCTCCGCAGCGGCAGGATGCGAAGTGCCGTTGCGCGAGGCGCCGGCGACATCGTCGTCGGATTGCGGCTCCCCGGCGGGGAACAGCAGATCCAGGTCTTCAATGCGCGTGTCTTTCGACTTCCAAAACATGACTCATCCCAGGGGATTAATTTTCGACAAAACCATTCATGCTGCGTGCCAATTCAACCAGGCCGCGACTGATCCGACTGCGTGGCTTCATGTCAACAACGGGTGTGCCCTTGTTGTTGGCTGATACGATTCGCTTCGGATCGTCCGGCAGCAAACAATGTGCCCGCATGCCCAGAGCGGATTCAACTTCACTCGGTCGCAATTCGCCCGGTCGACCACTTCGATTGACGACGATCTGAACGCGGTCTCGTGGGATCTGTAGATCTTCGAGGTAATCCAGCACTCGCCGCGTTTGCCGCAGCGCCGTGAAATCGAGGCACATCGCGATCACGATCGTTTCGGCCAAATGCAATGCCTGTGCGTGCTCTGGCCGATGCGGCTGGCCCAGATCGACAATCACATAGGTCGCAAGCTGTTGCGCCATGCACAAGGCGCGACGCACACCGCTCGGCGTCACCGCTCCAATTTCCGATAACTTCTCTGGAGCTGTGAGCACTTGGACGCCCGACTCGTGAACCGACAAGCAGTTCTCGAACATGTCGGAGTCCATTTGTCCTTCGAGCTTGCAGAAATCCGCGATGCTGTGCTTGGCGTGTATGTTTAATAAACTGGCAAGATCACCTGCTTCGAGTCGCATATCGATCGCGATTGTCGGTTTGCTGCGATTCATTGCAACGGCAAGATTCGCAACAATCGTGCTTGCGCCGCTGCCGCCCCCGGCTCCGGCGACGCAGATGATGCGACCGCGTTGTTGACGTTTGGACGGCTGCTTGGCGATCGCGCGCAGGGCGGCCGGAAGACTGGCGTCCAGTTCGTCAATGTCGACGAAACGGGTAACGCCCGCGTCGAGCACGTGCAGAACGGACTTAGCGTCGGTCGCATGCCCCACGACGAGCACATCGCATGAAGCAACCTCGACGATCTCGCGAATCCACGCCATGCGGGAATCGATCGAGTCGTCGGGCGCGAGGAGAACCAAGTCAGGTCTTGATTGGGCGATCTCGGCAGCAGCCTCCCTACTGCGGCACAAGTGCAGCTTCACTCCACTGTCGGTGCTGGAGACCGCCGTGCTGATGGCTCGTCCGATTTCCTGATTGTCACAGGCCAGAATCCAGCGCATGAGTCCTCCTAATTGACTTTCTTTGGTCGAGGCTTGACCGTCACATAACTTTGTGAGTTTCCACGGATCGTCAACACGGCGGTCGGGTTCTGACGTTGCTGGTTCTGGGAAGCAAGCAGTCGATTGCCCTCCCTCGCTTCTTCCAACTCCTGAGTCTTCATCGCCAACTCTTCGTTGAGCCGTTTGATTTCGGCATCGAGCGCTTTCTTGCTGATATCCTCGATCGCCGCCGCGGCGGCCCAAGCCGAGCTGGCGAAGTGTGACAACGCGGAATCCCATTTGTCGACCAGCGCTTCTTCCTCAGCGCCTTCGAGGTCGGCCAGGTAAATTGGTTCGTTGGGGTGGTTCTGATCGTCGGCGGAGCTCCGCAGGACCAGCGCGAGCGACCCAATCTCCTGGGCCATCGCCAACTTTTGGTCCGTTCCGGGAAGGACGGCAACGGTTACGTTACGAACTTTTTCCACGCGGTTTCCCGCGGGCCGGGTTGTTTCTACACCGGCTGCCAGAAGTCGAACATTCTGTACCAACCGCTGCGTTACCTTTCCGCCTCGCTGTTGCGACGCGTCGATTCGCGTCAGCAGAATATCGACGCGGTCATTGGGCATCGCGAAACCTGCCATCAACGATGATTCCGAAGGCGCCTGGAATGTGAATGCGACCATCCCCTCGGGGACCAACGCGGCCAGTCCCGAACCCTGTCCGAGTTTGGCGGGAACGACCGGCTCGCCGCGGAACATTGGGATCACCGCTGACTGGCCAACCACGGCGTCAAGATCGCTGATCGCATGCTCGCTGACCGACTCTTTGGGCCGCTGCACAAGTTCCAGCATGTCTTCGGTCAACTGCGTGCCGACCCGCGGCACGTCAACACGCAACACAACGACATCCATCTTTTCGGGTTGACGCGCGATCAGCGCAGCCCCGTTCTTGGTGTACTGGTAGACTCCGAACGACGCGGCACCAGCACAGGCAATCGCGAGAAAAAACATCAATACGGAGCGGAAACTCATGATTCGGACCTATTTAATTAACAAGTAACTCAGTGACGTCACAGCCGATTCACGCTGAAGATGAATCAGCAGAACGAGAACGACGGCGAGCAGAAGCATGACACTGAATGGAATCAGGTCCGCTTTTCGATCGGCGTCGACTTTCATGGAGCGAAGTTCGTCCGGCTCGTCGAGCACCAGGTGATGCTGCAACGTTTGCAGCCGGAACCAATTGATCTTGACGTTCAACCACGCGGCCGACAGCCCGCCGCGGCGAAGCAATGCGATCACAGATGCGGCGCCCGTAAGCAAGCAGGCAATCAACACGATCTGTGATGCGAATGAGATTCCGACCCAGGCACCCAGGGCGGACATCAGCTTGACGTCGCCGGCACCCATCGCGCCGATCATGAACGGGACCAAAAGAACCGCGAATGCAACAAGCACACCGGCGATCCCATCGAAAAACCCGTCAAACCCATGCAGGATGACCTGAAAAATCAATCCCAGCAGTAGCGCGGGGACGGTAAGTTTGTTGTAAATCTTCAGCGAGCGAACATCCGTTACCGCTGCAATGACACAAAGCAACAGGGCAATGAATATGGGAAAGTACTCGACCATCGATCATTCCTTTGTACGGAGCTACGGTAACTGACTCATTTCAGTGTCAAGTGTCGTGAATTGAGCCTGTGTCTTGGTTCCGACCGCGTACACAATTGCGACGATAACGCCGGCGATCGCCGAAACGAGAATCGCATACTCAATCGCCGTCGCGCCCGATTCATCTCGGACGAATCGGCGCGCCAAACGCGCTACGGCTGACCTGTTGCCTTGTTTCATTTTCTCATCCCAAGCCGTACGACCAATGACCAAGGTCCTTTCGGTCATTGGTGCCGGCTTGTAAGCGGATCGCCCTAAGCAGGCAACGCGCTGTTGACGATCGAAAATGCCTTGTTGGTTTTAGTACCAACTGCAAACACGACGGTCACGATCACAGCCGCGATGGCTGCTACCATGATGCCGTACTCGACAGCGGTCGCGCCATCTTCTTCTTTCCACAAACGATTTACCAGTTGCATTGGAATGCTCCTAACTCTTGTAAAGGGTCTTACTAACTCGCCATGACAAGGCGTGTCACCGCGGTTCCGCCCACCCGTGTTGCAAGAAGCGATCCAAGAAGTCTGTGATTTGAAGTTTTCTGAACCGTTGCTCTTCGTAAGTCATTGAAGTCAACGGAGTTCCAATTTCAAGAAAAAAGAGAACGGATATCGAAACAATTCACGCCGACTCGCTGAGCGCCAACCATGGTTGGCGCTTAGCTGTGGACAATCGTTGACAGTTTTCGGTTTGAGGGCGCGCGCCGGTAACCAATTGATCGCGACGTCCGATCGGCCTGGTTCGACAAAGCTCTCACCTTGGAGACAAAGCTCTCACCTTCGGGACGCCGGTTTGAAAGGCCTGCGCCGAATCACCGTCGGTCGAGAATGCCACGCAAATCGCGCCAGCCGGCGCAATGAGATCGCGACAGGACGTTTGGTTGGCACTTTTCGTGCTGGCAGCCGACGCCTGACGAGACGATAAGTAGGCTCGATCGTGCCATACTGCGGGCTCTCTGGGAGGATCGGCCCATCGGACCAGGCCTTGCCTCGAATTACCAGCGCTACCCAACGCAAGAGTGATGTTTTCGCCGCGAAGAAAAACGAGCGAGCCGTCGAAATCGGTGCTTCATAACCCGCAGGAGGCACTCCAGATCCTGTCGGTATTCGGCCGCGCAATCCCTGTGATCCTCCTGACCGGATACCTGGCGTGGTTCTATCCCTTCGCGGATCTTGTCGATCGATCGGGAACGCCGCTCGGCAGCGACTACGTGATGCTTTATGTGGCCGGGCAGACGGTGCTGACGGGTCAAGCCGATTCGCTGTACGACGACCGGGCCAACCAGCGACGCACCTCGGCGCTGCTGCCGACGATGGACCCGGAACTGAAATGGCCTTACCGTTACCCTCCGGTCACGGCTTGGCTGATGTCGAGCCTGGCCCAGCTTGCGTATGGTTGGTCATTCGCGACGTTCGCCTGCATCACGAGCCTTTGCGTGCTGTTGGCACTTGGAATGTTGATCACCGCGTTGGGGGTCGCGGAGAATCGACGCAAACTCGTATTTTGGTCCATGCTTGGCTGGCCAGTGATTTACGAGGCGGTCATTGGAGGCCAAACCTCGCCGCTGGCGCTCTTTTTCGTCGTGGCTGGGGTTATTGCGTTGCAAAGGAAACACGATTTTATCGGCGGACTGCTGATCGGCCTCTGCATCTACAAGCCCAATATCGTGTTCATCCTGGTCATTGCCACCTTGATCGCACGACCAAAGGCATTTTGGGGGATGCTGGCCGTCGCCATCCCGGCGACCATGCTCTCGCTTCATACCGTTGGAATGTCGGGACTGCGAACTTACGTTGAATTGTCGACCTCGCTCGCAACGAGCCAGTGGACCTTGGAAACGCCCCACTGGAAGGTCCACGGTCTGGCTCCGTTGCTAGACAAGGTTTTTAGCGGCCACGGAAAGTTGCTGGTTGTAATGATCGGCGTTCCCGTCGCGGTCGCCTTGGGATGGATTTGGCGAAAATCAGAAAACGATCGATGGTGGTTAGCCTCGGCCGCATTGCTGAACACCAACGCACTACTGAACCCCTATGTGCCGATCTACGACCTGCTGCTGATCATTCCGGCCGGCTTGATTACGGTTCTGTATTACGTTCGGAAACACGAGGACCACCTGAGCGAAGTGACGCCGCAAATCATTGCGATTGTGTCCGTCCTGTTCGTCGGACCGCATCTATCGCAATCGGTAGCCTATGCGACAGGCGTGCAAGTTTTTCCCGTCCTGCTAACGATGATCCTGATCCTGCAAATCCGCGAGCTGATCTCGACGGCTGAGCCCAAGGCCGAAGTCGACCTGCAGCAAGGTTAGAAAGTCACCGATCAACGGCTACAAAGACCACAGCAATTTCATCTTCAT
>JAHELS010000203.1 GCA_024644085.1 Rhodopirellula sp.
TTCAAGAGGCTTGAGAAGTTTGAAGACGACGACGGATTTCTCACAGCCGTTCCCAGACGGACGGGCCGCGAAGAACAACCTGTCATCTATCTGATTTCGTTGAACATTCCTCAGCGTCAGTCCGGCCCTGTCTTATTGTCGGACAGCAGTCGGCTCCGAGTGATGGGCCGATCCAAAATTCCGCAGGAAGTGACGTTCAGTCTCGCCGCCCGTAACCACGACCGGACGGTGGCGGGGCGATACGGGGTCAAGCAGCGAGTCGAGTCGACGTTCGACATTGAAATAAATGTTTCCGAATTGAGAGAACTTGGCAACGGCACTTCGGCGGTGGGACTGGAGGCCTTCGTGCTTGACTGCTTCGCAAACGAACCGGGCCTCGAATTAGCGCATGTAGAGTTACTGGGCCCGGAAGAGTAGTGGACACTTTCGATCGAACGCCGTGTTTGGCTTGAATGCCTCAAGGAATTGAAATGACGAGAAAAGTCGCCAATACGATATTCGCCATCGCCGTATGCTTCGGTGTCGTTTTCGCCATGTCTGCTGGACGTGGGCAAGGTTCCAAAGCTCGATTAGTGGCCCAGGAAGAGAACTCGAAAGCATCACAGGACGACGGCCCGGAAAATACGAGTAACGGAGTTTTTAAATCACCTACCGAGTACGCCAAGTTGATCGAACCTCACCTTGGTGTTCCACCCGTGGTTGATTTGGAAGCCTGTGTAGAGATTCCGATCTTCGTCGATGGAAAGAAGTTCACAGGCGACCCGGGTATTCATTGCTGTGACAACCCAAGCCTACAGATGGGCGACTGCATGTCGGGATCGGTCGTGCAACGGTACGAAGGCCGGACAGCCGATGGGAAGCCGTTACCTCATGTCGTTTGGATCAGTTTCGGGCGACACGACGGTCGCGGAAGTCTCTACAACGTCGAGATCGGCAACTCGGTGCAGATGATTGGTTACAATCGCGAGACTGGAGCAACAGCCTTCTTCGAAAGCGGCGACAACCGAAAGTGGGTGCGGGTCGATCCCAAAACTAATCGACTGATTGGCAAGTTGCCCGGTGTTGATGAGCCTGCGGCTTTCAATAGAGCCTATGCGACTCCCGGGCAGACCCAATGCGTGCAATGCCATCAGGCCGACCCTTTCATTCACAACCCATTCATCGATGCGGCGAAGCTTCCCAATGGCGAGCCTGTCGTCCCTCAGCTTGCAGATCCAGACGCCCCCTACTACGTGATCGGAGCAAGCAATTGGGATCTGCGAACAATTCACATTGAGGGGAATTCCTGTCTGGATTGTCATCGCATTGGCATGAAGACCGTCGAGGAATTCGTCGGAGATGGCTGGGACCCGAACCAACACATGCCGCCCGATGATCCCGGCAGCTTGAACGACGATTTTCAGGAACTCCTTGAGGCCTGGAAGAATGGGCCCGAGAACACTCCGAATTGCGATTGGATCATCCCGCCAGCCGGAGATCGCAAACAACACCAGATCGTCGGTGCGGACTATCCATACAAGGCAGAATTTAATCGACCCGACAAACGCGTTCTCGACAAGCTCGGCAAGAAGCCTGTCCGGATTCCCGAGCCTAAGCAAGAGACGAAACCAAAGCACGATTCGGGCAAATAAGTCGGCACGAAAACAGCACGAGATCAACTCATTTTACAACAACAGATTTAGAACAAAGAGTCAGCAACAGATGTCGACAACCCAAATCACTAACGAACTTCATGACGACGATGTCGCTGCCATCGATGAGCTGCGACAAGACTATCAACGGATGCGGGAAGAGCTGGGCAAGGTGATTGTCGGACAGCAGTCCGTGATCGAGCAACTGGCCATCTGCCTCTTCGCCCAGGGCCATGCTCTGTTGATGGGCGTTCCTGGTCTGGCCAAGACGTTGCTCATTAGCCGCTTGGCCGAAACGATGGAATTGAGCTTCAACCGGATTCAATTCACGCCGGATCTCATGCCTATGGATATCACGGGTACTGACATCCTGCAGGAGTCAGGCAGCGGCCGGCGTGAGTTCGAGTACGTGAGGGGACCCGTCTTTGCCAACATCGTGCTGGCAGACGAAATCAACCGAGCTCCCTCGAAGACACAAGCCGCGATGCTGGAAGCGATGCAGGAACATCGCGTCACGGTCGTCGGCCGCACGTACGAACTCGAAGAGCCATTCTTCGTGCTGGCAACTCAAAACCCGATCGAACAGGAGGGCACCTATCCTCTGCCAGAAGCACAGCTCGATCGCTTCATGTTCATGATCGAAGTGGACTACCCGTCGCTTCAGGAAGAAATTGAGATCGGACGGACGACAACTGGCGGCAAACTTCCTGAACTCAACCACATTATCGACGGTGGGCGCGTTCAGAAGTTTCAGGAACTCGTGCGACGTGTACCCGTGCCAGAGCACATTTATGAGTTCGCCGCGCACCTCGTGCGACGTACTCGGCCTTCTGACGAGCAATCGCCAGAGTGGTTGAAGCCTTTGGTGGGGTGGGGAGCGGGACCGCGTGCTGTTCAGTACCTGATCCTGGGAGCCAAATCACGCGCCGCGCTGCAGGGTAGCTATATGGTGCGTCTCGAAGATATCACTGCCGTGGCCGAACCGGTTCTGACGCACCGCGTCCTCACGACGTTTGGAGCCGAATCGGAAGGCATCAGCAGCCGGCAGATTGTCCGCCGCCTGGTCGATGAACTCGAGAAAGAAGGCTAGGCGTGGCGGACTCATCCAACGGCAAACACCCGTTTATCGACCCACAAGTTCTTGCCCGCCTTTCGGCTCAAGGACTGCACGCTCGCATGCCCATGCTCGGCAGCGTCTCAGGAAAACACCGAAGTCCTGTCCGCGGTTCCAGTCTGGAGTTCGCACAGTATCGCAAGTACGTGCCAGGCGATGATACGCGTCGTATGGACTGGCGAGCGTGGGGACGCTCCGACCGGTTCTACATCAAGGAATACGAAGCCGACACCAACCTGCGTTTGTGTTTGATTGTCGATACCAGCGGGTCCCTGAACTTTAAGGTTGACGGCGTTTCCAAGTTTGATCAGATGAAATCGTTAGCCGGGACACTGGCCTACCTGACGTCCCGTCAGGGAGACGCCGTAGGACTGTACTGCACCGACGAAAAGTTCCACACCGAGATCCGCCCAAGACGCAATGCCACACATCTGCGCATCGTTCTGGATTCGCTGGCCGAACTGAACGCTGCCGGAAAAACGGGGCTGGCTGAATCACTGCACGAGGCCGCCGAGAATATCGCCCAACGAGCACTCGTTGTCGTGATCTCGGATCTGCTCATCGAGCCCGAAGTTCTGAAGAACTGTTTTCAACATCTACGGTTTCGCAAGCACGATGTCAGCGTCTTCCACTTGCTGGATCAGAGCGAAATCGACTTTAACTTCGACCGCCCGACTCGGTTCCTCGACATGGAAGGTGGCGAACCGATCACGGCGGACCCCAACATCATGGCGCGTCAGTACAAGCAGGCGATGGCCGAATACCTCAACGACCTGAGCGTCGTGATGCGGGAAGCGGCTGTCGACTATCACCGGGTCAATGTGGACGATCCCGTCGACAAAGTGCTGGCCCGCTTTCTGCTCCGCCGCCAACCGAAGAAGGGAGCCAGGTAATGAGCTTCCTTCAACCATGGATGCTGTGGGTTCTGCCAGCCATTGCTTTGCCCATCCTGATTCATCTGATCTCTCGGCGCCGTCATCGCAGCGTCGAATGGGCGGCCATGATGTTTCTGGTCAGGGCCGAGCGGATGAACAAGGGCATGGCCCGACTACGTTACGTCTTGATCATGTTGATGCGAATGGCGGCGATCGCTGCGGTCATTTTCGTGGCAAGCCGACCGCTTGCCAGTGGTCGCATCAGCATGTTCGGCATGAGCAAGCCAGACGCGACGTTGATTCTGCTTGACCGTTCCACCAGCATGGAAACCCGTGATCCGCAAACTGGCGAGTCAAAACGATCCACTTCACTGAAGAAGCTCGCAGACTTGCTGGAGAAGAGTAGCTATGGCAGTCAGCTCGTTTTGCTCGACAGTGCCAGCGATGAACCTCGCATACTCGACACGCCGCAGGACTTGCTGGAACTTCCCAACCTCGGCGGCACAGCAACCAGTGCTGACATTCCAGACATGCTGGAACGCGGCCTGGCGTACCTGAAGGCAAACGAAGCGGGACGCGCGGATCTATGGATCTGTTCGGACCTGAACGAGAACGACTGGAATCCGGAGAGCGGGCGCTGGTCGGCAATTCGCGAACAGTTTTCTGAAATGAAGGGAGTTCAGCACTTTCTTCTCTCGTATGCCGAACGCCCGGTGAGCAATTTGTCGATCCGCGTGGATAACGTCAAGCGGCGAGAGTCCGGCAACCGGGCCGAACTGGTACTTGACGTGCTGGTCCAGGCCGAGCGTCAAACTGATCAAAGCGGCAACTCCCTACGACAGATTCCCGTCCAATTTGAAATCAATGGCGTCCGCACCACCGTCGATCTGGATCTCGATTCTCAGGGGGCTTCGCTTCAGGGCCATCGCATTACCATCGATCGACGACTCCGATCAGGCTGGGGCTCGGTCTCAGTTCCCGAAGACTCCAATGCTCTGGACAACCGGTTTTATTTCGTCTTCTCAGAGCCGACACAGCGACGAGCGGTGATTGTTTCTGATGACGAAAGAACAGCCAACGCGTTCCAGCTGGCCCTGAACGTGCCCTTGGAACAGGGGGTAGAGAATCTGGCCGAATTCATTCCTTCGTCGCGCGTGAGTGAAATCGATTGGCAAGCCACATCGCTTCTGATCTGGCAGGCGCCGTTGCCGACCGGATTGGTCGCGGAGCAAGTGCAACAGTTCGTCAATTCGGGCCGCGTTGCCATGTTTTTCCCGCCCGGCCAGAAAGACGACGGCCAGCTTTTCGGCGCGAAGTGGGGGCAGTGGCAGAAGCTGAGCGAAGAAGAACAGCGCAAGTTGTCATGGTGGCGTGCGGACGCGGACCTATTGGCGCATGTGGAAAGTGGTGACGCGCTGCCGCTAAATGATTTGCGGACATATCAGTACTGTGCACTAACAACCGCTGGAAACAGTGAAACGCCTCTCGCCAGACTGGGCGACGACCGGCCGTTGCTTGTCCGCGCGGCCACCGATCGGGGTGGCGTGTACTTTTGCAGCACATTGCCCACTGCTCCGTCTTCAACACTGGAACGTGACGGCATCTCGTTTTATGTGATGTTGCAGCGAGCTCTTGCCGTGGGAAGCCAAACGCTATCACCGGCCTCACAGCGCGACGCAGTAATCGGTGTGTTGGGCGAGGCGGACCAGTGGGAAGCTGTGGCGCCGACCGGCGATCGCCCCACATTGTCGGAAACAGAGTTGCAGGCAGGGGTCTATCGCAACGGCGATGCCTGGGCCGCCATCAACCGCAGTCTTGCAGAAGACGAAACCAAGGTGACGGATGCGGCAACCGCGGACGGCCTGTTCGACGGTTTGTCTTATCAACGCATCGACGATTCCATCGGTGACAGCGCTTCATTGGCCAGTGAAGTCTGGCGATTGTTCCTGCTTGTTGTGGCCATCGCCTTGATTGCAGAAGCGTTCTTGAGCATGCCAGAGAAGCAAGCAGTGCAACAGCAGGCCAGCAGTTTCCTGACGACAGAAAATCAGAGACAGGAGGCTGCGTAATGTTTGAACAACAAGGACTCTCGTTTGTCTCTGACGGCGTCATCGTAGGGATCAGCGTGCTGCTGGTCGCAGTGACAGCCGTCGTGTGTGTCATGGCATGGCGTCGCAGCGGGTTCCGCCGCTCGACCGGCATCCTCGAATTGCTGCGGTTTGTGCTTCTGTGTCTCGTCGTGGCGACATTTTGTCAGCCCGAATGGCTGGCTGAGCAAACGCTTCAGCAGCGCCCTACGCTGGCGGTGCTGTGGGACAAGTCCAATAGCATGAAGACGCGAGACGTCGTCGAGAATACGACCGCCGAAGGAGAACCGAGGAGCCGCGCCGAGACCATCGAATCATTGTTGTCAGACTCCGCCTGGAAGCAGGTGGAAGACAATTCAACCTCGGAAATGGATGTGGTGGTTGAGCCCTTTTCGTCCAATCTTGAGCCCGTCGAAGACGGAACCGATCTCAACGCAGGATTGACAGGTGTGCTGGAGAAACACGCCAACCTGCGAGGCGTGGTGATCCTGTCCGACGGTGACTGGAACGTCGGCAAGTCGCCGGTCGAAGCCGCCGCCAGGTATCGGATGAAGGGCGTGCCGGTTTTCGCGGTTGCGGTTGGCAGCAAAGTGCCGCTCCCGGATCTTGAGTTGGCCAGCATGGATGCTCCCACATTTGGAATCGCCGGCAAGCCGCTCCGAATTCCGTTCTCCGTGAGCAGCACACTCGGTCAGGATCGCAACATCCGGGTGACCCTGAACGTCAATGAGAATGCCACGGCGACAAAGGTCTTGCGCGTACCCGCCATGTCTCAGTCCACATCCAGCATCACCTGGACCCCGCCTGCCACTGGTGACTACAGGTTGACGCTGCAGGTTCCAAAGGACGCAAAGGAACTGCTGGTCGACAACAACGCGGTTTCGGCGCCGATCGCCATTCGCCAGGAAAAATTGAAAGTTCTCGTCATCGAATCGTATCCGCGCTGGGAGTACCGCTACTTGCGAAACGCCCTCGAGCGCGATCCCGGCGTAGATGTGACCTGCCTGCTGTTTCATCCAGAGTTGCCCAAGGTCGGCGGGGGTCGCGGCTACATCAAGACTTTCCCGTCGACGAACGAACTCAGCCGTTTTGACGTCGTGTTTGTTGGCGATGTCGGGATCGGTCCAAAGCAGCTTTCCGAGCAACAGGCCCAGGAGCTGCGGCAGCTGGTCAGTGCTCAAGCGGCCGGTTTGGTCTTCTTGCCCGGTCGCTACGGCTTCCAGGAAACACTGAACATCAGCGCGTTGGCAGACCTGTTGCCGGTCGTTGTCGATCCCGCACGAACCACCGGTGTCGGATCGAGTGCGCCGGGCCATTTCGCACTGACCTCCTCGGGACAACGCAGTCTGTTGACGAAGATGGCTGACACAGATCAAGCCAACGCGGACATCTGGCGGACCCTGCCGGGCTTTCACTGGTATGCCGCCGTCAAACGAGCCACACCCGGCAGCGAAGTGCTGGCCGTGCATAACCAAGAGGCGACCGAAGCCGGCCGCGTGCCGCTGATCGTTACGAAAACTTACGGCACCGGAAAGGTATTGTTCATGGGGACCGACAGCGCTTGGAAGTGGCGAGAGGGTGTCGAGGACCGGTATCACTACCGTTTCTGGGGACAGGTGGCTCGGTGGATGGCTTACCAGCGACAGATGGCTGACGGCCAGTCGATGCGATTGTTCTATTCGCCCGACCGGCCGCGAGTGGACGACGTTGTATCACTCAATGCCAACGTGCTCAGTGCGACAGGCGGCCCTCTCAACGAAGGAACGGTCGTCGTTCAGGCAATCTCGCCTTCAGGCAAGACTCAAACCGTTCGATTGCAGTCTGGCGAGGAAGATGCCTGGGGGTTGTTCGCCGGTGCATTGACCGCAACTGAACCAGGCAACTATCAACTGATTGCGACCTGCGCGGAAACAGGTTCCACGGTCCAGACAGAGCTTTCGGTGCAAGGGTTGAATCGAGAACGGCAGGGACGGCTGGCACGATTCGATGTATTGGAAGAGATCACTTCGATGACTAATGGCCGGTTGGTTCCGGTATCGGATGTCCAAAGTTTGCTGGATGACCTAGCGGTCCTGCCGGACCCCGAGCCGACGATGCATCGAACTCGGATTTGGTCGCACCCAGCGTGGTGCGCGGCGCTCATCGTATTGATGGGCGTGTTTTGGACCGGTCGCAAGATAATTGGAGCAGTGTAAGGAAAGTCCATGAGTCAAACACAAAGACAGAACGAACCGATCGGACTACCGCCACGGATGAAGGCCGCGCTGGAGCAGTATCAAAAGCAGGTGTGGATTGTGAAGATTGCCGAAGGGCTGCTTGCCGGCATCTTTGGTTTGGTCATCTCCTACCTGCTGGTGTTCTGCCTCGATCGATTCTTCGACACGCCCGCCATTCTGCGTGGTCTAATCCTGATCGTGGGCTGTGTTGGGATGGCCGTTCTGTTCCCGCTAAAGATGCACAACTGGGTCTGGAGCCATCGACGGCTCGATCAAATCGCACGGCTGACGCGACATCGTTTTCCCCGCTTCGGTGATCACCTGCTGGGAATTATCGAACTCGCGCAAAGTGAGACCGGCGATGGTAAGAGCCGTTCTTTAGTCGTGGCAGCCATTGAGCAGGTCGACAACGAACTGGAAGAACGCGATCTCTCGGATGCCGTTCCCAATCCGCTTCACCGCCGTTGGGCGTGGATCGCTGGAATTCCGTTGGCGGTGGCGGCGTTTCTCCTGTTGTTGATTCCGGCGGCTGGCACGAACGCTCTGGCTCGATGGCTGACTCCCTGGCGTGATGTCGATCGTTATACATTCGCCCAGCTGGATGGTGACAGCGGCCGCAAGGTCGTTCCATACGCGGAACCCTTCTCCGTGCAAGCTCACCTGAAAACAGATTCTCCCTGGAAGCCCGATACGGCAAAGGCTCGGTTTGAGAATCAAAAACCACTCATCGGAAAGCGTGAAGGTGAATCCTATCTCTTCGACATTCCGCCACAGACTGATGACGGCAGCGTGGCCATCAAGGTTGGCGACGCCTATCAATCGGTCCCGGTTGAACCCAAGATGCGGCCGGCATTGAGCGACCTCATAGCGGAGGTGCAGCTTCCCGCTTACCTTCAGCAATCGGGTTCGGTGGTTGCGGATGCTCGAGGTGGGAACATTGGATTGGTTAAGGGCAGCACAGCCGTCTTGAAGATGACGGCAACCCGAGAACTTACCGCAGCGACGCTTGATGATCGACCGCAAACGATTGATGAATCCAATGTTGTTACCGAACCACTCAGCATTGACGCGACTCGGGATTACACCATTGCCTGGTGGGATACCTACGGTCTGAGCGCCCGCGAGCCACAAGTCCTACGAATCGAAGCAGTTGATGACCTCGCGCCGAACGTACGATTCGACAACATGCAAAACAACAAGGTATTGCTCGCTACCGAAGTTATCTCGTTCGCGATCGAGGCCACCGACGACTTCGGCGTCAAACGCATTGGTCTGGAATGGACTGGCATCCAGGATCCGATTGAAAATCCACAACCGTCGGTTGGCGAGAAGCGGGTTGCCGCAGGTGATCCATCCAGAGATTCACTCAACGTGCCTGCAACTTTCTCCGCTCAGCGCGAGGGCATTCGCCCACAAAGCCTGCGACTGAGGGCCTACGCCGAAGACTACCTGCCCGGACGTAAGCGAGCCTATTCGCCTTACCTTGTGCTGCATGTACTGGACGCAGCGGACCACTTCAAATGGGTCACAGACCAACTCGCCAAATGGACCGACGCATCGAAAGAAGTCTACGAGAAGGAACTTCAGCTCCATGACAAGAACGAAGAGCTGATGAACCTGCCGGAAAGCGAACTGGACAAGCCAGCAACCAAGAAGGAAATCCAGCAGCAGGCAGCAGCAGAGCAAGCGAACGCTGCCAAGCTGGACGCGTTGATTGACATCGGCAAACAACTTGTACAGGAAGCCTCGAAGAACAAAGAATTCGATCCGAAACAGCTCGCCATGCTTGCTGAGATGTTGCAGCAGCTCGAAGAGATCGCCGGCGAGAAAATGCCATCCGTCGCCGAACTGCTGAAAGAGGCCGCCAATGCGCCACCGGGGAAACCAGGCAAACCGCCTCAGGAGGATCCTCTTCCTGGCGAACCCGGTGAGGCGAAAAAGCCCGAGAAGGCCGATCCCAACAAACCGGAAGAGCCCGTGGCCGCTCCGCCGGGAGGCAAAGACTTCGGACTGGAGAAGGCGAAGAAGTACGGGCCGGACGATGTAGAGATTCAGGGCCTCGATAAGAATCCCGATGACGCGAATAAGCCAGGCGGAGACGTCAACGTCGACAAAAGCAAGCCAGCCGAAGGCGAGCCGGGCTACTTGCCGGCCAATCCAACACCGGTTGTGCTAGATCATGAGTCTGGATTCAACAAGTCGGAGAAGGCCGAAGACGCGCCTCAGGTGAAGGGCGGACTTGGTATTCCAGCAACCGTTTTGAAGGGCAGCGGCAAGGACAAAGAGGACGATGAAGACAAAGCGGAAGCGTCAACCAAGGAGATCATCCTCGAAGCGGTCACCGAACAGCAAGAGTTGCTCGATGCGTTTGCCAAACTTGCCAGTGAAATGAACCAACTGTTGCTCGGTTTTGAGAACAGCACCTTCGTGAAACGCCTCAAGGCGGCATCTCGCAAACAAATGGATTTCGCTGTGGAGTTGAATGAACTCGACGGCTTTGGCGTGACTCCTGACGAAGCCGAAACCGCACAGCAGCGCAAAACTCTCGCAGATCGCCAGGTTGCGGAATCCGAGAAGCTGTCCACACTTCAGCAAGACATGATGGCCTATGCCGCGCGGCAGCCGTCACCGCATTACGAGCTCGTTCTGGAGGAGATGCAGAACGACGATCCGGCGATACGCGTCCGTTATATCGGTAGCACGGTCCAAAAGAACGATGTGGGCCAGGCCACGATTGATTCCGAATTCTGGGCCGACACGCTCGATCGTTATGCGGAACAGCTCGTACCTCCGCCGCCGTCCGCTCACGGCCCACCTGCGGAAGGCGTGATCGACCTTCCCAATCTCACTCCCGAGATCGTGCTCGAAGTCTTGCGCGTCATCAATCGAGAAATAGAACTCCGCGAAGAAACTCGCGAACTACACCAAACGGTTCCCTTGGCCGAGCGAGACGAAAACGGCAACCCGAAACCGCGCAAGCAAGGCGAAAAAGAGGAACCCGAGTGGTTCGCCGACTACAACAAGCGGGCCGCCGGTCTCTCCAAGACTCAACAGGAACTCGTCGCCACGTCACGTAATCTTGTGGAGCAAATCAAGAAACTCCCGAGAGCTGATCATCCCAAGATTCTCGGACAGATCGCCAAGCTCACCGAGGCCGCGAAGATCAGTCGTTCAATTTGACTATGATCTTGCGTAATTTGGTGCAATTGACCACCACGCAAAAGGTATAAGCGGCTATCTCCC
>JAHELS010000204.1 GCA_024644085.1 Rhodopirellula sp.
TCAGCGCAGCCGTTTTCGCGACGATTCGTTGGAGTTGGTTTGCCTGGCTGGTCATCCTTGCTTTTGGCTATCTCGCTGCGGGTTTGTCCAGGTCGTCCAAGCAAATCGTCGAGAATCCCGTTTCGGCGGATCCGTCCTCCGGCGGGAATTCCACCGAGGATCCGACGATCGCTGAAGCGATTGCGTTGGTGGACCAGCAAAGAGCCGAGTTGTTGCTCGATCGTGAGTTGCCGTCGGCGCCGGCGGCGGATTGGATGACCGTTTGCCGCCGCATGTCGCTGGCGCTGGTTGGCAATGGTCTTTCGCTCGAGGAGATTCGCCAGCTGGAACAGCTTCCCGAGTCGGCGCGCGAATCGGTACACCTGAAAAACCTGCTGGGCGATTCGCGATTTCACAATTATTGGGGCGAACGCTGGACCCGATTTCTGGTTGGCACTGACGAGGGACAATTCATCGTTTATCGCCGCCGTCGGTTCCGTGTTTGGTTGACGCAAGTGTTTGCCGAGAATCGACCTTACGATCAGATGGTACGTGAATTGATCACCGCCGAAGGGTTGTGGACCGACAAGCCGGAAGTGAATTTTCTGACGGCCACGTTCGACAGCAACGACGGGAAAGCCGATCCGGTGCGGCTTGCGGCACGCACCTCGCGAGCCTTTCTGGGTCTGCGGATTGATTGTCTGCAGTGTCACAACGATTTCCTGGGCAACGTCAACCTCGGCGACATGGACGAACCGCGCGAGGGTATGCAAACCGATTTTCACCAGCTCGCGGCGTTCTACACAAGCGCGAAAACGAACGGGCTTCAGGGCGTTCGTGACGGTGATGTGGAATACAACTACAAGTATCTTGACGCTACCGAAGAGACCCCGGTCGAGCCCGGCGTGCCCTATTCGCCCGAGTTGCTGCCCTCAGAGGGCGAGCCGCGAGCTCGCTTGGCTGCATGGGTCACCCACCCTGAAAACCGCCAGGCAGCGCGGGCTGCCGTCAGCCACGTCTGGGCGTTGATGTACGGCAAACCTGTGGGTGCGGCGGTCGATAACTTGCCGCTGGATGAATCGAGCAACCCAATGCTCGAAGCCTTGGCGGATGATTTTGTCGAGCACGGTTTCGATATGCGGCGGCTGATCCGCGTGATCGCCGGTTCCGCCGCGTTCCGGGCCGATAGCCGTGCGGAATTTGAGGTGACACCGGAGCATGAACGGGCCCATGCCGTCTTTCCCCTGGTGCGATTGCGTCCGGAACAGGTCGCCGGTTCGGTGATCCAGGCCGCGCGAATCAAGAAAACGGATCGCGAATCGTCTTTTGTGCTGCAGTTCGTCACATTGACGGGTACCAACGATTTTGTGAACCAATACGGCGACATGGGCGAGGATGAATTTACGATCGATAGCGTCACTATCACGCAGCGATTGCTGATGATGAACGGCAACATGTTGAGCCAGATCGTCAATTCCAATCCGGTTTTGAACACGTCGGCGCACATAGGGATGTTCGCTCGCGATGATGCCGGGGCTG
This sequence comes from Rhodopirellula sp., assembly GCA_024644085.1. GTDB lineage: Bacteria > Planctomycetota > Planctomycetia > Pirellulales > Pirellulaceae > Rubripirellula. The sequence continues at coordinate 1,519 of JAHELS010000204.1, forward strand.
TTGATACGTTGTACCTGTGTGCGTTGAACCGCTACCCCAATGATCGCGAGAAGGCTCACTTCGTCAGCCGATTGGGTGAGGCCGATAATCGTGGTGAGGCGATCGAAGACATTTTGTGGGTGTTGCTTAACGGCAGCGAGCTTGCGTGGAACCATTGAACCCTGTCGGTGAAACTGATGACACAACCTGACTCACACTGGGGCCTTTGCGATCGCAACGCCCATCTTTCGCGGCGCACTCTGCTTGGGGCCGGTGGTGGCGCGCTGATGATGTCGTCGCTGGCGAGGCAACTGGCGTTTGCTGATGCGACGGGATCGACCGATCCCGCACGCCCCAAAAGCGTCATTCTGTTATGGCTCGAGGGTGGTCCGAGCCAATTGGAAACGTTCGATCCTCATCCAGGTTCGAAAATCGGCGGTGATGCCAAGGCGATCGATACGTCCGCAAAGGGAATTCAGATTGCTGACCTCTTGCCGCAGACGGCCGACGTCATGCACCTCGCCTCGCTGGTGCGCAGCGTGACGAGCAAAGAGGGAGATCACGCTCGCGCTGTGTACAACGTCAAGAGTGGTTATCGTCCCGATCCAACGTTGACGCACCCTTCGATCGGCGCGGTACTTTGTCACGCCAACGAGGAGGGCGCGGACATCCCTCGCCACATTTCGATCATCTCGAACAATTCGCCCGGTCGCGGCGGATACCTGGGTGCAAAGTACGATGCATTCAAGATCAACGATCCGGCTGGACCGGTACCCGATATTCGGCGACCGATTGGCGAGGACCGTTACAACCGCCGGATTGACGATCTTTACAAAGTGGTGGAACAGGAGTTTCGTCGCGGGCGACTTGCCGAATTGGAAAACTCACGCACGCTTCACCAAAGCGCCACCGACGCGGCGTTGAGGATGATGTCGAGCGAGCAACTCGATGCTTTTGACGTATCGAAGGAGCCCGATGAGGTATTGGATTCCTTCGGTGATTCAGCCTTCGGTCGCGGTTGCCTGGCAGCCTCGCGTTTGATCGAAGTGGGTGCGCGTTGTGTCGAGGTGACACTCGGCGGATGGGACTCGCACATCACCAATCACACACTGCAATCGTCGGCCTGTGCGACATTGGATCCCGCCCTGTCGGCACTCTTGAAGCGACTCGAAGAGCGTGACATGCTCGATTCGACACTCGTGGTTTGTGGTGGTGAATTCGGCCGCACACCGACAATCAACCCGGCCGAGGGCCGAGATCATTGGCCGCATGGCTTTTCGACCCTGTTGGCCGGTTGTGGGATTCGACGCGGGGCTGTGCACGGTGCTACCTCGCCGAGGCCGAAACTCGATCGCGAGAAGCCGCTCCAGGACGTATCTGATGTAGCGACCGTGGCCGACGTTCATGCCACCATTCTGACGGCGCTTGGGGTCGAATACGACGAAGAGTTGGAAACGCCGATTGGCCGCCCGTTGAAACGCAGCGAGGGGACGCCGATCGATTCCATCATGGCTTAAGCTGCATCGCCGTCGTCAGATCTACACACGAAAACATCCGCTGCAGGTTGTCGCCGCGGCCCTCGACGCGAAACTTCGGCGTTTCGGTGTGCGTCCTTCGGTCGAACTGGTCGAATCCATTGGCCTGATTGTTGATCTTGCCCACGGAACCCAACACTTGACAGTCGACAATAATGTCGGGGTACCCTTGTTGATCCGCTTCGTGAACAGGCGTCGATGAATCAAACGGAGAGTTACGTTGCATTCTGCTCGTTGCCGGTCTCGGCGAAGGAAGCGTTTGCCTATCACGATCGCCCAGGCGCACTCGAGCGACTGATACCTCCCTGGGAATCGGTTGAGATCGAGTCGAGTGACGGCAGTCTAGAAGTTGGCAGCCGGGTCGTGATGCGGACGTCGATCCTGGGTGTCCCCGTGCGCTGGGTCGCCGAGCATACCCATTACGATCCGCCGCACCTGTTCGCCGATACGCAAATCTCCGGACCTTTCGCCGCCTGGGATCATCGTCATGAGTTCAAGGACGTCGGTAGTTACACCGAACTTCGCGACCGAATCCAGTATCGTGTTCCGATGGGGGCGATTGGAAATCTGTTCGGTGGCGGTAAGGCGAGAGCGACACTTGAGGCGATGTTCGCGTACCGACATCGTGTCACCCACGATGATTTGACGCTGTCTGCGGATCGACCACGTGAGCCGCTCCGCGTCGCGGTTTCTGGCAGTCGCGGATTGGTCGGAAGCCGGCTCGAAAACCTGCTGACGCTGCTGGGTCACCAGGTGCGTCCAATTGTACGTTCCATCAGTGACTGCGAACGAGAGATTGCAGCGTGGGAGAACGAAAAGGAATCGCAGAAATTCACGGAGGTGGATGCCGTCGTCCACCTTGCCGGCAAGTCCATCGCCGAATCGCGATGGAGCGACTCGGTGAAGCAGGAAATCCGTGACAGTCGTGTCGCAAAGACGCGTCAACTCTGCGAGTCCCTTGCACGATTGCCATCGAAGCCGGCGGTGTTGGTTTGCGCGTCGGCGACCGGCATCTATGGTGATCGTGGCGATGAAACCTTGAATGAGTCGTCGGAGTTGGGCGATGATTTCCTGGCCGAGGTCGCGACGCAGTGGGAGCAAGCGTGCCGCCCGGCGGTCGAGGCAGGTATCCGCGTGGTCAATGCGAGATTCGGGATCGTGTTATCACCCAACGGAGGCGCGCTACAGAAAATGCTTTTGCCCGCAAAGTTCGCCGGCGGAGCACTCGGCAGCGGTGATCAGTGGTGGAGTTGGATCGCGCTGGACGATGTTCTCGGAGCGATCTATCACGCGTTGACGGACGATTCGCTCTCGGGTCCGGTTAATTTCGTGTCGCCCGATCCGATTTCGAATCGTGATTTCGCCAAGACACTCGCGAGCGTTCTTGGTCGACCCGCTTTGTTTCCAGCTCCCGCATTCGCACTTCGCGCGGCCCTGGGTGAAATGGCCGATGCGCTGTTGTTGTCCAGTGCTCGTGTCAAGCCGGAGAAATTGGAAGCAGGGGGTTATCGATATCGCTTCACTCGATTGGACGACGTGCTTCGTTATTGTTTGGGCAAAGCACGACTTGAATCGGCCGAATGAACGCAAATCTGGTCTTCGTATTGAATCTCGTCTCGACCTGGTACATGGTCGGTCTGATTTGGATGGTGCAAGTCGTCCACTACAACATGTTCAACCGCGTCGGCGCAGAGCAATTTGCTCGATACGAAGCTGATCATGGGCGTTTGATCACACCGATTGTCGCGGTACCGATGCTGGTCGAGATCGCGACGGCGTTGTGGTTACTCTCTGACACACCGAACGGATTTCCACGTTGGGCGGCGTGGTTGGGAGTCGCCATGATTGCGGTCGTCTGGTTGTCGACGGCATTCTTGCAGGTCCCCTGTCACAATCGGCTGCTCAGCGGTTTTGACGAGTCGACGTATCGCCGGCTCGTGCTGACCAACTGGATACGCACCGCCACATGGAGTGCCCGCGGGGCGTTTTTGGCCTACTTTGCCGCGGTCATGATGCGTGAGAACAGCAGCCTGTGATTGGACCTTCCGCGGACCGATGCGCGGCACGGTTTATCGTTTCGCGATCGCCTTGGCGACGGCGTCACCCATGTCGGCTGGGGTTGGCGCGACGACGATCCGGGCATCTTCGAGTGCCGCGACTTTTTCTTCGGCGGTGCCCTTTCCGCCACTGATGATCGCGCCGGCGTGCCCCATTCGTTTCCCGGGCGGGGCCGTTCGGCCGGCAATGAATGCGGCAACCGGCTTGGTCACGTTTTCTTTCGCGAACGCCGCGGCTTCTTCTTCGGCCGAGCCCCCGATCTCACCGATCATCAAGATCGCTTCGGTTTGATCGTCTTCCTCGTACCGCGCCAAGAGATCGATAAAGCTGGTTCCGACAATCGGGTCGCCGCCTAGTCCGACGCAAGTGCTCTGCCCCAGTCCGAGATTGCTCGTTTGCCAAACCGCTTCATAAGTCAACGTGCCGCTGCGGCTCATCACGCCGATTTTTCCCGGGTTGTGAATGTAACCGGGCATGATTCCGATCTTACAACCGCCGGGCGTGATGATGCCCGGGCAATTGGGACCGATCAGCACGGAGCCACTTGACCGGACCTTCTCGTAAACGCGAACCATGTCAAGCACCGGAACGCCTTCGGTGATCGCGGCGATGACTTTGATCCCCGCGTCGACTGCTTCGAGGATGGCGTCGGCGGTAAAGGGTGGCGGGACGAAGATCATGCTCGCGTCGGCGCCGGTTTTTTCAACCGCTTCTTCCACCGTGTCAAAAACCGGAATGCCTTCGACATTTTGGCCGCCCTTGCCGGGCGTGACGCCACCGACCATTTGAGTGCCGTACTCGCGGCATCCGAGAGAATGAAAGGTGCCGGCGTTCCCGGTGATACCTTGGCAAATGACTTTCGTGTTGCCGTCGACCAGAATGCTCATGAGGAATGATCTGTCGTAGAAAGTTGATTCGGTTTCTTGATGAATGTTAAGGTCGGTTCAGCCCGCCGCGGCGACGATTTTCTTGGCGGCATCGGTGATGTCGGTGGCGTTGATGATGTCGACATCGCTTTCAGCCAACATTTTCCGTCCCTCCTCGACCTCGGTTCCCTCGAGTCGCACGACCAGGGGTACGTTGAATCCGACTGTCTGGCTCGCTTCGATCAATGCTGCGGCAATTGTGGTGCAGCGGGCGATGCCGCCAAAAATGTTTACCAGAACGCCTTTGCAATTGGGATCCGAAAGCAGGATTCGGAATGCCTCAGTGACTTGTTCCGCGTTCGCGCTGCCGCCGACGTCAAGAAAGTTTGCCGGTTCGCCGCCGTGGTACTTGATGATGTCCATCGTCGACATTGCCAATCCGGCACCGTTGACGAGACACCCAATGTTGCCGTCAAGCTTGACGTAGCTGAGACCGAATTCACTTGCTCGCACTTCGCTCGCTTCCTCCTCCGACAGATCGCGAAGGTCAAGCAGTTGTTTGTGGCGAAAGAGCGCGTTGCTGTCGAAAGTGATCTTCGCATCGAGTGCGATCATTTGATCATCGGAGGTAATCACCAGCGGGTTGATCTCGGTCAACGAACAGTCATAGTCGACGAAGAAGCGGCAGATCGCCGGCATGAATCGCGATGCCGCTTTGGCCGCCGCGCCGGTGATGCCGAGTTTCTTGCAGAGTTTGCGAACCTGGAATGCTTCCAATCCGATTGCCGGATCGAAATGTTCTTTGTGAATTAACTCCGGCGTTTCTTCCGCGACTTTCTCGATTTCGACTCCGCCTTCGGTGCTGGCCATCAGCACCGGTTTGGCCGCGGCGCGGTCGAGAACGATTCCGAGATAGAGTTCGCGGGCGATGTCACAGCCCGCTTCAACGAAAACCTTGTTGACCGTTTTCCCTTCCGGACCGGTTTGGATGGTGACCAGGGTTTTTCCCAGCAGACCCTCGGCCGCTTTTCGGACCTCGGCTGCTTTCTTGCAGACGACCACCCCTTTTTGCGACGGATCGTCCTTGATAGTTCCCTTTCCGCGGCCACCCGCGTGGATCTGTGCCTTGACGACCGCCACCTTCCCGCCCAGTTTATCGTAAGCGGTTACGGCCTCGTCGGGGGTGGTGGCAACGATCCCGTCGAGAACGGGCACACCAGCCTGGCGGAATAACTCTTTGCCCTGATATTCGTGGATCTTCATCGAAATCGATTCGCTGTGGGGTCGCGGGAAACAGTGGGCGGCGGGGTGGCGGGATGTCCGTTGAGGGAACGGGTCGCCGCGGCAATGCGAAATATACGCGTCGCATTCGACGTCAGGAACCATAGGAACAAAAATGAGCGACGTTCACGAGCAACCGGGTCTGGTCAGGCTCGACCGGGCCGACAACGTCGCGGTCGCCACCACGCAGCTCGTCCGCGGCCGGGCTGTTTCCGTCGCGGAAATGACGGTTTCGCCGCGGGCCGATGTTCCGCCGGGTCACAAGATCGCCATCGCGCCGGTCGCATCCGCTGAACCCATTGTCAAGTATGGCCAACCGATCGGATTGGCGACTGACGCAATTCAAGTGGGCGATCATGTGCATTCGCATAACTTGACCGATCACCACGTTGTATCGGACGACCTCAGTTCACTCTCTCCGCCCCTGCCGCCGCCACATGTGTCGCGAATGTTCGACGGGTTCCATAGGCCCGACGGTCGCGTCGGCACTCGAAATTACGTCGCGATTCTCTCGACAGTCAACTGCAGTGCTTCGGTGTGTCACAAAGTCGTCGAGCGGTTTGACGACGAACGGATGAAACGGTGGCCCAATGTTGACGGTGTCTTCGCGGCCACCCACACAACTGGATGTGCCCTTGAATATCACGGCGTCAAACACCAAATGCTCGGCCGCGTCTTGTCGGGATACGCGAATCATCCCAACGTGGGTGGCTGTCTGATCGTTGGCCTGGGTTGCGAACAAACAACGTCGGGATATCTCGCGGAGCATCACGGCGTGGTTTCGTTATACGCGCCCGACGGCAAGCAACTGACCCGTGACAAAGGCACCCCGATGTTGACGATGCAGACCGAGGGAGGCACGCGGGCGACCATCGAGAAAGCCGAGGCTCTGCTCGAACAGATTCTCGATCGGGCCAACAAGGTCACGCGTCGCCCCGCCGATGCGTCCCACTTGATACTCGCGGTCGAATGCGGCGGAAGTGACGGCTATTCAGGGCTGACCGCAAACCCGGCGGTTGGCGTCGTTTCGGACCGGATCGTTGCTTGCGGCGGCACGTCTGTGATATCGGAAACCACCGAGTTGTACGGCGCCGAGCACTTGCTTGTCCGTCGCAGCCGGTCGCCTGAGGTGGCCCGCAATCTGCTTGAGCGAATCGAGTGGTGGAAAGAGTACGTCGGCAAGTTCGGTGGCGTCATCGACAACAATCCTTCGGTCGGGAACAAGGCGGGCGGATTGACGACGATTACCGAGAAATCTCTCGGGGCCGTTTCAAAGAGTGGTTCGACGGCCCTCGAGGCAGTCTACCAGTACGCCGAGCGAATCGAGGCTGCCGGCTTGGTGGTGATGGATTCGCCAGGTTTCGATCCAGCGAGCGTGACCGGAAAAGTCGCGGGCGGGGCAAACCTCGTGATGTTCACGACGGGGCGTGGCAGTTGCTTTGGATGCAAACCGAGTCCGGTGATCAAGATCGCCACCAATTCGGCACTGTTTGCGGCGATGGGTGAGGACATGGATTTGAATGCCGGCGTGGTGCTCGCGGGAGAGGACCTGCAAAGTGTGGGTGAACAATTCTTTGAGTTTGCATTGCGTGTTGCCAGCGGCGAGAGTACTTGCAGCGAAAAATTGGGCATAGGCGACCACGAATTCGTTCCCTGGACCGTCGGGCCCACGTTGTAAGGACCCAGTGATCATGCAGATGCCCCATGTCGTGATAGCGGATTTCATCAACGATGCGCTCGAAATAGAGCGTGACGTGCTTGATGGAATTGCGACGGTCGAAGCTCTCGATGCGTACGGTGAGCGAGACTTGGAAGGAAGGATCGACAAGGCCGACGCGATCATGCTCTATCACAACCTTGGTTTGTCGGCATCGACGATCAACCGATTGACGCGTTGCAGATTGATCGTGCGATGCGGTGTGGGGTTTGACAACGTCGACCATGCGTTGGCAAGAAAACTCGGGATACCTGTGGCCAATGTCCCGGATTACGGCACGGAGGAGGTCGCCGACTCGGCGATCGGAATGGCACTGGCGCTGGCGCGAGGATTTCACCTGTACAATCTGAGAATGCGTCGCGAACCCGACCCGTGGATGTACCACGTCGCTTCGCCACTTCATCGCTTGCGAGGACGTGTGTTTGGTATCGTCGGCCTTGGCCGCATTGGGACGGCAACGGCGAAGCGAGCGTTGTCCATGGGAATGGATGTTCGTTTTTTCGATCCGCTGAAACCGGACGGGTACGACAAAGCAAATGGCGTGCGCCGGGTGGAAACTCTCGAGGAATTGATGCGAGAGTCCCATGTGCTCAGCTTGCATTGTCCATTGAATGATCTTTCTCGCCGCATGATCAATGCCGATACGCTCCAGTGGCTGCCAACAGGAAGTTACCTCGTGAACACAGCACGCGGCGATGTCGTCGATACCGCAGCGATCCCGGATGCGATCGCGAGCGGGCGGTTGGCGGGAGCTGCGTTCGACGTATTAGCTGAAGAGCCGCCCTCGCCCACCAACCCGCTGCTAGCGGCGTGGCGTGATCCCAGTCACCCGGCCTACGAGCGTTTGATCGTCAATCCGCATTCGGCGTTTTATAGCGAGGAAGGCCTGAGCGACATGCGGCTCAAAGGTGCCGAGGCATGTCGGCGTGCACTGACGGGTCAACCGCTCCGCAACGTAATCAACTGAGCAACGATCCAGTGGCGATCTACGAAATCCGCGATCCCGACGACGCCCGGCAACACGTCTTGCAGGGATTGTTGCTGTCGCGCGCAGCGCCGTTGACAAGCCAGCGCGTGACTTCGGCACTTGCATGGGCCATGGAGATCATCGGGGACGGTTCGCCATTGCCACCGCTTGGTTTCGTGGCTGACGTCGGGCATGTAGCGCTGGGTGCCCTTCGCAACATTGACATGGCCGCATTGCCGGATGTCGATGGGCTCGAGCACACTCTGACTCGGCGATACGAGGACTACGTGCTCGGAAAACTCTATGCCGACATGAGTTTCGAGCGGGCGTCGGATGCACTGCTTCGCTACCAGGGGCGCGACCGCAATCGGGCGCTGGCCTACATGATCAGCCAACAACGACAGAGGTGCGGATTTGGCGGAGTCGTATTGTCGCCGGCTGTCGTCAAAGGCTTGATGCAGGTTTCAACCGACACGATTCTTCAGCAGGTTTGGATGGCAGCCGACGCAGGAATCAGCTCGAACTTGATCGAGGATTACGAATCATTGATCGCGGCGATCCGTAACACGGGCGAGTTGCTGGGCCCGGCCGATATTTTCGAGCTTGAGTCGGGGACGGCATTGGCGGAATTTGGCCAACGGATCGCTCTGCGGCAAGTTCTGCAAATGGCTGAATTGCTGCAGCGTGATCTTCCGCACCAAAAGCCTCGTTCGATGCCACGCAGCTATTCGGTGGCAACCAACATCATGGAAGAAGATCATTATCCGATTGGCGGTTTCACATCGATTTCCAACCGAGGGACGATCGAAAGCCTCGTCCGCTCGGAACTCGCCTATATCGACGACGACGTTCGTCCCGATTTGTTTGACATCAAGTTCGCACGCAACGAACTTCTTTACTACTCACGTGACGAGAACCAGTTTCTCCGGCGTCGACTTTCGTACTTGATTCTGCTCTACCCGGATCTGATCACGATCCGATTCAAGGACAGCCATCTGCCGTGCCAGCGAATCATCTTGTTGATGGCGTCGATGTACGTCTGCACCCGCCAATTGCTGGATTGGCTGAGCAACGATGCGATTCGTTTCGAATTCCTGTTCGTCAATCCGCCGGACGATCGAAATCTCTCCGACGAACGAACTTTGATCGAGACATTACTGCACGAAGAAATTCTGATGGGCAACGTTGTCGTTGATGCCATTGCACCTGCGGACATCGCGCCCCGCTGCAGCGCCGCGGCACG
>JAHELS010000205.1:0-3626 GCA_024644085.1 Rhodopirellula sp.
CGCGCGATGGATTGCGATAGGATTCGGCGCGACAGGCCCGTGCTAGCAGATCGGCAGCGTCGGCCTGGTTGCCGGTCTCGTAGGCGACACGCGCGACCGTCGCGATCGCTTCGGCATCATCGGGATGGGTCTCGAGAACGGCATCGGAAAATTCCCACGCCCGATTCCACTGACCCCGGCGGATCGCCGAATTCATCGCTCGCAGTGGCCGCTTCGGCGGCGGTTCGACTTGCGCGTTGGGAGCACTGCGACCACAACCGACGATCGCGACAAGCCCCACCAACAAGACGTGGAGAGCGGCGTGAACGGCAATGCCGGCCTGTTTCACGTCAATTGCTTCAAAAGAAAAATGATCATGAATAATAGTGCAAACTGCGACAATCATCGCGTGGCCTGGGTGACCCGGCCACGTGTATCCTACCATGTACGTTCGGAAGCGTCCGAAGGGGCGCGCGTCGGCGTCGCCGCTTGATCCGATTCTTGCTGGTCCACGTACCAACGCCTGAGCCGAATGATTGAATCCTTTATCCCGCATCTCCTAATGAAGCGTTACGGAACTCGACTTCCATTGGTGCTCGCATCGACGGTCGCCCTCGTGGCGGCCGGTTGTCGCGACAGCGGTACAAACAATGGTGTCGCCGGCTCGGCGAATCAACGCCCCCAACCATTGATCGAACGGGGTCCGTCGGAGCCGACCCAAAGGCAACTCGCGCTGGTCAACCGCGTGCGAAGCAAGGTCGAAACGTTCTGTGGCGATTGCCACGTGATGCCGCGACCGACCAGCTCGTCACGCGAGGACTGGGTGGACGAAGTCAACCAGGGATTCATGCTGTACGGACAATCGGGCCGCAACGACTTGGAGGTGCCGCCGTACGACGAAGTGCTGAAATTTTTCCAGTACCAGGCGCCCGAAGAATTGCAAATCCCCGAATCAACCTTTGGTTATCCGACCACTCCTGTGCCGCTGCGACCCTCTGCGGTGCGATTGCCGGGAAGCCGCCCGCCGGGTGTGACCAATGTGCGATGGATCGACATCGGCATGAAGGACTCACCCGCGCTGGTCTACTGTGACATTGGCACCGGTGCCGTCAAGGCGCACTGGCCGCGTGTCGATACAGCGCCCACCGAGCGTCTGGCAACTTTGCTGCAACCGGTCCACGTCGAGCCCTGTGATCTGGACCAGGACGGTCGAATCGATTTGGTGGTCGCGGATATCGGCGAATTCAATGCCGAAGACAGCGATCTCGGCAGAGTGATGTGGCTGAGACGAAAAACCGATTCTGAAAAGTTTGAATCGATCGTTCTGGCCGAAGGTCTTAGCCGTGTGGCGGACGCACGCCCCGGAGATTTTGATGGCGACGGTGATCCCGATTTAGTCGTCGCCATCTTTGGTTGGCGAAACAGCGGCCGAATCGTGATGCTGGAAAATATCGGCAAAGACGAAAGCGGGCAGCCGAAATTCGAGCTTCGCGAGATCGACGATCGACATGGCCCGGTTCACGTTCCCGTGGTCGACCTCAACGGTGACTCTCACCTCGATTTCGTCGCCCTGATCAGCCAGGATCACGAGGTGATTGAAGCTTTTCTGAATGACGGCAGCGGTGAATTCAAAAAGGAAGTGATATATCGTGCGCCCGATCCCGCGTACGGATCGAGTGGAATTGAATTGGTCGACTTGGACAAAGACGGCGACCTCGACGTGCTGTACACCAACGGCGATTCATTCGATCGCGGTCCCAAGCCGTACCACAGTGTTCAGTGGCTCGAGAACGAGGGATCATTTCCCTACAAGCACCATCACCTTTGTGAAATGCCCGGCGTGCTCAACGCGAAAGCGGGGGATTTTGATGGCGACGGTGATCTCGATATCGTGGCAGCGTCGTTGTTGGCCGGCACGGTCTACGAAGAATACAAGACGCTCGACACATCCTCGGTCGTCATGTTGCTGCAAACTTCGCCCGGCCAGTTTGCCAGAACCGAGATCGAAGGTCATACGCCGCACCACATCTCGTTGGAGGTAGGCGACTTCAATGACGACGGAATGACCGACTGCGCCGTGGGGACATTCTTGCGAGGGTCCCCGAGCGACCAGCCCGATCTGGTCGTTTGGTACAACGAGCAGATCAGCGGCGCCGAATAGAACTGTATCGACGAAATTGCGTTCGCCTCGATGTTAACACGGTTTTTCCCCCTGCACCGGGTAGGTTTGTTCATGCAAAGGGGCCGCGGAGCTCTGTGATCTGCAGGTCAGGCGGATAGAATGAATAGGGCTGGAACAATCTCACGACTCCTTGCTCCTCCGAACCTTCATGCCGCAGTCAGTTCAATGTCCCCGTTGCAACGGAGCCGTTTCGGTCGCCGAAAATGCGGCCGGTGCAAGGGTGAAGTGCCCGCATTGCGACCAGAGTTTCCTGGCACCCGGTATCGCGAAGTCCACCAACGACGATGACGATTGGCTGGTGCTGGACGATTCGCCTGTGTCCTTCTCGAGCGAACCGGGGCCCACCTCGCCCCCGACTCCACCGACCGCCCCGGCCCCTCCGACAACTGGTTCCGCCCCGGCCCCTCCGGCAACTGGTTCCGCGCCGACTTCGCCTCGCGGTTCGACGCCGCCGGACGCACCCGCCCCTGGCCCAACATTGAGCGCTGACGACGAGGCGTTGCTATCCGAATTCACCAGCGACCTTGATGACTTTACCGCCGAGGTCGAGGCTCCTCCCGCGCCAATCCCCATGTCGGCTGCCGCGGGCGGCGCACCAACGACTCCCTCAGGCACATCCACCGAAAAGGCTGCCGAGGAGATCGAGTACGCCACCGAATATCGTGTTACGTGCAACATTTGCGGTTCCTTTCTCTACGCAAGAGCGAACCAGGCGGGAAAGACGGTCAAGTGCAGCGATTGCCACTCGCCGATTACGGTTCCCTCGCCGCCGAGGGTGCGCAAGAAATCCAAAGTCAACGTTGACGACGCGGAAACATTCACGTTCAACGAAAGCAAGAAGGTTGTTCCACGGGCCGATCCCTATCAAAAGTCAGCCAAAGATTTGCTGGATGAGGCATCGCGCGTCGAAGTCAAGAAACCAACTCCCGTCTACGACGATACGCCGAGCGTTGGCGAGTGGGCGAAGAATGTTTTCGGGATTTTTACTGACCTTGGTGTATTGGTGCACTGGGTCGGGTTGACCGTGCTCGCGGCGGTTCCGGCGGCAATCGCGATTTCGCTCGAGTCGGATATCTTGATGCTGGGTCTATTTCCAGCCGGATTCTTCCTCGGCGTGTTAGCGGTCGGCTGCGGCTTTGCGATTTTGCAATCGGTCGCCAATGAAGAATCAACGGTCAGCGATTGGCCCACGCTCGATCCGTTTTCCTGGCTTGGCCAGTTGTTCGTCGTCGTCGCAGCCGCGTCGCTCGCCGCCGTCCCGGCGATGGCGATTTGCACCATCATGATGGCGCCGCCGTTGCTGACCGCCGCGATCACGATGTTCTCGGTCTATGTCGTGCTGCCATTCGTGCTGCTGTCAATGCTCGATATGAACAGCGTGTTTGTGCCGTTCTCGCCCGAGGTTGCCCGTAGTGTCACCAAATGCGAAGAGGCGTGGGGCGGCTTCTATTTTTCCTCCGGATTG
>JAHELS010000205.1:3726-11152 GCA_024644085.1 Rhodopirellula sp.
TAGCGGCGAGAGCAGCAATGGGCTCGATAACGTTTCGGCCGCCGCCATCGATCACACGTCGATCGCTTCGGCGTCTTCAGCGCGGTCCATGATGAAACGGAACCGTGCCGAGGCGTCGCGTCCCATCAGGTCGCTGATCACGCGGTCGGTTTCGAGATGATCGTCGATTTCAACTTTCAAAAGTCGCCTGGTGTCAGGATTCAACGTCGTTTCCCAGAGTACCTTTGGCATCATTTCGCCGAGGCCCTTGAACCGCGTGATCTCGGGTTTTGCCCGTCCACCGTGTTTGGCCAGGATCTCCTCGCGAGCCATTTCATCGGCGGCCCAATAAGTTTCCTTGCCGATGTCGATTCGGTACAGAGGCGGAACGGCAATGTACAGCCGGCCAGCCGAAATCAACGCCGGCATGTGACGGTAGAAAAAAGTCAACAGCAACGTCGTGATGTGATGTCCGTCCGAATCGGCATCGGCCAACAGAATCACACGCTCGTATCTTAAATCGGCCAGGTTCAAACTCGGCCCGATCCCGCAACCGAGCGCCGAAACCATGTCCTGGATCTCTTTGTTCTCGAGAATCTTTTTCAGCGTCGCGCTTTCGGTATTGAGAACTTTTCCACGCAGCGGAAGGATCGCCTGGTAGTTCCGGTCACGCCCCTGTTTCGCGCTGCCGCCGGCCGAGTCACCTTCGACGATGAAGATCTCCGAGTCACCTTTTCCGCTGGAGACACAATCGCTGAGCTTACCGGGCAGCATGGTCCGCTTTGAGCCGCCTTTTCGTGAAACGGCCTCCGAAGCTGCGCGAGAGGCGGCCCTGGCTCGCGCCGCGGCGATGATTCGCGCCACAACGCTGTCGGCAACGCTTCGATTGTTATTCATCCATTGTTCCATCGCTGGGCGTACAGCGGCTTCCATCAACGATTGGACTTCGGGATTGTTCAACCGGTCTTTGGTCTGGCCCTGGAACTGCGGTTCGGCAATGAAGGCCGAAACGATTGCAACCAAGCCTTCGCGAATGTCTTCGTGTGTGATCTTCACGCCCCGCGGCGTCAAACTGTGAGTATCGATGTAGTTGCGGACCGCTTTGTTCAATCCACTCTTGAATCCGTTTTCGTGAGTCCCGCCGTTGCCGGTCGGAATGCCGTTGACGTAGCTGCGGACATGTTCGTCGGTGGACTCGGTCCACTGCAAAGTCATTTCCAATCGAATATCGTCCTGCTTGCGGAACGTGAACGGGGCTTCGTGAATCGGGCGAGCCTTACGCTCCTTTAAAACCTTACCGAGGTAGTCAACGATCCCCTGCTCATGCAGAAATGTTTCTTTCGTTTTTTGTGTTTCATCGACGTACGTGACCTTCACGCCGCGGTGCAGAAAACTGGCGGTTTCCAATCGAGCACGAATGGTCGCGCTGTCGAATTCCGTTTTGGGAAAGATCGTCGGATCGGGGGTGAACGTAATCGTCGTCCCCGAGCCTCGGACGGCACCCTTCAATTTTTGCAACTTGCTCGTCGCCCGCCCTTTCGCGAACGTCATTCGATACTGGGACCCCTCTCGCCGCACAACGGCGGTCATTTGTTTCGAGAGGGCGTTGACGACCGAGGCACCAACGCCGTGCAAACCGCCAGCTGTCTTGTAGTTGTTCCCGTCGAACTTTCCCCCGGCGTGCAGCACCGTCAAAACGGTTTCAAGGGCGGGCTTCTTTGTCTTGGGATGCTTATCAACGGGAATGCCACGGCCATTGTCGCTTACCGTGACGGTGCGGCCATCCTTGTGCAGCGTGACCGAAATCTCGCTGGCGTGACCGTTCATCGCCTCGTCGACCGCGTTGTCGACAACCTCCCAGATCAAGTGGTGCAGCCCGGCCATGCCAACACCGCCGATGTACATTCCAGGGCGTTTACGAACGGGCTCAAGTCCTTCGAGCACGACGATATCTTCACCCTGGTAAGTCCGGGCGCGGGTTCGTTTTTTTGTCGCGGTCGCCATCGGTGGTCGCTCCGTCAAATCAACTTTAGGAATCGTTTCTGCCGCGCTCACGAACTTTCGCTCAGCGGCATCGGTGCCTCGGGCGGCGGACAGATGATCTCGGAAATTTTGCCGTTCTTTTGTATTTCATTGCCGCGACCGCCCCGTGAGGTGACGCGATATTTCGCTGTCGAGATGGTTTTCTTCGCGCCGCGACTTGTCTTGACTGTCAACAGGTCCCGGTCACCGGTCGACGCTTTGAATCCTAACAACTCGTCATCCGATGCCAACCGAATCAGCGTCACTCCTTTGCCGGGACCCGACAGGTAATTGATCTCTTCGGCGGCACAGATCATTGCACGACATGCCCTGGAGACCGCCAGGATAATCTCGCTGCCGTCGATCGGTTCGACATTCACGATCGAGGCACCGGCGCGAACGCGGGCGAATCGCCGACCGCTGCGCGTGGAGGGTTCGGCAAACGGTTCCAGGCCGAAACGCAGCGCAAATCCGTTACTCGACGCCGCGAAGGCGTGAACCTCCGGACACAGATCGGGCTGCTTGGGATCCTCTTCGATCTCGCCAATCGAGCGCGGGTCGAACGAGATTGCCGCCACGATCCGTTCACCGTCCTTCATCTTGAAAAGCTTCTGCACCGGTTCGCCAAAGCCGGTCGAGGCGGGAATGTCGATCATTCTCGATGTGTAACAAACGCCTAGAGATGAAAAAAAGCCGACCGTTTCGCGGGTACTTCCCGCCACACAGGCCAACACACTGTCCCCTTGGCGTAGCCGACTTTTTCCCGGATCGGCAATTTGCTTCTGGCGTTTCACCCATCCTTCGCGGGTGACCAGGAGGTGGCAATCTTCCGCGACAATAAAATCTTCCGCGGTGTATTCCGGTTCTTCCTCGACAGTGATGATATTTGACCGGCGTTTGCCAGCAGCGTCGCCGGCATACTCTTTTACCAACGTCTCGATCTCCTTCCGCACAATTTGCCATCGTCCTGACGCGTTTGTGTCGTCGGTGTCCTCGGCCAGAAGTTTCTTGATCTGGCGAGCCCGTTTTTTCTTGTCCTTCAATTCGTCCAGGATCAGGTTGATTTCCAGCCGGGCCAGTCGGTAGAGCTTCAATTCCAATATGGCGTCGGTCTGATCTTCATCCAGCCCGCCGCCCCGCGCCGTCGACGGAAACTTCTTCATGATCTTCACCGCTGCATCGGCCTTGCCATCGCTGCGCCGAATGATTCGGATGATCTCGTCAAGTGCGTCGAAAATCAACGCGAACCCGTTGAGAATATGGATTCGCTTTTCAAGCGAAGCCAATTCATTGCTCAAACGTTCCGTGACCACCTCGAGCCGGAAATGCAGGAAGTGCCACAGCATTTCCTTCAGACTCAACCGGTTCGGCGCGCCGACTTCGGGATTCTCCGTGGGGACCAGGCAGGTCAAATTGACGTTGAAGTTGTTTTGCAGCTGCGTGTGCTTGTAAAGGTAAGCGAGTACCTTGTTTTCGTCGGCATCCTGCTTGAGCAACAAATCGACCCGGATTTCGTCAGTCGAGAGGTCACGGACCTCAGTCACCAACGGCATCTTTCCGCTGAAAACGATCTCCGCAATCCGTTCGACCATCGCAGCCTTGTTGACCCCAAACGGGATCGACGTGATCTGTAAGGTCTTCTTGCTTCCCTTGGTGATCGTCTTCGTTGTGCCGCGCAATTTGATCGTGCCCTGGCCGGTCAGATAAATCTCGCGCAATTCCTCTTTCGTATTCGTGATCTGGCCCCCGGTGGGAAAGTCCGGGGCTTGGACCGCGTCGTTGGCGACAAGTTGATAATCTTTGATTTCGGGATCGCGAAGGAGTTTCAACAGGGCGTTGCAAACCTCCTTCAAGTTGTGCGGCGGAATGTTCGTGGCCATTCCAACGGCGATCCCGGTCGCGCCGTTGAGCAACAGATTCGGAACGCGGCTGGGCAGAACGACTGGTTCCTCGCGGCTGCCGTCGTAGTTCGGTTTGAATGCCACCGTGCGAGTGGCGAGATCGACAAGCACCTCCGAGGCGATCGGAGTCATCCGGCACTCGGTGTATCGCATCGCCGCCGCGTTGTCGCCGTCGACGCTGCCGAAATTGCCGCTACCATCGACCAACGGCATTCGCAACGAAAACGGCTGGGCCATTCGAACCAACGCGTCGTAAATCGAACTGTCACCGTGGGGGTGGTACCGCCCCATCACGTCGCCGACCACCTTGGCGCACTTAACATGCTTGCTGGTTGCCGAGAGCCCCTGCACACTCATCGTGTAGAGGATTCGCCGCTGGACCGGCTTGAGCCCATCACGAACATCCGGCAACGCCCGGCTCGTGATCACCGAAAGGGAGTAATTAAGATATTTTTCCTGAGCCGCCTGGCGCAGCGGCACGCCCAGCGATGAGCCGTCGATCCCATCGAACAACGAATCACCCGCACCGTTGCCCGAAGAACGCGAACGCCCGTTGCCGCCCGACCGTCCTCTTCCTGTCGACGCCTTTGTTCCGCGTCTTCTGGTTCCACGTCCTTTGACGTTGCGCCGTTTTGCCACTCTCTGCGAGTTCCTCTGTTGTGGTGCGGGCACGGGGATCGTGCCAGGGAATCACAATTTCCACTTCCTGAGAAATTAGGCAGTTTGTGCTGATCACGCTAGCCGAGTCGATCAGGGTGCGATAAGCGGCCCCGGAATAAACAGGGGTTGTAGCGAACAAAATCGTGATCCGGGAACCACCGGTCAAGAGAAACCTCGGGTCAGGGGAAGCTGCACCACTCCGGCCGCCAAAGGTCATCCGGGGCATCGATTCGTTCCGAAAGAGACGGAGAACACAATGAGATTCCGTACTGTGCCCAATTCCAGAACCGGGCAGAGGACGAACCGCCGGAATCCGGCGGGAATCACCGATCCGAATGGGCGTTGAACAACGTGGCACACGTTGGACGTCGACAAAAACTGTACCTGGTCAGGACGGCCGGGCGAGGTTCACGGAGAAACCGAACCATGAAGATAATGCCGCTACACCACCTTGTCCCTTGTCTCGCCGCGGTGGTAATCGCATTGGCCGCCTCCTCGGCCCCGGGACAAGACTGCGCGATCGACGGCTGCAGCGGATACGCAGGCGACCTCGGCTGCGATGACTGTGCGATGGGATGCAGTGACTGTGGCGGCGGCTGCAACAACTGCTCTATGCTCGGCAGAGGGTCGGGCGGAATGACGATGGGACGCGGCTATGGCCGACCCGACTTGTTCTACAACTACTTCACACAGGGCTATGCCAACCAGGTCAACGCCCAGATGTACCTCTCGCCGGTACCAGTGCCGCCGAACGTTGGTCACACCTTTTTCACGTACCAACCGTTCTATCCCCATCACATGATGTACCCACACAAAGACCGTTTCCACCGGTACTACGACAACGGTCGGGGCATGAACCGAACCCGAGCGGTTTACTACAGCCCGCCGGTTCGCCAGGCGGCGAGCAACTTTTACTGGAACTTCCTGCGTCTGCCCCGCTGAGTTCAACCAGTGTTGATGGTGGGCGATCGCCATCAAAGATTTCACCAACCGAAAACTCTAATCGAGCATCCGATCCATGTTCCGTCGCATCATCTTCACCGCCAGCTTGTTCGCCGCGATGATCGCGGTGGGAGAATCCAAGGTTTCCGCCGGCGACCCGTACGCGATGACTCAGGTCTGGGCCCACAACTTCTCGATGGATCGGCCCTGGCACGGTGCGTACTACCATCAAATGTGGGGCCAACCATTGGCGCTTGTCGTGCCGCCGACGGCGCACATGCGACAGACACTTTCGTGGGGCGTCAGCCAGAATGCGATGTACCCCATCCATCATCAATTCGGTCGAAGTGCCAACTCGCCTGGTGCTGGCCGTAGTGGCAATTTCCACGCCACGCCGCCGTGGCCAAGCCATACCGATCAATTCGGCGTGTATTACGTCCGCAGCCCCTGGTAATCAAGTCTGCGTAGGATCCGCTCGAACGTGCGGGGGATTGATCCCGCAAAGTCATTTATTGTTTTTCATTGCGACCGGATGATTCCCTTGGAGTCATCCGGTTTTTTCGCGCACCGATCGGCGTTGATGGCGCGAGCGCGTTGGCGCCACTCTTTGGGGAAACTCTGCGACGTTTTCCGCCTGCGCACGGTTTGCGTTCTATGTTTGCGTGGGCTTATCGCTTTATAGCGCCAATAGGCCGGTTGTGTCCTCAGCGACGCGGCCCCCCAGGCGATAAGACCCGCACAAAACGCATTTTCCAGCCACGCCAGCAGCCCCAGGTTGTTGGAACCAGATTGTCGGTTGAGGGTTGGGGGGAATGCACGGGAACAAATGGTTATATCGACGAAGGAAAACCAAGCGATGACAACTCGCACTCAAGCAACTCGGCCGGAAAACAACCGTCAGCAGCAATTCGAAGAGGTCAAGCGTCGGATCCACAGCAAGTTGGTCGACAAGCTGGATTTGTCGCGCGTGGGTGATCTCAAGGGAGACACGCTGAAGCGCGAAATCCGCATGGTGGTCGAACATCTGTGCGACGCAGAGGACACGCTGCTCAACCGCCAGGAACGCGAGCGGATCGTTGACGAGGTCATCGATGAAGTGCTGGGTTTGGGCCCACTCGAGTTGATTCTCAAGGACCCGGAAGTCAGCGATATCCTGATCAACGGCCCCAAGAACATCTACGTGGAAAAAGGGGGCCAGATGCAGAAGTCGGAGGTCGAATTCCGCGACGGCAAGCACTTGCTGCAGATCATCGACCGCATCGTCTCAAAGGTCGGTCGACGCGTCGATGAAACTTCACCGATGGTCGATGCCCGACTCGAAGACGGCTCACGTGTTAACGCAATCATTCCTCCGCTGGCACTCGACGGAGCGGCTGTCAGTATTCGTCGCTTCGGCAGCAATCCGCTCAAGCTCGAAGATTTGCTGAACTACAAAGCCTTCACGCCTGAAATGGTGATGTTGCTCGAAGGTTGCATCAAGGCTCGGTTGAACATCATCATCGCTGGCGGTACCGGTTCTGGAAAAACAACCCTGCTCAACACGCTCTCGTCCTTCATCGGCCACGACGATCGTATTGTCACGATCGAAGATGCCGCCGAATTGCAGTTGCAGCAGGACCACATCGTGCGGCTGGAAACGCGCCCACCGAACATCGAAGGCAACGGAGCGGTCACCGCAACCGACCTGGTCAAGAACGCCCTGCGTATGCGTCCTGAGCGAATCATCATCGGCGAATGTCGTGGCGGCGAAACGCTGGACATGCTGCAGGCGATGAACACCGGTCACGACGGATCCATGACAACGATCCACGCCAACACGCCGCGTGATGCGATCGCCCGACTTGAAACGTTGGTGATGATGTCCGGATTTGAACTTCCGGTCAAAGCGATTCGCCAACAGGTCTCCGGAGCGGTCGACATCT
>JAHELS010000206.1 GCA_024644085.1 Rhodopirellula sp.
CCGGCCGGCAATTCGGCGCGGAAGACCTGGATTTCCCGCGGCAAGAGCCCCCAACATCGGGTATCGGCATGCTCTGTACCGCTCCAGGTCGACGCGGCTGCGAAATGGAAGAATGATCCCGCCGAGCCACTGAGTCCGATCGAGTCGGTCAGTTTGGACACCGCGGTCTCTTTCGTTGCTCTTCGAACGACCGCACGAGCGATCGTCCATGGCATCTCGGCTTTGTTCTGTTTTACGGCCAATTCGCCGACGTCGGTTAGAGTCTGAGTCGCGCCGTAAAAGGTTCCATCGATGCGGACGCCGATCGCGGCAACGTCGCTAGGCGGGATCACGACGGCGGGCACTTTGACCGCTGCAATGTTCGGAAGTACCGGGCCGCCGACTTTTTCGCCCTCGTCGGTCGTTTCTTGATTGGTCTCGGCGTTAAGGACTGAAGAGGCGATTGAAAGTGCCGTCGATGTTGTTGGTGCGGTCGTTTCCTGCAACACCGGGCCGCGACCGACACAGGCAAGTACATAAAGAACGCCATGTCCTCCTGCGCTGTGCGTTCCGCTGGTGGCCCGGGCAATGTCGGCCTCCGCGGGTGCGAATTGCGGCCTCACCGAGCTGACCAATTGGTATGCACGTGCCGCGTCGTCGTAATCTCGATGTGTTGCTTCGCGGAGCATGCCGCGCAAATAGGGTGCGATCGCAATGGGCTGGTACGCGTCTGCCAGTTCAAACTGTCCGCGATCCTGTGCGTGGCGTGCCAACTCCGCCTGCTTCGTATTGGCCTGCAATGCGTAGCTTTCGGCATCCACCTGGTCCGATGCGAGCGAACAGATCGCCAGCATCGATCGGATCATGACCTCTTCGTATCCGGCGGGACGAAACATTCGCGAGGTGTCGTCGGTCACGATCGCGGCTGCTTCACGAACCGGCGCAACGTCCGGCCTGAGGTCAAATCGATTGCGAAGAGTGCGCAATCGAGATTCCGCCGCCGCGACATCGCCGGACGCCAATTCGACGATCGAAAGGTCGAGAGCGGCTGCGTCGGAAAACCGTCCTCCCTTGTCGCTCAATTCATTCAACGTATCACGGGCCGACGCAAGGTTCCCCGTGGCGAAGGCATCGCGCGCATCATCGATCGTGCGAAGCGATCTCGCGCATCCGCAATGCATCAACATGACAACGACCATCATGATGATCGTCGGTCGCATCGAAGGACGCGTCGATTTCGTTTTCAAGCTCAACCGTCCGCCTGGTCGAACCACCCGTAATTCCACCACTTGCCCGCTCGGCTCTTGCTGTAGCCCTTGCGAATCTCGGCCGTTTCCTTCAACGCGTCGCCGGTGTGCAGGTTCACCATTTCAAGTGAAAGCACATAGTCGCGCTGCGTCGACTTGTTCCGGTCGGTCGTTCCGCTGGTAATCGTCGCGTACATCAAGTAATCGACGGGCGATCCCTGACGCTCGAGTGCTACGGCGAACAGACGCCGATTTGCGGGCAGGTACAACGAGTCGGGACGAAGCCGCGTTTCGATCAGTGCTGCATCGACCATCCGACGGCTGATCCCACGAAACGTTTCTACCTGGTTGATCTGTGAATCGATCCGCTCGTAGAGCTGGTCCTTGAAATCGCCCAATTCTTCGGCACTCTTGTTTTCGATTCCTACGAAGCAAACCGTCGCTGGCCCGTTGGCGAGTGCCGATCCGACCGTTGCCGAGCCGATCGCTACTTCGGTTTCGTCGAAAACGACCCTCTGTATCGCCGGCGGGCAGCGACCCAACAACTTCGCCACGGCTTCATCGACCAGCGGATTCCAGGTCGCTGCGCCGGCACTGTGGCTTCCGACCAGATCCTTGTCGTTTTTCGCCAGGACGTGCCCGTATTGCCGACTCGCGCATCCAAGAGTCATCCAGCAGGCTAGCAATGCGATCACACTGCAATAGCGACTTGTATTCATCGGTGGTCGATTCCTTGAGGATGACGGGCGGCGGAGCCCAAAAAAACGTTGGAAAAACGGCGGCTGGCAAGGGCGTCGTCGGCTTGTCGATCGCTAGCGGGGTAGCAAAATACTGTTTGATCCGGCTAGGGCACTCATCCGACGAGCGGCAGAGCGGCCCGCGGCCTACGATCAATGCCGCCAGGAAAGACTTACGACCCATCGGTATTTCGCGAGGATCGCGTTGACAAAACCTCTCACACCGAGAAACTCTAATGGCTTTCCCGATATCGCCTCGATAACGCAATCCCCCAAGATCAGCCAGATTTCCAGTCGCGAGTCAGATTCAGGTGCGCCGCCAGGGTGGCTTGGATTTGGTTCCGTTGGCTTTCGCGTTCGCCCGGCCTGACTACACTCTCGTACCTGTCTCGCCCTCCATTTCACTCAAAACGAAGAAACGTTTTTGCCCATGGCCGTTGTTTCCACTGAACCAACCGAGGGGTCGATCGACCCACACGAGCTTGCCGGGGCAAGTGCCGCGCCTCCGACTGAATCATCGGGTTGCGACATCAAGGGCGAACCGCCCCGCAGCAGCGCCGAGGATAAAGACGATGACGATGACGATTCCGGCGACGAGGACGAGTTGGAAGAAGGTTTCGGCGTCGAAGGGGATGAAGACAAGGAAGGGGACGGAAGCGGCTTCAACGACGATCTGGATGAAGACGACGAAGTCGACGAATTTGACGACATCGACGAAGACGACTTTGACGACGGCTTCGACGATGACTTCGAAGAAGAACTCGACGACGATTACGAAATCGAGATCGAAGACGAAATCAGCGCTGAATTCGGTCTAGGCAGCACCGACAAAGAGGACAAGGAAATTGAGGATGACCTCGAGGAATTCGATGACTTTGAAAACGTCGACTGACACCAAAGTTGGCGAAGCTGTCGCCATCAAGGATGTGCGCCCTACGTGGTGTATTCTGAATTGAACCGGACGTAATCCGTAGTCAAATCACTCGACCAGTAATCTGCTTGTCCCACTCCGTCGCCGACGCGCAGGTCGATCGAAACCTCTTCGGCGCGTTTCATTTCCTGGCTCAAGGCTGCTTCATCAAAGGGCAAAGGCGTTCCGTTTTCGTAGATCGTTGTCCCACAGATTCGCAGACAGACTTGTTGTGGTTTGATAGTTGCCTTTGCATACCCGGCGGCCGAGACGATACGTCCCCAATTGGGGTCACCTCCGGTAACGGCGGTCTTGACCAACAAGCTCGCGGCAACAGTCTTTGCGATTTCCTCAGCCTCGTTTTCATCTTTAGCGCCGCTGACGCGAATCGCCATCACATGAGTAGCGCCCTCGCCATCCGCAACCATCATTTTGGCAAGTTCGATGCAAGCCTCGTCGATTCCGCGTTGGAAACGCACCAGGTCGTCCCCCGCGATCGATTCGCCGCTACCGCTGGCAAGCAATAAAAGCGTATCGTTGGTGCTGGTGTGACCATCGACGCTGACGCGGTTGAAACTTTTTCTGGCCGCAGCGCTGAGCACACTTTGGGCGACACTTTCGCAGATTGGCGCGTCGCTCAGAATCACGGCAAGCATCGTCGCCATGTTCGGTGCGATCATGCCGGCTCCCTTCGCCATCGCGGCAATCGAGTACTTTTCCCCGCCGCAATCGACCGTGCGAAACGCTGTCTTGCGATCCTGATCGGTTGTGCGAATCGCGTCAGCCGATTCAAGAAATGCCTGCGGGCCGTCGACGAGGCGCTCATGGGCGTCGTCGATGCCCTTTCGCACCCGATCCATCGGCAACGGCCGACCGATCACGCCCGTGCTCATCACCAATACCTGGTCCGGCTCACATTCAAGCTTCGACGCGACGCGGCGACACATTTCCTCGGCATCCCGCATCCCGCTTTCGCCGGTGCACGCATTGGCGTTGCCGCTGTTGGCCACCACCGCGCGGATCTCGGTCGACGGCGTCCGCGATCGACACAGCACGACCGGTGCGGCGACGATCTGGTTCTGTGTGTACACGCCTGCCCCCATCACAGGTCGATCAGCGACGACCAGCGACACGTCCGGCATTCCACTTTTCTTGATCCCACAAGCAACGCCCGCGTATCGAAAGCCCCGGGGAAGGGGCCCGCAGGATTCTGTTTTGGATCGGGCCGGTTGATCGGTTAGTGTCATGGAAGCTCAAATCGTCGTTGCGAATGATCGTAAACCACCTGGAATTCGTCTCACCTCTCGGATAATCGGATTGAATCACCCGCCGCCCCGATCGACAGCTCCGTTTTCGGAGTCGCCACAGGAGACTTCACCGCAGGGCGTCGGCTCCGGTGATGACGATATCGTACACACCATTGGGCTGACCAAGCGATACGGCGACGTGACGGCATTGTTGGATTGTTCGCTATCGGTGCGGCGCGGTGAAGTCTTTGGATTACTCGGTCCCAACGGCGCGGGCAAAACAACGCTGATCCGCCTGCTGCTCGGTTTTCTTCATCCAAGCAGCGGGCGATGCGAAATTGACGGATTCGATCCGACGGTCAATGGTGTCGCGCTACGCGAGCGTGTCGCTTACCTGCCTGGGGATGCACGGCTGCCGCGGCACATGCGCGGCACCGGCGTGTTGAAGTTTTTTTCAGAGATGCATCCCGGGGGGAATTTGACCCGAGCGCGACAGCTCGCAGAGCAGTTGGAACTTGAAACGAATCGCCGGGTCGCGTTCATGTCGACCGGAATGCGTCAGAAACTGGCGCTGGCGGTCGTGCTCAGCCTCGACACGCCGCTGTTGATTCTTGATGAGCCGACGGCGAACCTTGACCCAACGATTCGTGCCGTCGTGTTGCAATTGGTCATCGATGCGCGATCCGACGGTCGAACCGTACTCTTCTCGTCGCACGTCCTCGCTGAAATCGAAGATACATGCGACCGCGTCGTGTTTTTACGCCGTGGGCGGCTCGCGCACGAATTGATCCTCAGCGAGTTGTTCCAACAGCATCGCATCACCGCGGCGCCGCGAGACGTTCCGCCGGTCCCGGAGCAATGGAGCGACCGCGTGAAAATATCGACCGTGGGGCACGGTGATCATTCGCACCTGAGGATTGATACAGCCGGCGACCTCGGCCCTCTGCTTCAATGGCTCGATTCGCTCGCCCTGGAGAACGTGCGAGTCGAACCTCTCGGTTTGCGTGCCGTCTACGACGCAGTTCACGACGCGGCGGATCAAGACGCGGCGGATCAAAACGCGGCGAATCAAAAGGCGGCGGATCAACAGGCGGCGGATCAACAGGCACGGGGAGCAGCGACGTGATGAATCGGGTCTTGATTCGCAAATACATCGGACAATCTTCGCTGTTGTTCCTGTTCTGCGGCTTTGCTTTGTTTGCGTTCGCCTGGGTTCGAGTGTGGGTCGTCAGCCTGGTCGACATGGGTCAATTTCAGGCGATCCTCGAACAGCTTCGCAACTTTGAAAAACTTGCGCCGATCGAATTCGACGCGTTGTTCACCTACTCGGGACGCGTTGGGCTTACCTATGACGAACCGATTGTGATTCTCTGCACCGTGGTCTGGTGCATCGCCCGCGGCAGTGACGTGGTCAGCGGTGAACTTGGCCGAGGTACGCTCGAGATGTTGTTGGCCCAGCCGATTCGCCGGACAACGCTGCTGTTTTCGCACGCCGTCGTATCGGTGGTCGGCTTGGCGATGCTGTGCCTGCTTGTCTGGGCAGGGATCGGAGTCGGAATTCACGCGACGACGGTCAAGGAATCGGTGCCTCCGCCGACTCTACGCGTGCCGATTCTCAACGTGGACGTTCCGCTGAGCATGGATAATCCAATTCAGGAAGAGATCCCGTTGCGCGAGCGCGTCGATCCTAGGACTTACGCCGCGTCAACGTTTCACCTGTTCGCTTTCGGTTTCTTCCTGCTCGGACTGACCACGATGCTCAGCTCCGTGGACCGTTACCGCTGGCGAACGGTGGGGACGGTTGTCGGCATTTACACTCTGCAACTGGTCATGTTTGGGCTCGGCAAAGCTGCCGAATCGCTCGAATGGCTTCTGTCATTTTCGTTCTTCAGCTGCTACAAGCCGCAAAAAATGACTTCGCTGGTGACCAACGACGGGCTCGCCGCTCCCTGGAGCCTGACGTCCGTGGTGCCGGACGGATCGTTGCCGCCGTTGCTCTACCCGACCATTCTGCTGGTGATGGGAATCAGTTGTTACGTGGTCGCCCTGGTCTACTTCACACGGCGGGACCTGCCGGCCCCGCTCTAGGCACTGTCCCGTAAATGTGAGCCGAACGCGCTAGCGTCGGGCGTCGCGTTGAGAACGGTTCAGTTATGAGGCCCGCGGCTAGCGCCGTCGGCTCACCATCGGCTTTTCTTCATTTACGGGACAGTGCTTAATGGAATCGCGCCGAGTCGACGATCATTTCACAGCCGATCCGGGTCTGCGGGTCATCATGAATGAAACGCAATTCGGTCTCGTGACGTGCTTTCTCTACGTAGTTCTCTTCACCCAGCGAGATCAACAAGTGCCGCACCGTGATTGGTGCGGTGTCCATGTGTCCGCCAACAAGTTGAATCTTCGGCTGTAAGACCCTGATCGGGCGATCGAGGTGGCAATTGCCCGAGAGCGTGATCGCCCGCCGAAAATGTGCCTTCGCCTGTTTCTCAAATTTGAAGTTCTTGAAATGCGGCAGGAAGAATTCGGCCTTCCCGCGATCGTCGGCTGATTGACGTACCAGTCGAAACGGTTCTTCGTCGTTTTTCTCGTACCAGAACGGCGCTCGTCGGTCTTGCGCCTGACGCACTCGTCCCAAGAAGTATTCGGCGACGGCGTTTTCAGGGTCCGTTTCGATCGCTTTGGAAAGCTGGTTAATGGCTTCGTCAATTTGATCCAGACGCAAGTGTGCGGCGCCCATGCCGATGTGCTTCCACGTCTGCGAATTTTCGGTAACGTGAAGATCACGCCAAACCTTGATCACCGTTTCGTATTCGCCGGCCCGGTTCAAGCGAATAACGTCGCGCAGGCTGCTGTTGTCGTTTTCGAATTCATCCAATGGATAGCGAAACTCGTCCGGCAATTTGATGTCGGGGATCGGCATCGGCGTATGATTCGATTGCTTGGCAAGCACGTGAGCGACTTGAACTTCTGAGCCCTCATCACCGCGGGCGATCGATTGCCCGAGGGACACGGCGACCGCGACGAGCATCCACAGCCAGAGCCAGTGGATCATTTCTCGGAAGACGTCTTTGCTTACTCCCATGATCATGATGCACCTCCTTTCGAATTCAGCGTCATGCTGGGAAATTACAGTCAGGAAACGGGGCAATTGGTGTGCCAATTCACGGGGAACGCGATAGGTGCCGCCAGGCGGTCACCATGTGACGGTCATGCCGATTGCGCGGCTGGATGCGTCGCAAAGCGCGCGTGACATCGCACAGCTTGCGTCAACAACGCACACCAAGCTGGGCGCACTCGAAACGTGGGCCGCAAACCTGGAGACCGAGAAGGAAGAAGCGATCGCAATGAAGTCTCAGAAAGTCGACGACAACTACATGAAATACCCGGAGCGGTTCTACCGGCTATTTTCGATCCGGCCGCATTGATTTGATCCAGTTCACGCTGACTGTGTGACCCGGTATCGAAGTCTGTGATCGCGAGGATCTTGTCGGATCAACCGTTCGCGATGTCGGCGACCTTCTCGGTCGACTCAAGCAATTGCTCGTCGGTGACGGTGCAGTTGCGGCCTGATTTCTTGGCCAACAACAGAGCCGCGTCGGCGCGATCGACCAGGTCAATCGATGATCGCTCGCTCGGGATCGTCTGGGCGACACCAACGCTGGCGGTAATCTTGCGGTCGACTCCCACCGACTCGAGGTTCAACGCCTCGATGGAGCTGCGACATCGCTCGGCACACAGCGTCGCATTCTCGATGTCCGTATCGGGCAACACAATCAGAAACTCTTCTCCGCCGTAGCGGAAAATGTCATCATTGGCGCGGAACAGCAATTTTAACGACTCGGCGACCGAAACGATTACAGTATCACCAAGCGTATGGCCTAGTTCATCGTTGATCTGTTTGAATCGGTCGAGATCGAGCATGATGCATGACATCGGGCGTCCAATTCGATGGCAATTGTCGAGGCTGACCTGCATTCGGTGGGCGAGTGACCGGCGATTGAAAAGTCCGGTCAACGGATCACGTTCCACTGCGTTGGCCATCTTGCGGTCGCGCTGCAGAATCCGCACACCGGCCTGCATTCGCGCCAACAACTCGGAGACGTTGATGGGTTTCAGCAGAAAATCGTCCACGCCAGCCGCGAATCCGGCGACGGCATCGATCTCCGTGTGAGCGGTCATCATGATGATGTACAAATATCGCTCGAACTTGCCTTCGGTGCGAAGACAGCGGCAAAGCAGTTCGCCATCAAGATTGGGCATGTCCCAATCCGTGATGATGAAGTCGAATTCCTGGCCTTCGACAAGTTTCAGGGCTTCGACGCCGTCGCAGGCTGTTTGCACGGTGTAACCGTGGGCACGAAGTTCTTTGTCGAGCCGGCGACGGAGGAATTCACAGTCGTCGACGACCAGTACTTTTTCGTAGTTTCCGAACATTAGCGAGCTTCATCTCGTGGGGTTATCGATTGTGGCTCTGCCCATGAAAAAGGTAGGACGGGAACCCCCACATCGATGTGGTTTTCCTCGATGAAACGTCTTGGTGAGTCGGCGCGAGCGGAAAGATCCGGATGTGCCGGTCGTGCGGACCAGGCCTTGGCTTGGCGTCAACCAAGTCTTGGTGCTAACTGGGTCTTGTCGCTAGCTGGGTCTTGTCGCTAACTGGGCCTTGGCGTCGCCAGTACCGAAAGCTGACAATCCGTCCACAACGATCCACCGGCAAGTATCTTTTCTCCAAGCCCGAGTTCGACCATGACGACAAATCTGCGACAACTTGGTGCCACCTCGATAGGTGTCTCACCGGTTGCCATGGGATGCTGGCCGATCGCGGGGATGACCAGCCTCGATGTGAACCCGACCGACAGTCTGAAAACGCTACGCGCGGCGGTCGATTCCGGGATCAATTTCTTTGATACCGCGTACTGTTACGGGACCGACGGCGAAAGTGAGAAACTGATCGCGAATCTGGTTCGCGACGATCGTGACTCCATCGTTCTGGCAACCAAGTGTGGTCTCCACTGGGATGTCGAGGGAACGCGCCGATTTGACGCAACGCCCTCGACACTACGGCGCGAGTGCGAAGAGAGCCTCGATCGTCTCGAGACCGACCACGTGGATCTACTTTACCTCCATGCGCCGGATCCAAATGTGCCGATTGCCGAATCGGCCGCAGCGTTGAAATCGCTGTTGGATGAGGGGAAAACACGCGGCGTCGGTGTTTCGAATTTACAACTGGATCAAATCCGGGAATTTCACAAGGTTTGCACCATCACCGCAGTACAGCTCCCTTACAACCTGCTTCAACGGGGAATCGAAAACGATATTGTCCCATGGTGTCGCGAGCAACAAATTTCGATCGTTGCCTATTGGCCGCTGTTGAAGGGATTGTTAGCCGGGAAGTTATCGCGAGATCACGTCTTCGAAGAAGGTGATGGACGCGCGAAGTACCCGATGTTCCAGGGCGAGGAGTGGGAGAAGAATCAGGATTTCATCGATGAACTGGCATCGGTAGCTCGGGATTTGCGGATTTCCATCGCCCAGCTTGCCGTCGCATGGGCAATCGACCAGGCCGGAATCACGTCGGCCTTGTGCGGAGCCAAGCGCGCCGACCAGATCGAAGAGACCGCGGCGGCGATGAATGTCGATTTCGACACCGAATCAGCTGGCAAGATTGACGCGGCACTTGAGCGCCGCGGTACCCCATTCTCGCAGTGGGCCGTCTGACGAAGCCGAATCGAATTTGACTTAAAAGCGAATCTGCAACTGCGTGCGATAAATCATGCCGTCGTCTCCGGGCAGAAGATTCAGTGCCAGGTCGCGTATGGGTGAACCATTGATGTGGGATGCGTCGAACGTCAGCTTCGCGTTATGGCCGCGGTAGTACCAGACGGCTCCCATTGAAATCTCGTCGGCGCTTTGGTCAGCGATGCCAAGTGTTCCGGAATCTCCGACGACGCGGGACCAGCGGCTGATCCACTCCAATCGTTTAGGAACGACAAAAAGTCCGCCCTGGACCATGAACCCGTGGTCAAAGAGATTAGGAACAGCCGCACCCGTGAAGCTTGTGATCGAACGGAAGTAATATTCGTGAAGAAGGCTGATGCCGCGGTACTTGAAGTTTGCGTCAATGATTCCGGCGATGATTCCAACATGATCACTGGGTCGGAAAGCCCCGAGGCCTGTTGTGACAAGGGCTGCTGTCCCACGGCCTGCTGCGACAGGATTTGGGGTAGCAGTGAAAACATGATGATCAGTGCGGTGACACTCCGGAGAGCCGAGCACCGAATTCTCGGTTTCGGGAAGTCCATTTCCAAATCTCTTCAGCGATGGTAGTTGCGGACGCGCCTGCCAGACCTGGCACGCCTCCGGGCGCTATCGACCGCTGCTACCGGTTCAACCGTCACAATCGCGACGGAGTTAAAACCTGTTTCATGCATCGTGCTGGACGTATCAACTGGGTTGAGTTTGATGGCGAGCTGGGATCCCCGTGAAACTCGGCTCCGCATCCTCGCTGATTACAATGCTCCTATGCCTGAGTCATCCGAAGAGGACAAGACCGAGTCGAAGACAGACCGTCGGATGCGGATACCGATCCGCGTTCGGCTCGCGCTGTTTGCGTCGTTCCTTGTACTTCTCAGCACGATGGTCCTCGCCGGAGCCGTTTTCCTGGTCGCTCGCGGCATCTTGAATGAACAGATCGATTCGCGTCTTTCAGTGATCGCACGCGACCGTCAAAAACTGCTCTCCGCGTACGTCAACCAGCAACACGAGCGCGTGGCCCTCGTTGCAAGCCGCACGCGACTGCGGCAACTGTTGAGTGACTTTCAAAAGGGCTCGATCGAACAAGAAGAAATGCTTGCGGGGACGAGCAAGATCCTGGGCGATGCCCTGAGCAGCACCGAGGGATTCCTGGCAATTTCGATTACCGACCCGCGAGGCATTGTCGTTACCAGCACCGATGAATCGATGATCGGCCGTGATGT
>JAHELS010000207.1 GCA_024644085.1 Rhodopirellula sp.
CCTGCACGGATTGATTCGAGCGCGGGAGCCGGAACTTGGGCGGGACGCCGATACGGGCGGACAGATCAAGTACGTGCTGGAGCTTGCCCGTGAGCTTGCTGAGCAGCCGAATGTACGTAATGTCGAGTTGTTGACGCGACAGATCGTCGACCCCAAGATCAGTGACGATTACGCCCAGATCGAAGAGCGGATCTCGGATAACGCGAAAATTGTGCGGATTCCCTTCGGGCCGAAGCGGTACCTCAAGAAGGAAGCGTTGTGGCCATACATCGAAATGTTCATCGATCAGACGCTGGTCCATTTTCGACGCACTGGGCTGCCCGATGTAATTCACGGGCATTATGCCGACGCCGGAGTAGCCGGGGCTCAATTGGCGCGATTGCTACACATCCCGTTCATCTTCACGGGGCACTCCCTTGGGCGAGTCAAACGCGAACGGCTTGCGCTCGGAAAGTCCAGTCCCGAATCGTTGGAAAGGAAATACAAGTTCAACCTGCGGACCGAAGCCGAAGAGATCGCGTTGGAAACGGCCGCAATGGTCGTGACCAGCACCAGCCAGGAGGTGCACGATCAGTACGAGAAGTACGACCACTACGTACCCTCGCGGATGGAAGTCATTCCGCCTGGCGTCGACCTTGCGGAATTTGCACCCGCCGATGCGAGTTGGCGCGAACCGAAGATTTCCGACGAGATCAATCGCTTTCTTCGCGAACCGGAGAAGCCGATGATTCTGACCATGGCAAGGCCGGACGAGCGGAAGAACCTCGAGAAGCTCGTCGACGTTTACGGGAAAAGTAAACGACTGAGGGACATTGCCAATCTCGTGTTGATCATGGGGACGCGGGATGACATTCGCGAACTGCCCAAAGCACAACAGGGCGTCATTCGCAATGTGATGGATTTGATCGACAAGCATGATCTGTATGGCAAAGTTGCCTACCCCAAGAATCATGCCCCGAGTGAAGTGCCGGACCTCTACCGATTGGCGGCGTCTCGTCAGGGAGTCTTTATCAATCCAGCCTTGACAGAACCATTCGGGTTGACGTTGCTCGAGGCGGGCGCCACGGGGCTGCCGATTGTTGCGACCAACGACGGTGGTCCTCGCGACATCATTGCCAACTGCAAAAACGGTTTGCTCGTTGACCCGCTCGACGGCGACGAGATCGAGAGGTCACTTTTGCGGGTGTTGACGGAGCCGGACCAGTGGAAGCAATGGTCAGAAGCCGGGATCCATGGCACACGCAAACATTATTCGTGGAGCAATCATGCCGCAAGATATCTTCGCGATCTGAACGATATTGTCGATCAGTCCACGACTCCGACTCTTGTGCAGCGACCGCGAGCACGCCGATTGCCCGAATTCGATCGGTTGATCATTACCGACCTGGATAACACGTTGACCGGAGACGATGACGCACTCGCCGAATTCAACGAGATGATTCGAGATCACGAGAACATTGGATTCGGAGTCGCTACCGGGCGGCGGCTCGACAGCGCACTCGAATTGATTGAAGAATTGCGCTTGCCGAAACCTGATTTGATCGATACCGATGCGGGGACTCAATTGCACTATGGCGAGTCGTTGACGCCGGACCGCAGTTGGCGAAGGCAGATTGGGTATGCATGGAAGCCGGACGAGATCCGACGAGTCCTGGAGTCCATGCCGGGAGTGTTCATCCAGGAGCCGGAGCACCAGTCCGAATTCAAGCTCAGTTACGAGATTGATCCCGAAGCGGCGCCGAGCACGACTGAGATCAAGAAACTGCTTCGCGAGGCGGGCTTGAGGGCCAAGGTCGTGCTGTCGTTGGGGATGTATCTGGATATCATTCCTGTCCGCGGGGGCAGCGATCTGTCGATGCGACACGTTTTGTGGAAGTGGGGATTCTCGCCCGAGAATGTCCTGGTGGCCGGCGATTCGGGGAACGATGCGGGGATGTTGCTGGGCCGGACCCTCGGTGTCGTCGTCAGCAACTACAGTCCCGAGTTAGAGCGGCTTCGCAAACATCCGCGAGTCTTTTTCGCATCCTCACCCCATGCCCGCGGGATCATCGAAGGCATCAACTACTACCAGTTCCTGGACAACATTGTCATCCCAAATGATCGGATCGAGCCACAACCCACCGGCGAGTAACGGTGCGTCCCGAGCATCGGATGGGCTGCGATTCGAAGCGGAGCTCTCGCTCAAGCGGTTGATGCCCCGCCTGCATTCGTGCTGGGAGCAAGAGCGCGTCGAACTGTCGTTGCGTGACGAGTTCCAGGTACGGCTGGAACAACATTGGCTGCCGTTGTTTCGCCTGCTGTACGATCTGTACGGATCGCGATACGACTTCTTCTACCATCTCGACCAGATACTTTGCACGGCCGCACGAGCCTGGGCCAATCGCCCCGAGGAGTTGCGCGAACTGGACTTGCACCGGATGGTCGAACCGGACTGGTTCGATTCAGAGCGAATGGTCGGCGGTGCACTGTACGTCGATTTGTTCAGCGAAAACCTGGGTCGCTTGCGTGAATCGATCGACTACTTCAAAGATCTGGGTTTGACCTACCTGCACTTGATGCCGCTGTTCGCCGTCCGCCCGGGGGACAACGATGGCGGATATGCGATCAGCAATTACCGCAGCGTCGATCCGCGACTCGGGACGATCGACGATCTCCGACGACTGGCCGATGACTTGCGGGCGGCCGGCATCTCATTGGTCCTCGACTTTGTTTTCAACCACACGTCGGACGACCATGAGTGGGCGCAGCATGCCCAATCGGGTGATTACGAGTTTCAAAACTTCTATTACATCTTTCCCGACCGCGATCTTCCCGACAAATACGAAGAGACGCTACGCGAAATCTTTCCAACCGTCCGCCGAGGCAATTTTACCTGGCACGATGGAATGCAACGCTGGGTATGGACCACGTTCAACAGTTTCCAGTGGGATCTGAATTACAGCAATCCCGCCGTCTTTCGAGCCATGCTCGAAGAAATGTTCTTTATCGCCGACACAGGTGTCGACATTCTCCGGCTTGACGCGGTTGCCTTTATCTGGAAATCGATGGGAACCAGTTGCGAAAACCTGCCCGAAGCACACAAGTTGATCCGGGCGTTCAATCACCTGGCCCGCATTGCCACTCCCGGTTTGGTCTTCAAGTCCGAAGCGATCGTTCATCCCGACGAAGTTGTCAAATACATCCGTCCCGATGAATGTCAACTTTCGTACAACCCCACACTGATGGCATTGCTTTGGGAGTCCCTGGCGACGCGGAGCGTCAAACTGTTGGTCCGGTCGTTGGGCCATCGGCATCGCTTGCCAAAGGAAACAGCTTGGGTGAACTACCTTCGATGTCACGACGACATCGGTTGGACGTTCGATGACGCGGATGCCGCCGCTCTGGGAATCAATGCATACGATCACCGGCAATTCCTGAACGATTTCTACACCGGCCAATATGAAGGTTCGTTCGCGCGAGGCATTCCGTTTCAAGAGAATATTGAAACGGGTGACATGCGGATCGCAGGAACCTTGGCCTCGCTCGCGGGTCTCGAATTGGCCATCGAGAAGGATAGCGAGCAGGAGAAAGAGCTTGCAATCAAACGAATGTTGTTGCTCCAGGGGATCACGCTCAGTGTCGGGGGCATACCGCTGATCTATCTCGGCGAAGAATGGGCGATGCTCAACGACTACGATTTCATCAAAGACCCGGCGAAAGCGGGCGACACCCGATGGGTGCACCGCCCAAAAATGCGATGGGAGTTTCTTTCCGAGCTGGATGATAGTATTGAATCAGGCGATGGGTCGATTCGCAAACGAGTTTTTCGTTCGCTGCAAAAGATGATCGCGGTAAGAAAGTCGCTGCCTGCGTTGGCCGGGCAGAACATGGACTTGATGACGACGAACAATCCACATGTTCTCGGTTTCATTCGGTACCGGGCAAGTGATCGTTTGATCGTTACCGCGAATTTTTCGGAGCAACCTCAACCCGTCTCCGGGAATTTGATTCGCACCGCCGGGATGGGTCGATTCTTCCAGGACGCGATTTCGGGAAGAACGTACACAACCAACTCGGATGTCGAACTGGGACCTTACGAGATCCTTTGGCTGTGTCGGGTCTGAGATGCAAAACGTGAGCGTTCTGGCGACCGACATGGATGGCACGTTCATTCCCCTTGAGGGCAATGAAGAAAATCGCCGTGATCTCGAAATCCTCTGCCACGAGCTTCAAAAACGCGGGCTCGAACTTGTCTACGTCACCGGGCGTCACTATGAATTAGTGCTCGACGCGATCCGGTCACACAGTTTGCCGGAACCCCGCTGG
The DNA here is from genome assembly GCA_024644085.1 of Rhodopirellula sp. Taxonomy (GTDB): domain Bacteria; phylum Planctomycetota; class Planctomycetia; order Pirellulales; family Pirellulaceae; genus Rubripirellula. Next base: position 4,306 of record JAHELS010000207.1, read on the forward strand.
CTGGTCTGTGATGTCGGAACGTCGATTTATGAGAGCGCGCCCGATGGTGGCCATCGCACGGTTGCGGCTTACGACAAGCACCTTGCGGAAATTGTCGGACGAATTCATGTCGGCGTCTTGCAAGAGTTGTTTTCCAGCGTCTCCGAGCTGAGAATCCAGGAGCATGAAAAACAGGGGCAATTCAAGCTAAGCTACTACTGCGATGCCGAAGCTCTCGGCCCGTTAAACGCCGGCGTCTCGCAGACATTGCAGGACAGCCGTGCGCCCTACCGCGTGATCGCGAGTGTCGATCCCTTCACGGGCGAGGGATTGATTGACTTTCTGCCCGAGGGCGTTTCCAAAGACTATGCGCTTCGCTGGTGGGTCGACCACACGCATCGTGACGAGAAAGAGGTCGTTTTCGCAGGCGACTCGGGTAACGATCTCGCGGCGCTGACCGCGGGCTATCGCAGCATTGTGGTTGCCAACGCCGACCCTTCGGTCGCGCACCAGGCACGTCTCGCGCACCAGTCCGCCGGCTGGACAGATCGTCTCTTTCTTGCCGCAAAGCCGGCGACCAGCGGCGTCCTCGAAGGTTTGAATCACTTCGCAAATTCCAAATGCGAGCCCAAGCCGTGAGTTTTGATGTTACGCGACTACGATTCGCCCATCGTGCTCGTTTTCGTGGAACATCAAAAATCGCTAGCACGTGTGTCTTGCGTATTTCAGGCGAATGATTCAGTCCGCTCTGCGTGTTCATCCCGCGTGACGACCAATCCCCGCGAGTGGCCAAACACAACCTTCGAGAAACGGGGTGTGAAAGAGTATCGGCATCGGCAAAACAATCCACAGACCCGTCCACACCCTTGCCAACCAAGGACGCCGCATCCACCCGCGGTGTTCCAGGTTCGCCTCGGCGAACATCCCAACCGCCTGAATCGCAAAATAGAGGAGTGGAAGCCCATACCCAGACTTGACCGGAACACTGATAGCCAACTCATGCAAGAAGCCGGAAAACACGAACGCAGCTATCATCGCCCGTTGCGTTCCAAGTGGCCCGCGCAAAGGCCGGTAGATTGCTAGAGCCGTCATTTCCGAGAAGGCCAGATTCCATCGTCTTCCCCAGAATTCGGCGAGACTCTTCGACAACAGCGGCGCGCGAAATAATGGTTGGCACTTGGCCCCGAAAAGCCTCCATAGTCCGGCTACGAGATTGAAAAGACCGAAATGCAATATCAAGCTCAATCCCGGCAGCAGGAACAACGTCGCCAAAAGCTTGCGGGATCCATCGGCTAACCACCCTTCCCCAAGCGTCCACACCGTCCGTGACAACGCCACCAGGCCGGCACCAATGATCAATCGGGTCAAACCGGCGCGAATCAATGATGTCGCACCGTGAAGGGCCTCGCCGGGTACACGGGTGAAAACGTTTGGCCGCATTCCAACCCATAGCCCTGCAAACGCGCACCAGACCGGAAAGGTCAATCGCGGCGAGCCGCTGAGATGTGACTCGATCGACACAACCACCTTCATCGAGAACAGCAACGCGAGGACGATCGCAACCATCCGAAATCCGGCCGGCTGAGCGGCGGTGATTCGTTCGGCTGCGATCACGGTGAGGATCACCCATGCCCAGGCGGTCAAGCGTCCAATCGAAGGACGCTCGATTCTCGTGATGCCAAACCCGACGACCAGAATCGTTCCTAGTAGCGCGATCACGATTCCCAGGATCGACCCGTCACTTGGCTGATACGCGCTCATCCGAGCGGCCCAAAAATATTCACGGCACACGCCATAGCGTAGGTCACAGTGAAGAACAGAAACAACGCAACCAGCAAGATCTCGGCGGCCAATATCATGGGCCCGCCCGGCGCGTCGGATCGATCGAAGTATGCAAACTGAATGATGATGCGGGCGCCCCAGTAGACCGCGATGAACCCGGTGACAGCGGCGGCGAGCGTCGTACCGTCACTGAGCGCCCACGGGGCAAGAGCAGAAATCAACCCGAATGCGATATTTGTGGCCCAGATGTAACCGGCATAGGTCCAGAAAACTTGCCGGGTCAAGGGACGCAATTTGGAAACGTCATTGCTCCAATCCAGAACGCGCGGAATCGCAAGGCTTCCGATCGCCAAGCCCAACTGGCCCAGTCCCGCCAACAGCAGCAGCGTTCTGACAATTTCCACTGCGGGATCTCCCATCGCGGGCGAATCGGATACGGGCGCGATTCTCTTTGGTCCACCGACACAATGATTCTGAACCGCGTTTGCATCCGTTGCGATAACAGGTCCGACGCGAAGGACGTTTCGGAACGGAGAATCGATTGGTAATTCGGTGTGCGCAGTGCGTAGGCGCGACCGAGCTTTGCGAGTTCCGGCGATCACTCAAAGCAATGCCGGAACTCGCGAAGCTCGGTCCGGCCTACAACGCTACAAAGCTTTCGCCGGTACATTCTCCCACTTGCGCGCACGCAGGTGAAACGCCCGAGGGACGCGACGCCGCCTGTCATTCGATCTGGTTACCGAGCGAGGTCGAATCGATCAAGATTCATCACCTTATCCCATGCCGCAACGAAGTCTTTCACAAACTTCTCTTGTGCGTCGTCACATCCGTAAACTTCCGAAATGGAACGGAGCTGGGAGTTTGATCCGAAGACGAGGTCCACCGCGGTGCCGGTCCATTTGACATCGTCGCTACCGACCTCGCGACCCTCGTAAAAGTGCTCGCACGCCGAGGACTTCTTCCACACGGTATCGTTGTCCAGCAGGTTCACGAAGAAGTCATTGGTCAAGGTCTCGACGTTTTCGGTGAAGACCCCAAGTTGGGAATGGCCGAAGTTCGTGCCGAGGACGCGGAGGCCTCCAACGAGAACCGTCATTTCGGGCGCAGTAAGTGTCAGCAGGTGTGATCGATCGACCAGTAGTTCCTGCGCCGGTTGCGTGTGTTCAGGTCGGACGTAATTCCGGAACCCGTCTGCGGTTGGTTCCAGCACATCGAACGATTCCACGTCGGTCATCTCCTGCGAGGCATCGGTGCGACCCGGTGAGAAAGGAACTTGCACGTCATGCCCGCCCTTTTTGGCTGCTTCTTCCACCGCAGCGCACCCGCCAAGGACGATGACGTCCGCAAGCGAGACCTTCTTGCCGCCGGATTGCGCGTCGTTGAACTCCGCTTGCACTTTCTCTAACTTGCGCAGCACATTCTCAAGTTCATCTGGATGATTGACTTCCCAACCTTTTTGCGGCGCCAGCCGAATGCGCGCCCCGTTTGCACCGCCGCGTTTGTCAGAGCCGCGGAACGTTGACGCAGATGCCCACGCCGTCGAGACCAACTCGGAGACCGACAGTCCTGAGGCGAGGATCTTGCTCTTAAGACTTGCGATATCCGATTCATCGATCAATTCATGATCGACATCCGGGACGGGGTCCTGCCACAGCTGTGGCTCGGGCACCAGGGAACCGAGGAACCGTGAATGGGGCCCCATGTCGCGGTGAATCAACTTGTACCACGCTTTGGCGAAGGCGTCCGCGAACTCGTTCGGGTTTTCGTGGAATCGTTTTGCGATCGGTGCGTAGGCCGGATCCTGCTTGAGCGCGAGGTCCGTCGTGAACATCATCGGTGCGTGTTGCTTGGATGGATCGTGAGCATCCGGCACGGTCGCTGCGGCCGATGGGTCGCTTGGCGCCCACTGCGTCGCACCGCCGGGGCTCTTGACCTGCTCCCATTCGTAGTTGAACAGGTTGTCGAAGTAGTTGTTATCCCACTGGGTCGGCTCTGTGGTCCACGCGCCTTCCAGCCCGCTCGTGATCGTATCGCCTGCGTTACCGGAGCCAAAACTGTTCTTCCACCCCAGTCCGAGTTCCTCGATCGTGGCGCCTTCGGGTTCGCGACCAACGTAGCGGTCCGCTTCCGCGGCGCCGTGCGCCTTGCCAAAAGTGTGTCCGCCGGCGATCAACGCGACAGTCTCTTCGTCATTCATTGCCATGCGGCCGAAGGTCTCTCGAATGTCCCGCGCTGCGGCGACCGGATCGGGGTTGCCGTTGGGGCCTTCGGGATTCACGTAAATCAGTCCCATTTGCACGGCGCCGAGAGGATTCGCAAGATCGCGATCGCCGGAATAACGCTCGTCGCCAAGCCACTCGGATTCGGGGCCCCAGTAAACGTCTTCCTCCGGCTCCCAGACATCCTCGCGCCCACCGGCGAACCCGAATGTCGTGAAGCCCATCGACTCGAGGGCACAGTTGCCGGTAAGTACGATCAGGTCAGCCCATGAGATCTTCCGTCCGTATTTCTGTTTGACCGGCCATAACAATCGACATGCCTTGTCGAGATTGGCGTTGTCCGGCCAACTGTTCAGCGGCGCAAGGCGGAGCGTTCCAGATCCCGCGCCGCCGCGACCGTCGTGGATGCGGTACGTTCCCGCGCTGTGCCAGGCCATTCGAATGAAGAAGGGACCGTAGTGCCCGTAGTCAGCAGGCCACCACTCTTGTGATGTTGTCATCACTTCCTCAATGTCCTTTTTGACTGCATCGAGATCGAGCGTCTTGAACTCCTCGGCATAATTGAAATCCTCTTCCATCGGACTGGCGTTGGGAGAATTCTGGTGGAGGATTTTCAGGTTCAGTTGGTCCGGCCACCAATCACGATTTGACAGCGACCCAGCCGTGGTGTGGACATCGGATCCGCCCATCACGGGACACTTACTTACGCTAGCCATTTTTTCCTCGTCGTAGATTGAGTTTTCGATAAACGGTTTTGTTAGTTGCGAATCCGTACCGCGACAAGACGGCCCGCATTTAGTTTCTTGGAGCAGTATTGAGCCAACCGTGGCATGAATCAGTTAGATAACTTGCAGCCATGGCGAGCCAAACTCACAGCCGGCTTCCCGACGCTGGCGTATTTCAGTTCCGCGAATTGCAAGGCGAGAAGACGACCTTGGTTGTCGCGACGCGAAATGTTCTCGGGCGTCCAAAGCGGGTACCCGTTCGTGGTTGAACGTTCGGACATCGATCGAGTTGGCGGCGGGATTTGCAAAGCCGGAACCAACGCGATTTGAACGGTTTTTCAGGCTTACAGCTTCGTCCGCCCATTGTAGGATTCCACTCCACAGGCGTCAGCCCCCTCGGGTCGACACGTTATATGCCGCGCGATGGGAAAAATGTGGCATCCGACGCCACTCGGTTTGGGTGTCGTCTCAGTCCCAGAATCGGTTGATCCTCGCATCGGCGGCCCAGACCGAGCAGGCGCCGGCAACGACGACGAGCGATCGCGGTGCGTCAAAAAACACCAGCGTCAAGGCGACCGCCAGCGAAGCTACCGTGATACAGACCGTCCGATCAAACCGCCGTTTTTCGACGCCTGTCTCCGGCGGGGATCGGTACGGGTTACAGTCGGCCGGTCGCTCGTGCATAAACCTGAGCATACTCGATCGAAGGGTATCGCATCGTGTCGAAAAAAGGAAACTGTCGTACTCCGAGCTATCATACGTAAGCCGTATTCACGCATTCTTATTGTGATCAATGCCTGGAAGCGACCACATGAACGACGCCACGAAGCCATCCGCACTGTCGCAATTCCCGGTCGTGCTGGATTTACCAATCCAGTGGGGAGACCTGGATGCATACGGACATGTCAATCACCTCGTCTATTTGAAGTGGTTCGAATCGGCCCGAGCGGAGTACGCGTCGCGTGTGGGTGTTGACGTGTTGCCCCAGCAAAGAAACGGCTACGGTGCTATCGTCGCGGGAGTGAGCTGTAAATACATTCGCCAGATGAGCTATCCGGGAAAGGTATTCGCCGGTGTCCGCGTGACAAAATTGTCAATCGGCGGCATCGCACTCGAATTCCGTGTCGTTGACGGTCGCACCGGCGTGCCGGTTGCCGAGGGAGGCTGCGATGCTGTGTTGTACGACTACATCAAAGGGCAACCGGTTCCGATTCCAGATTCAATTCGCGCCGCGGTCGAACAACTCGAGGGTAAGCGATTTCCTTCGAGTTGAATTCACTCCTCACCGTGTCTTGACGGTTGACGTTTCTTGCAAATGCTTTTCGAGCAGCCGCGCATTCCGAACGTTGGCTTTCCAGTAGAGGTCGAACAAGTCGCCCAGCAAGGGAACGACCCCAACGACCATATCAACGGCGACGTTGCCAATCATCTTGGCCATCACACCGCTGGGTGCGCCCGATTGGTGGGCCTCCCGAATTATCCAGCCGCCGGTTGCCGCTGTGACGACATCGCCGACACCGGGTATCAGCCCCAGGAGGCTGTCCCAACCGAATCGAATGGGTGTCCCGGGAATTGAAAACGAAGTGTCCATCCATCTCGCAACTTTTTGAACGCGCTGCAATCGTTCGGACTGGGTCGGCGCCGATACAGCACCGACCGGTTGGAACGGTTCACGGTCGTACAGCGTGGCTCGGTTCTGAACTTCGGGCTCGATGATGCTCACGATTCGCTTTGCTGCTAATGGGACGGTTGAATGCTCATGGAGCGGACGTATCGGCGCCGCCGGAAAAAGCTAACGGTTTTCGAGATGTTTCTCGATCAAGCGGATAAAGGATTGTGGATTTTCGATCGCTCCCACCGTCGTGGTCGCGGGGAACATGATCTTCGGAATTTTCCAGCGCCGGCGTGCTGGTAGAGCGCGACGTGTTTACCGATGTAGTCACCTGGCAGTGTGCTCCGCATCACGTCATCGAGCTTCGATGAGTCGACTATCTGGGCTGCGCGATTGAGCGTACCGCGGTTTCGACGAAAATAAATACTCATGGAACTTCTCGAACTTGTTCCTGTTGGGAATCTGGTTCACT
>JAHELS010000459.1 GCA_024644085.1 Rhodopirellula sp.
ATCGACCTAGGCATGGAATCAAACGTACGCCTGCAAATCCGTGGTATGCATTTGCGTTCAAGAACTTCAAAGGAAATCCGTGACGCATCGCAGGCAGCAATCCGCCGTCAGCAGCAGATGGCTCAGGCCCAACGGATCACGCGCTACTTGACGTCGTCGTTTCCATTGAAATTCGATCAGATCACGGTGGACGAAAAATCGGTGACGCTGATGGGCAGACTTGCCGATCGGCGATCCGCGACGGATACGTGGAAGTTAGTTGAGTACCCGCCCAATGAATCGATCAGCGAACAAGGAATCATCTGTGATGAACCGATCACTGTCAGCGGCGATCGATTTCGAGCCCAAGTGCCACGCAGGGTCCCCGACCGCGACCGACTGCACAGCGGTTGGAGGATTCGAGAAACCGATTCGCAGTCAAAGCAATTCTTGACCGCCCGGCATTTCGCCACCACGATTCGCCCGAGCAGCGGCCAGTATGCCGCGGAGCAACCACGCCCCAAGTCTCAGAAGGGCTTGAGCGGAATCAGTCGTCGCGGGCCGCTTGAGGAATTACCCGAACTTGGTATCCACGCGGTCACGATCAATTTGGTTTTGACGCAGTTCTTGTCATCCAACTCAGGCGAGGGCAGGGAACGCGTCGCTGTCAGCGGGCCGCCCGTTTACTTCAACTCAAACGTTTTTGGCGGCTATGACCGACTGATCGATTTTGCGCGTCAACACGAGATGGTGGTGTCAGCGATTGTGCTCGTGCCACGCTCGAGACGGATGGTGCAATCACCATTGGTGCACTCCGAGTCGGATGGAGGCGTTTATGCGATGCCCGATTTGTCGTCCGAGCGAGGCACAAAGCTGTACGCGTTGGTGCTCGATCGAATCGCCGATCGCTACCGAAACACCGATCAGGCACCAGGCGGGATCACGAATTGGATCGCGCACAACGAAGTCGACTTTCATCCCGTCTGGACAAACATGGGCGCGCAACCGCGTGAAGTTTTCACCGAAACGTACTACCGCTCGATGCGAATGATTCACAACGCCGCGCGGTCACACAATCCACATGCTCGCGTGTTTGCGTCGTTAACCCATCATTGGGCGGCATCGGCAGAGGATCAGTGGAAACGACTAGCGCCAAAAGACTTTTTAGAACGACTGCAACGCTATTCGAAGCTGGAAGGCGACTTCACCTGGGGCGTTGCCTGTCACCCCTATCCACAGAATCTGTTCGCACCGGTCGCATGGAACGATACTAACATTCACGAAGACTTTGACACACCGCTGATTACGATCCAAAACCTGGAAGTACTTGGTCGGTTTCTCGATCGACCCGAAATGCAGGACGCGGAAGGCAGGATGCGACCTGTGCTGCTTAGTGAACAGGGCTTTCATACCGACTCGTACGACGATCTGGCGCAATCGCGGCAAGCCGGATCGCTGTGGTATGCAATGAAAAAGGTCCGCTCGCTGCCATGGATCGAGTCGTTTCACTACCACCGCTGGATCGATCATCCGGATGAAGGAGGACTGCTGCTCGGGCTGCGGACGCTACCATCGAAAGCACACCCACACGGAGAGCGAAAAAGGTCATGGTATGTCTATCAGGCGTTCGGATCGGAATCCGAAACCGAGGCAACTAGCGATCTGCCGCAACCGTAGCTACCACTGCTGCCACGTGGAATCGTCGTCACTGCTATCGAGGCAGCGGGTCATGAACCGAACACCGTCGAGCCCGTCATGGACATTCGGATAAAGTGACGTCGATGAATCGAACGATTCGCCGCGGTCGGATCGCCGCATGTCGGCAAACGCATCGCGGTAGACGTTGGCGAACGCCTCGAAGAAGGCTTCCGGGTGCCCACCGGGAAGTCGGCAAGCCGCGACCGCAGTGGGGGAAGAATATCCGGCGCTGGGATTGCGTTCGTAGATCTTGGTTGGCTCTCCAAGCGATCGCACGAAGAGCTGGTTTGGCTCTTCCTGTCGCCATGTAAGTGCCGCTTTTGTGCCATCGATTTCGATCGACAGATCGTTCAATCGACCGTGCGTGACTTGACTCCACGTGACCAATCCTGTGGCTCCCTGATCGAAACGCACAATCGCGTGACCGTAGTCATCCAGTTCGTGGTGGTGCGAATAAGAGTTCATGCGACTCAACAATGATTGCGGTCGTAAACCCGTGACGAATCGCGCCAAGTGAAAAGCGTGCGTGCCGACGTCACCCAAGGAGCCGGCGCGTCCGTTTTTTGTCGGGTCTGACTTCCAAGCGCCACGTTCTGCTCTTGCATCGCGCTGCATGCCATGCATCCAACCCTGCACGTAGGTCACGCGGACCGCAATCACTTCGCCCAGTTCTCCGGCAGAAACCATCTCCCGCGCCTGCCGCATCATCGGGTAACCGGAGTAATTATGGGTGAGCGCAAAGACGCGACCGCTATGCTCGGTGGTTGCCAGCATTTTCTCGGCATCCGCCATGTTTGTCGTCATGGGTTTGTCACAAACGACATGAAACCCCGATCCGAGAGCAGCGCAGGCAATTTCGCAATGCGTGTGATTCGGGGTGGCGATCGAAACAAAGTCGACACGTTCGTTCTCGTCACGCCGGCTTTCGGTCTCTAGCAATTCACGGAACGAACCGTACGAGCGATCATTCGCGATCCCGAATGCAGCCGCGGAAGCCTTTGAACGCTGCGGATCCGATGAGAGGGCTCCGGCAATCAACTCGGCCTCGCGATCAAGCGTGGCGGCAGTCGCGTGAACCTTGCCGATGAATCCGGCACCGCCACCGCCAATCAG
>JAHELS010000208.1 GCA_024644085.1 Rhodopirellula sp.
GTCAGCCGCGACGGCAAGTTCGTTCTCGCCGGTAGCTCGGACAATCGCTTGAGGTTTGGGCGCTGCGATCCAAAGACCGGGCGCGGATCAACCCGATCGTGGCAACCCGATTCGTCGACGAATCGCCCCTGGTTAACTTCCAACTTTCCCCCGACGGCAAAGCGGTCGTCGTGCTCAGCGAAGCGGGAAACGTCAAAGTGATCCGTACCGCCGATTGGAACCAGGCCGCCGTCCTCGAGCCGCTTGGCGAAACGGGTAGCGACCTCGGGATCAGCCCCGATGGCCGGACCGTGACGGTTTCACTGATGAATGGAGAGATCGTCCAGCGAAAAATCCCCGATATCGAGATCGCCGAAGTCGACGACGACAACCAACGACTCAGGCGTGTTTACCTCGACCTCGATGCATTGACGATGCTGGATGAGGAAAAAGCACGCGAGTCCATCCAATCCGACCCATCCGGTGCCGAGGAACATTCACCCATTCCCGTACCGCGCGGCGCACAAATCAGCGGCATCCTCAGCCAACGGGGTGAGTCCGACCACTATCAATGGACCGCCCGCGCCGGTGAAGTCTGGGCGATCGACGGTGACGCTGCGAACAAGAGTCCAATCGACCCAATGGTTACCATCCTCGATGCCAACCACCAACCTGTGCTGAGGACGCGGCTGCAGGCGGTGCGCGACTCGTACTTCACATTCCGCGGCAAGGACAGCAGCCAAATCAATGACTTCCGTGTCTTCAACTGGCAGGAGATGAGTCTGAACGACTATTTCTATGCGGCGGGTGAGGTGACGCGATTGTGGATGTATCCCCGGGGACCTGACTCGGGCTACAACGTCTATCCCAACGAAGGAGGTCGCTGGACCTTCTTCGGCACTTCGCCGACGACTCACGCACTGGGCGAACCGGCATACATTGTTCGACCTCTGCGAAGCGACGCGACGCCGATCGCCAACGGCTTGCCGGTGTTTGACATTTACTTCGAGAATGACGACGACCCGACGCGCGTCGCTGGTAAGAACAGTCGATTGTTGTTCACGGCCCCCGCCGATGGAACCTACACCGTTCGAATCGCCGATACGAGCGGCGACGGCGGCGACAACTTTTCCTACCAATTGAAAATACGCCCTGCTGCCCCTGGTTTTAAACCATCGATCGGCCGGCCCAATGCAAAGATACTCCGTGGCGCCGGGCGCGAATTCACGGTTCGCATTGACCGAATCGACGGCTTCAACGGACCGGTCACGTTTGACATTCATGACCTGCATCCAGACATCGTGGCAAACGTTCCGCTGACCGTCGAAGCGGGCCAACGCTACGCCGTGGGGACGCTTTGGGTCAGCGAAGACGCCCAGGGATGGGAGGGGACGATTTCGCCCACCGTCGTGGCTCGCGCAAAGATCAATGGACGCATCGTTGAGCGACGCGCCGGTGATCTTGGCGAATTGACACTCGGCGATCGACCCAGCGCAATTCCATCGATCCAGCCGATCGACCGCGAGGTGGCGGAAAACGAAAACTGGACGTTGACGCTGCGGCGCGGTGAAACGGTATCGGCACGCGTCGTGTTGCGCCGCAAGGAGGAATTCAAGAACGAGGTCAGTCTTGGTAATGAGAATTCAGGACGCAACACCACGCACGGCGTTTACGTCGACAACATCGGGTTGAACGGTTTGCTGGTGCGAACCGAAGAAAGCGAACGCGAGTTCTTCTTGACAGCAGATCCGATCACGAAACCGGGCAAGCGATCGTTCTTTTTGACCGGGGCCGTCGACGGGGGCGTTACGTCACATCCGATTACGGTCGAAGTCTTGCCGTAACGGCTGAACCACGTGACCAGAAACGAGAAACGCCTCGCAGTGCTCGCGAGGCGTTGTTGCTCGTGTAGACGTGGACGCGTAACTAGGCTTCTTCCACCACGTTCACGCGTCGGCCTTCGCGATCAAACATCACTTTGCCGTCGATCAACGCAAACAGGGTGTAGTCGTTTCCTTGCCCGACGCCCTTTCCAGGGTGGAACTTGGTTCCGACCTGCCGGACAATGATATTTCCAGCTCGCACCGATTCGCCGCCATATTTCTTGACGCCGCGTCGTTGGGCGTTGGAGTCGCGACCATTCCGGCTCGACCCCTGACCTTTTTTATGTGCCATTTCCTCGTCTCAATATCGATGACTTTTGTGGTTTTTCCACTGATTGAAACCGCAATTTAGCGGGCCGCGGCTGATTCCTCAAGAGCGTCATTTCTCCGTCCCCTCGCCGTAACTCCCGGATTCGTCGCCGACCCCCGAGCTGATCGCTCGTTTCGCCTCCGCGTACGCGGCCAACGCTACCTCGTCGCTGGGGTGCCGCCGGAGGACTTCTTCCATCGATTCAGCGGCGAATTCATACTCGCCAAGTCGCAGGTGGACCAGTCCCAGGGCGAAATGTGCCCGCACGCGATGATCTTCTCTTTCGGTCATCAAGGCTTGCATCAAATACGCTTTTGCCCCGACGAGATCACCGCGGGCGGCGAGCAATTCGCCAAATGGCAGAAACGCACGTGGATACTCATGCCCATCCATCAATGCCGTGTACTGGGCGAAGGCTTCGTCATCTCGACCCAAGTTGACCAGACAATCAGCGAGCAGAAAACGACTCTCTGGATCGTCCGGGATCAACCCCAGCGCGTCACGTGCACGTGGAATGGCTTCGGCGAATTTTCCGGACCAATGCAGTACCTTCGCAAGGTTACGAAATGCGACCCCGTGTGAGTGCCGATCAATTCCGCTGATGACCCTCATCCGCACATCGTTCAATTCCGTTTCCGACGGAGTTGCCCCGCGAATCCAGTCACATTGCCGCAGCTCGTCGATCAACCACAAAGCAAGTGTTCGGTTTACGTCAATCGTCGGGTGGACGTGGTCGAGAAAATACTCCTCGCCCACACAGCGGTGCCCCAATTTACGCTCACAGTCGGCAAGCAGCCGTTCTTCAAAGTCAACCAACATCGCGTCCTCGCCACGTGCGACACGACGAACGGTCTCGACGAACGCCGAGGTCGCCCGCAGCGGGCAGACATCTTCGTCAATTGCGCGGCCAAACGCGGCGCCGGCCTTGTCATATCGCTCGAGAGCAAAAAGAGTTCGCCCTCTCAGAAAATGTGCCTCGGCATGGCGGCCGTCGACCTCGACCAAGCCCGACAATAGTTCCAACGCAGCGTCAAACTCGCCGTCTCCGATCAACAACTTCCCAAGGTCCAACTGGTCGCTGAATTCGGCAGCCTGATCCGAATTCGGATCGATCGACGTTTCCGACTTGAAGGGTGAACAATCACGAAGATTGGAAGCGGGCGTAATAAAGAGGATCTCTGCGCCGCTTCGCTTGGCAATTTCACTCATCCTCGCGAGATTCGACTCGAAGTGAGACAAGACGTTTTTCTGCCACGCGGGGTCACGATGGTAATCCTGGGGGCCGATCGAATGATTCAATCTTTCGTCGACTTCGCTGGCCAATTCAGGCGAGTTTGAACTGTCGTCGCTGCTAAGGGTCTCGTCGCTGCTAAGGGTCTCGATCAACGCACTGACGCCCGCCCAGGTTCTGGTTTTGCGGACCATTGCATCGGCGGACCTTCGTAGCGACGACTGGTCCAGAATGCTGCCATAGGTTCGATTTTCAAGAAACTCGTTGTGTCCTGTGTACACGATGAACAGATCAGGTTCGCATCGGGCAAATTCTTCCATCACCACGACGACTCGATAGCTCGCGTAGCTGACGCCTCCCGCATTGATCACCTCCCACTCCTTCGACGAATCGACGAGTGGAAGATACTCGCGCAGCCACCCGCAGAAGGATGTACGGTCATCAAACGGCCGACCGAAAGTGGTTGAGCCGCCGACACAAACCACACGCAGCGTGTTGGCCGGTTTCTCTGCGGGAAACGATTGAGGGTTGAACCAGGAGAGCTTGTTCGCAGCGGTCTTGAACACGGCCTGGCCGCTGGAGTCTCGATCCGCTTCCAGCAAAGGAACCTGATGGGAGAAACCGACAAACGGATCAGCCGATCGCGTGACAGGCTCGATGCCGAAGAGCAACAAGCAGGTCTCCAGCAGCAAGAAGAAGCCCATCGTCGTGAGTACTGCGAACGCGAGTTTCTTTTGCCATGGCAAAGACTTCGCGTTGTCACCGGTTGATTGCGGCATGTACCTGTTGCCTCCGACGCACTGCGTTCAATTCGGCGTCGTCAAAACCATCCACTTACCGTCCGGGCTGAAAGCGATCGAGGACCACCGCATCGCGGTGTTGGCTTCAAGCAACGGTTTGGGACGTCCCCGGTTTCGAAGGTCGATCTTAAAGATGACCTCACGAAGGTATTTTCGGGAATACATGTTGAAAAGGATCTGTGGCCCCGTGGGTGACCAGGCAAGATCGAATCCGAAATCTTTATTCGACGAAAACAGTGTTTCCACTTGGGGATCACCGGTCGCATTGACAATCGCGATCTCCTGCCTGTCTCCCTTCTTCGCTCGCAAAACAATTTGTCGGCTGTCGGGCGACCAGCTCATGTTCCAATAGATGTATTGGTAATGATGCGATCCCTTGGGCAAGACGACGCGGCTTTCGCCGCTCGCGACATCATAAACTCGAACGCTGTTGTCATTGGTGTAGGCGATCGATTTGCCGTCGGGCGACCACTGGGCTGCCCAGCCATCGTCAATTCGTCGGTCGGGCGTGCCGTCCATGTTCATGATCCAAATCCCGGTGCCGCCTTCATATCGCGAGCAGGCGAATTGCGAACCGTCACTGGACCAACTCGGCATCAATCCATCACACAAATCCCGGACGTCGGCACCGTCGGATGTCATCAGCAGAATCTGAGCTTTATTCGCCCCCTCGGGCGGCGTCGCGTCAAACAAAATCCAGCCTCCGTCGGGAGAAACGGAAGGAGAGCCGAGCACCGGAAAATCTTCGTGTCGATACAGCTCCGTTGACTCTTCACCATTGACTGAGACGCGATACAGAGAATGCAACTTGTGTTTGCTGAACTCAAATTCCGCCGCTGACAAGAATCCGTCCCCATCGCGATCCAACCGGTGAAAATAGTACCGCCGCTGCAGCTGAAACAAATCTCGCTTGTGAAACTTGAATTCGTCAAACGAGAGCAGATGGTCGCGGTCGTCGTCCCTGGGGATCGTTTCCCACGGGTAGTTGTAGTTGCCGAGCATCGACAAACGGTATTCCGAAAGAGACAACTTTCCGTCGCCGTTGTCGTCGAAACCGGCAAGATTCGATTTGACCAGATGCATGCGACGTTTCTCAGTTGCCCGTCGCAACTCCTTTTCGTCGAGCAATTCATCGTTGTCGACATCCGCCTTGCGAAACGTTTCGATTGGGTCGACGACGTTCGGCCCATCGGGATCCGAGAACTCCGCAAGCGACAGCAATCCATCCTCCTCGAGATCGAGCAGCTGGAAGTCAGCCGGTGAGATTGCATCGTCCCATAGAGTCTCATCCACCTCATCGAGACTGATCGCGTCGTCCTGGTCGGTATCGAGTTCCAGGAATTTCGCGAAGTCGACGACCGAGCCGTCCGCAGCCCGCAGTGAATCGCCGGTGACCCAGCGCATCCCAAGTTGGATCTCGAGGAACCGCAGCGCCTCGTCACGATTTACGCTGCGGTCCTGGTTCTCGTCGGCGTGCAAAATCATGACCCGATCGAGTCGCCGTCGACCGTCGACCGAGATCGATGCGGTATAGTTGATCGTGAACGTTGTGCTGTCGACCGTTTCATCGGCACGATGGTTCCAACCGTCGTAGGATTCATCCATCGCTTCAACGGCACGACGAAACATCAACTCGAACGGATCCGAAGTCGCCGCAGAATCGACTGGTTCTCTTGGCGGCTCGGTCTCGGCAACTGCGGAAAGCGACAACGACGTAATGCCGAGGAGCATGATCCAGCGTCCCGCCGCTCCCAATGCGAACGTGTGTCGCATTGCTTTACCCTTGCGAGCCGACCGAAGATGTCGACTCGGCACCGAGTCCGGATTGCGTTGTTTCTTCGACCAACCGCCGGACGATCTGCCGAGCGTCGACACCCTCACTTTGGGCTGCGAATGTCGTGATCAACCGATGCGTCAAAACCGGTTCCGCCACCGCCTGGATGTCTTCCAATCGAACCATGTATCGCCCGTTGAGCGCGGCCCGGGTCTTTCCACCGAGAATTAAATATTGAATGGCTCGCGGACCGGCTCCCCATGAAACCAGGGGCTTGAGCCAATCGGGCGCGGCATCTTCATTCGGGCGGGTCTTGCGGACGAGCTTCACTGCGAATTGGTAGATATGTTCGGGAACCGGCACTCGGCGGACGAGATGCTGGAACGAGAGAATTTCCTCCGCGTGCATCAACGGCTCGAGCGTCGGCAATTCATCGCCGGTCGTGGTCCGCGCAATCTGGATTTCTTCCGATTCCGAAGGGTACGTCAATTCAATCAGGAACATGAATCGGTCGAGCTGTGCTTCGGGCAACGGGTAAGTCCCTTCCTGCTCGACCGGATTCTGTGTCGCCAGGACAAGAAACGGCTCATCCAAATGGTAGGGTTTCCCCAGCACCGTCGCCCGCCGCTCCTGCATCGCTTCGAGCATCGCCGCCTGAGTCTTCGGCGGGGCACGATTGATCTCATCAGCCAGCACAATGTTGGCAAAGACAGGTCCATGCACGAATTGAAATTCGCGACGACCCTCGGGAGTATCCTGCAGTATGTCCGTTCCGGTGATATCCATCGGCATCAGATCAGGCGTGAACTGAATGCGGCTGAATTCAAGCGACATCGTTTCAGCAAGCTTGCTGACCAACAGAGTCTTCGCCAGCCCCGGCACGCCCATCAGCAACCCGTGGCCGCGTGCAAACAGCACGATCGCTAACTCCTCGATCACGTCAACCTGACCAACAATGACCCGTGCCAGTTCCGATTTCAGCCGGGCATGGCACTGCTGCAACTGTTCGATGCGCTGAACGTCGTCCGAGCTAAGTTGCTCGGGGGGCGGGGTTGCAGTGTCGTTGGTCAAGGCGGCAATCCGGGTCCGAAGGGATACAGGAACAGACTAGCCATCGTCCGCCGGTAACGCAAGTTTCCCACCGCTCCGAGGTGAGCGATGGCTACATTGACATCGTTTGGGTATCTTGCCGGGGTCGCAATTCAAACCCCACTTCCTGATTTCCGATGCGCACCGTCAGTCGCTTCGAATCGAATCTCTTACGCATTCTCCACTGCGTGCTGGGTCATTCTCACGTGAATCAGGTTCTGCCGGCGCTTGTTCGGCCTGCGACTCGCCCTGAATGTCTGAGCCGGGACGCAGTCGACTTGGTCCAACATTCGCTTGCGAGCGGCACCACCATGACTCTCACGCGTGGCGGCGCCTGGATGCAACACCGACACATTCGTGGCGACGCAATTTGCGACGGCAATCTATGGCAACGAACCGAACCGGCACGTCTCGGTTTCGAATTCTCGCCCGCGTCGATTGATCTGCTGATGTGGCTGACGCAATCCGACGCAACACAGAAGATGCCGATTTGGATCCCGCCCACGTCACGAACATTGACGCCGGGAGATCAGTTTCTGTTGTACCTGACCGTCACCGCCTTGCGCGAAACGACACTCATTTCCGATTGGTATGAAACAAATGTGATTCGGGGAAACGCACTGATCGCTCTGGCGATGCCCGAACAATTTGCCGAAGCCAAGGTGATGCCCCAGCCTGACATTGATCAATGGATCGACCTCGACGACGGCTGGGTACTCGAAGCGATACAGGACGAGCTGGCCCGCGTTTGGACCGACGTCGAAAAGAACAAGTGCCGAATCACTCGTCCTGATTCCATGCAACGTCTTGGACGTGTCCAGGAACAAATTCTCGATCAATTGTTCGATTCCGCCGAACGAAATTCCCGTCGTGATCTGTGCCGATTCGTGCTCGAAGTGATGAAGCGAATCGCAGACGCTCATGCCCAACGCGGACAATGGATCGGTTCTCTCGACACGACCGATTTGAGGCTCGCCGACCGAACCGCAACGTACCAATGTGCGTCCGTTCTTCTGCGCTTCGGAGCGAGGCTGCGTCAGTGGCAGTCGGCAAGCCAATCGGTCGGCTACTTCGACGAGGGGTACGCCGAATCACAATTGTGGAAATCGTTGTGGGAGTCGTGCGACGCCGAAGATTCGCTTCTGCACGCCGATCGAGTGCTCCAGGAACTGAGTTTTTAAGCCCTCGCAGAACCCATTTGCACATTGGGACGCCCATCAACGACAATGGAGAGACTCGGGCGTGACGGAATGCTCGACCCACCATCAACAGGAAACGCTATGAGCCGCGCTTATCGAATCAGCGTCAAGGAATCGGTCCGCAAGGTTATCCGTGCCGAGGATCATGTGAAATCTCAGCTCGAACTGCTTGACATACTGCCGGCGGACCAGATGGCAGATCTTTTGGCCGCCGAGTTGGTGCGCCAGGGTTTTGAGCGCGACGGCGACACCGTTGTGCGCGGCGACGGGGAAACGAAAGTGATTGTCGACCTGAAGTCGGGAACGGTCACCGTCAAAAGTGAGACTGCGTGTGAGGTCGAAGTCAGCGGCGAACGGGTGGGACGCAGCTACGACGACGTCGGACCAAGTTCCAAGTCCGTGCGAGAAAAACTAAAGCAAGACCTCAACAACGATCTGCAAGGCGATGTTAAAGAGCGCGAGAACGAGCTGCAGAAGAAGATCACTGACAAACTCGAGGGTCAATTGGCGGATCTAAGGACGGAATTGGACCAGGCCGCCAATCGGGCAACAGCGGAAGCCCTTAAACAGAAGGCTGCCCAAATCGGCCAAATCAAAGAATTGACCGAAGATCCCGAGTCCGGTTCGCTGACGATCGTCGTCGAAGTTTGACGTTTGCAAACCTGCAACGGATTCATCCGCCACACCCGCGCTGTCTACTCCTCCAAGAAAACTGTGGTCCATGTCGGTCATGATCCCGGAACAGGAACTCCCCAAGGAATTGACCGCCGAGCAGTCGGTCGAGGCTGCATACGCCGTGCAACTAACCGATACAGCCTCGGATTTGACACGAGGTTTGCCGGTGCTGATCGAATGCGACAAGGATCTTGCACCGTTCGTGTTCATGAATATTCGCGCGCGGCTGCGTCAGAGCGAATTGCGATGCCTTTACCTCGACGGACGGCCGCCGGCGGACCAGCCTGCCGATGCGATGCAAACGGGGCTGGTGGGAACGATGATCGGCCAGCTTCGCGATGCGGTGCGGGGTGCTGTTGAACGACGGGTCGTCGTGTTACCGCATCTCGATCTGTTGACCACCAGCCAGGGCGGATTGACAGCTGAAGCGCGCGAAGTGATTCCGCTTCTGTACGAGAATCCTGAACTCGTGTGGCTAGGGTTCAAGGATCCTTCGTTTCCTCTGCCAGAGGTAATCGAAAACCTGTTTCCGCATCAACACAGTTTGCTGGGGATTCCCAGGCCCCGGCTAAAGCAGTTGATCACACAAAAAGAGGCGCGCAAGTTCGGGAAGGAGTTCAATCCATGGAATCTGTATAAGTACGTTTCAGGAATGAACGCGGTCCGATTGCGCAAGATGCTTTCGACGTTAACCGGCGAAGACTATCCGAGTGACCCGAAACGAGCCTACGCGCAAATTCGCCAGGCTACCTCGGGCGGCAAGCTCGAAATCCCCCGTGTCGATCTGCAAAAGGACATCGGGGGATACACGAAAGTCAAACAACGATTGACATCCGAAATCCTCGACGTGTTATCGGCCAAGGATAATCGCACCGACCCCGACGAGATTCGACGATTGGAAGAATTGATCCCGCGCGGAATGATTTTCTGGGGTCCTCCCGGCACTGGCAAGACAATGTTTGCAAAGGCCATCGCAACGGCGATTGGCGCGGCGATTACCGTCGTCTCCGGTCCGGAACTGAAGAGCCGCTGGGTTGGGGAGAGCGAAGAACGTCTTCGCCAACTGTTTCACCGCGCACGGCAATCGGCGCCTTCGATCATCGTGTTTGATGAACTCGATTCATTCGCATCGGCGCGCGGAACCTACACCGGCAGCGGCGTCGAGCATTCGATGGTCAATCAGTTGCTGACCGAGATGGACGGGTTCAACAGCGAGGAGTTGGTCTTTGTCGTCGGCACAACAAACTTCGTCGACATTCTCGATCCGGCGCTGCTCCGCCCCGGCCGGTTCGAATTTCACTTGCACATCCCTCATCCCGACACGGACGATCGCCGCGCCATCCTGGGCATTTACAACGACAAGATGCGGCTCAACATGACCGACCAGGCGATGGAGTTCGCAGTGCGTCGGACCGGCGAGTATGTCGAAGGTGCCGCGCCGGGAACACGTTTTTCCGGCGACCATATCAACGCACTCTGCCGATCGGTCGCGCGCAATCGATTGCGCGATAATGTGACCGGCCCGACCGAGCCGGGCGATATCGACCGCGCGCTGACCGAGTGGCTCGACCGGCCCAAAATGACGCCTCATGAAGAAAGGGTCGTCGCGACACACGAATCCGGACACGCCGTGTGCGCGATGTTTTGTCCTCATGCACCCCCCATTGATCGCATTTCGATCCGCGCCGACATGGCCGGGGCACTCGGGTTTGTTCGACATCAAGACCATGCTCATAAGTACGTTGTCACGCAGAGGCGACTCCTTGACGACATCTGCGTGCTGATGGGTGGACGCGAAGCCGAGCATCTGCTGCTCAATGATTTGTCAATCGGCTCGTCGGGAGACATCGTCCGGGCAACCGAGATCGCCCGCGCGATGGTCGAGGAATTCGGTGCTGGCGGACAACAGGTCGGCGTAGGGTATTATCCGACGCAAAATGATCCGCATCGCCCGGCTCAACAGCTCTCCGCCAGCCAGCTCGAAGCGATTGATCGCCAGGTTGGCAACATTCTGGAACAGGAACGTCAGCGGGCGATCACCATCCTGACTGAGAATCTTGCTTTGGTCGAAGTCTTGCGCGACCAACTGCTCGAG
>JAHELS010000460.1 GCA_024644085.1 Rhodopirellula sp.
AGGTGATCTCCATTATCTATAACGTGTTTGGGCCCACGTTTCTTAGGGAGAAGGCAAGAATCTCGAGATTCTTTGACGCATGCGGCAACGCGGAAGAGCCTCACGCAATGAATCTCAACATGCCGAAACATACGAGAATCCAGCACGAATCGCGAGTTTTGATGATGCACTATTTGCAAGCACGCATGCCATTGGTGATGTTGCGCTTGTTACAAGCTCGTTACAAGATCGCAGCGACAGTATTGATGTTGTGGTTCGAAATCTGTGTGTGAAAACAAGCACGATGGGTGAGTCGTAGGCCGGGCCGAGCTTTGCGAGTTCCGGCGATCAGGCCACTCAATGCCGGAACTCGCAGAGCTCGGTCCGGCCTACGAAGTGTTCTGCAGGCAATCGTCCGATGATCAATGGCGGGTCACTGCGCGGCGTAGGGATCAACGAATGAATCGTCCTCGTAGCGATCCTTGTGCCGCACCCAGGCCATCGGATAGGGCAATCCATCTTCGTCTCGACCTTTGGGGACGATATCAAGGAAGTTGTAGATGCCGAGGAAGTTTTCCAGTCCGCGGCCAAACGAGGAATAGGTGTGAAAAACCTGGCCCTCGGAATCCTTGTAAAACGAGCTGATTCCCGGAGCTTCGGCGACCGGAAACTTTGCCGGTCTCTGATAGTTGTAATAGGCTTCTCCCGAATCGAGGTCCTCTTGCTTGAACGATACGTGAAAATCCCAGTTGAAGTCGGTACCCAGCGAAGAGACCCATTTGAATTTCCATCCCATTCTTTCCCGGTAAGCGTGTAGCGTTTCAAGCGGCGCACGCGAAACGGTTACCAATTCAACGTCGCGATGTTTCAGATGGATCCGCAGTGGATCGTAGTGGTCGCCAATCATGGAACAAATCTTGCAACCCTCGGGCCAATCGGGCCCGAACATGAAGTGGTAGATAATCAATTGGCTGCGATCGCCGAACAATTCGGCCAACGACTCGGTTCCCTTTGCACTTTGGAATGTGTACTCCTTCTCGATCTTTTCCCAGGGAAGCTCGCGGCGCTTTCGCGTCAGCTGGTCCCGTAAACGCGAGAATTCCTTTTCCTGTTCGAGCAGTTCTTTACGCGCGGCGAGCCATTGTTCGCTGGAGACAACTTTGTGATCGGCCATCGTGATCTCATGTTTGGTCTGGGGTGTTCGGGTTTGCACCGATTATCGAGCGCCCCGCGAGTCGTAGGCCGGACCGGCCTACGAAGCTTTCGCTGGTACATTCTCGCACTTGAGCGGAAGGGAGGAGCGTGAATTCTGGTTTTGTTTTTCGGACCGTTTTTTGCAGGTAAAACGCTACCATGAACCGTTTTCGCGCAATACCAAAAAGCGAGTGCGGCTCCTATTGTGGGACGCCTGTCTGGACAAACGGTGTTGGCGACGAGTGATAAGATGCACCTTTGAGAAAACGTTGTGAAGCATCGTTGACGCGGAGGTAAGTGCGATGAGTGACCAACCCACGCCGGATCGAATCATGCAGGTGGGCCTTGGTTTCTGGGGCTCAAAGGTGTTACTCAGCGCCGTCGAGATCGGTTTGTTCACCGAGTTGGCGGAGGAGCCCGATAACTTGCAGGGATTGCAGCGGCGTCTGGAATTGCATCCACGGTCGGCGCGTGATTTTCTTGATGCGTTAGTCGCGATGGGATTCCTCAATCGCGACGGGGGCGTTTATCGGAATGCGCCCGAGACGGATCTGTATCTCGACAAGAACAAGCCTTCCTACGTTGGCGGTATGCTGGAAATGGCCAGCCACCGGCTGTTTGGATTCTGGAGTCATCTCACCGAAGCGCTTCGTACGGGCCAGCCGCAATGCGAGACCAAGGGTGGCGGTGCTTCATTCTTCGAAACCCTTTACTCCAGCGAAGAACGACTGAGAGGATTTCTATCCGCGATGACGGGGCTCTCGAGTCCGGCCAACCACGCGATTGCGGCCCATTTCGATTGGAAGGAATACAAAAGCTACGTGGATGTCGGAACGGCCCAGGGTGACCTGGCGGTCCAGGTTGGACTGGCTAACGAACATTTAAGTGGTATCGGCTTCGACTTACCGGTCGTCGAGCCGATTTTCAACGAGTATGTTCGACAGCACGGTCTGGTCGACCGATTGCGGTTTCAAGCAGGCGACTTCTTTCGCGATCCGTTACCCAAAGCTGACGTGATCATGATGGGACACATCCTGCACGACTGGGATCTGGATGAAAAGAAGACGTTGATCGGCAAAGCGTTTGATGCATTGCCCGACGGTGGGGCGATGATCGTTTATGAGTCGATCATCGATGACGAGCGGCGAGAAAACGTATTCGGATTGTTGATGAGCCTCAACATGCTGATCGAAACATCCGGTGGGTTTGATTACACCGGAGAGGATTGCTCGGAGTGGATGCGGGAGGCCGGGTTCTGCCAAACCCACGTGGACCATCTTGTCGGTCCCGATTCGATGGTGATCGGCATCAAGTAGTGCGACGCGGAACCGGTTTTCTGATCGAAGCACGGGCAGGACACGGCGTGCCGGCCATTTCAGGTGGTTGCGGACAAACCGCGGCAAACGCAGATGGACTACGCTGTTGAACTCCGCACTCCGGCCAAGGTTTAACAACGATGCGATTCCTCCTTCCCCTGCTGGCAATAATTCTCACCGGTGGGTCAGTGCAGGCTCAATGGACCAAAGCCATCGAGCAGATTCCACAACTTAAATCGTTGCCCGATGCAACCGACGAATTGCAATCGGCGATTGACGCCGGCAGCGGCAACCT
>JAHELS010000209.1 GCA_024644085.1 Rhodopirellula sp.
CAGGGCACGAACAAGCTCATCGTCAGTGGCGGCCTTGCCATGCCTTGGGCTCCATGGTCAGCAGATGGGTCGCGAGGCGATTCTCTGCCAACGGTGCTCTACGACCTGGAGAACAACCTATATGAAGACGGCGACGCGAACACTGAGTCGCGAAAGGATGTTGCAAGTGAGTTGGCTGATACGCTTCTGAAGATCCACAACCGTGGCTGCGCCAGAGAGTTGGACGCCTTGGCTGGAAGAGAGTTGTTCGCCAATCCCGGCTGGCACAACCTACGCAACGATGTCACGGGAGAAATCGGTTTCGAATTCAACCTGAAAGGCGGAAGTAGAACTAAGCAGGTGACGCACCTCGGCCTGTGGGACGATCACGACACAGACCGCCCCGTGCGAGCCGCCCGCGCCATTCCGACCGATTCCCAAAGCGACCAGCCATCCCGATTCACCACGCAAAAGAGCCATCGAGGGCTCAAAGCCCCTCACGTGCTTCGGTTGGTGCGGCTGGATTCGAGTCAATGGACCGAGATCGCGCGTGTCGAAGTCGCGGCGGGGGAAATCGGCGAACTGCACGAATCATTTCGGTACTTTTCGCTCAAGAAGGCGGTCACGCTCGATGAAAACACGAACTACTTGCTACTCATGTCAACAAGAGTTGCTGACGGCGATCAGTATCACGATCCGATATCGTTCGATGGCCTATCGCCAATTGTGCATCCCGACGTTCGCATCCAACGTAGCGTACTCATCCGACTGCATGCCACAGATTACAGGACGAGCATCCCCGCATTCGAAGACCTGAATGATTCCTCTTGCCGCTACCGTGCGCCCGTTGGACCGACTCTTCGTTTCGGATCGTGACATATGCATCCGAGCCTAACTAAGGATTGCGAGCACTGAATTCATGAGAAAGTGTCGCTCAATACTTGTAACTGCAACAGTATGGCTGAGCTGCGGTGCTGCATTCGCAGCATCGCCGCCTGCTACCGACTACTGCCAACGTCTGCAGCAGGAGATTCAGGGAAGAAAACACGGCTTCCTGGCCGGGAACATCACGTACTATGTCGGCGGATTTCACGCGAGTTGGGAGCTGAAGGAACACGAAACGCTCGGCCTGACTCATCCGTTCCACCACGATCTGCGCAGCCGCGGCGTTGGATTGGTCCAAAGTCGCTGTAAGGGGCATGACGACACGGGGCGCGGCAACGATTTCTTGGGCTGGGAGTTCTACAAAGATACACGGGTGCTGTATGGCAGCGTCGTAATCGGTGAGAAGATTCATAGCCATCCCATTCCGACGAAGATGTTCTGGCGACCAGACCGGATGATCTGTGAGTACGAAGTTGACGGCGTCCAGTTGCGGGAAGAGAAGTTCATCGCCGCCAATGATGCCGCTTGCTCAGTCATAATCGCTTCGCAACCTGTCACGCTACGGTTCGACGGTCGGAGCTTCTTCGGGCGGCACAGTGTGACGAGCACGGCGAAGATCAAGTATGACGCGGACCACAATGCCATCCATATCGTCGAAGGCGGAACGACGAAATGCCGGCCAGAAACCGATCGGTCCGAGCACGTCGGTCCAATCATGTATGAGGGAATGAGTACGGTTCTCGCTGCCTCACGCAACTTCGCCAAGAACCATCGGTTCAAAAAGGGCGGGCACGGCGAGTGGCAGTATGAGTTCGATGTGCCCTGTAATTCGAAGGGCGTCGTGCTCGTCTGGGCGATGCATGATGACGGGCGCCAAGCAATACAGAATGCGACGGCTGTGCTGGGGGGGAGTAGTGCCGGCATCCTGCCGGCACAGCAAGAACATCCGACAGAACGGCAGCAAGATGCCACTGCGACGACGTCCACGCGCGCTCGTGAAATGATGCTTGCCAAGACGCGGCAGATGAACCGACAACTCAACGAGGACATCCCATGGTTCCGCTGTTCGGACCGGAAGTTTGAGGACATCTACTATTACCTGTGGTCGCTGTACCTGATGTACTACATCGACGTGCAGCGTGGCTGGGAGATGGAGCCGCATACACAGACGGCGGTCAACAACTTTCTCGGAATGCACCGTTACGACGCAACGTTTCAGATCCGAGTCGGTGCATGGACCGCCAACAAGTCGCGCTATGCCTATGGCAACGTGCTGACCTGGAAGCATCTCTTTAAGGCCGGACATTATCGAAAGTCACCCGACGGCGTAATCTCGCTCGCCGACAACAAGGGGACGACATGGCACTCCGGCGTGTACGGCAACGAGCTATCAGAGCATGTCCTCGGAGCGTGGCGGATTTATCAGCACACTGGCGACCTCAAATTCCTGCGGGCGTGTTACGAGGGCTACTTCCGAGAGGTCTTCCACCAGCGCATCGCACCCTTCTTCTCAAACCACTTTGAAGTTGCTGAAGTTCTGACGAAGATGGCCCGCTTGACCGGTCACGATGACGACATCGAACACTGGCAGCGGCTAACGCCGCTCGGCGAGGAACAGATTCGAACTTGGTTCGATCAGCGCTGGCAGATCAATGGTCACAAGAGTTTCTTTGGAGGCAGCAAGGATGGAATGCTGATGACGACCGGCTTCTGGCACATGCGCTCGAAGCATTTCCCGCGCGACTACGCCCTGAGAATGACCCAATCCTGGGCGCAGGACCAGGAAAAGGGCTTTACCGGCGACTTCTTCCCGCTGGCAATGGCGCGTCAGTCCATGGAGACATACGCGTCAAACGCCGACCATGCATTTGGCTACACGCCTGACACGGCCTACTTCACACTCGACGGCATGTTCCGTCAGCGCCTGGGCAATCCGGCCTGGCGATTGACCCTGAATCATCTGGAAAACTACAACTTCCATTCGGGCTGGAATATTCCGGTCGCGCCGGAGGCCTATACGCGCAGCGGCAAGTTATTCGGCGATCAGTATTCAAATTTCAACGCAGGAAAGTTGCTGCTTTATCTGGAAGGACTCGCCGGACTCGAGTATTCCATCCCCGACAACCGACTCCTTGTGCATGATACAATGCCGACAAATTGGCAGTGGATGGAAGTCCGCCTGCCGATCCGGATGCCTGGCGAAGAAAAAACTCATTGGCCGGCGATTCGGTATGAACGGTCGCAGAGTGGAGACGACATCGCCAAGTCGATTCGCGTCAGTGACTGTCCACTGAGGATTACGATTGCACCCTGGTCGGAAACAAAACGCGTCATTGCCTCCGAGTCCCAACCACACAGTAGCCGAATGTCGACGGCATCCCAATATCCGTCCTATGTATTCGATGAACGGGACTCAGTAGCGCACGTCAAACTGCGTCTCGCGAATGAATAGAGCAGGGAACTGCAGAGCTATGAAGTTTCAAAACCGATTTGGCTGGAAAATGTTCTCCTCCGATTTTCCTGCCAATGTCTTGCCGTGCTTACGATCTTTCTGGTCGCGACGGCATCTACTGCAAGCGCACCCGCTCGCTGGTCGCTGAGCTACGACGCCGGCTACCGGGATGAAAACGGAGACTATGCGGGCGGCAGCGAGATCATGCACATCGTTTCGCATCAAGGGAAACAGTACGCGGCCAACGGGGATTGGGTGGACGCGCACTGGGTTATTCCGCCGGATGCCGAGAAACAATCGGCTCAGGTGCTTCGTCTGGATTCGTCTGGTGGAACCTGGCAAGTCGACCTGGAGATGGGCAAGTCGAACGGTTACGGCCTACCAGGTCAGCTTTCCCGTGCTGGTCGCGAACGACTCTGCCTCAATGCCCAGATTATTGAGCATATTGACGAACAAGTTGCACAACGGCTTGTTCTTCCTTCTGTCGTAGGCAACGTATTGGCCGTGATCGTATCCGCCACCGGCAAGAATGATTGGAAGATTCGTCGGGTCATGAGCGTTCGCGTTGCCCAGATTGCTGCCGAAAAGAACGGCTGTGTGATCCAACAGTCGAGTTCCCTGCGCCGATCTCTGTCCAAGCTGCGTCAGGAACTCCGAAAATGTCGAGAGGATTCCGGATTCGATGATCTTCAGTTGGGCAATCCTGGCGGGGTCCTGACCATGATGAGACAGCGGGTGATGTTCGCCGTGGACACCGGGGATGTTTGGCACGCCGTGGTCAGACTGAATCATCAAGCTGACCACGCGTGTTGAATCGGTCTGCAGCATGAGCGGAATCAGATTCAACAACGCTCGAACTTTGCCGAGCAATTCCGACGGTTCTGCAATGTCCTTCGGAACTTCGACGTTCACTTCGGGCTTTGGGCGATCCAGCCACGCTTCGGATGCAGCCAGTTCTTTCTCTGCGGTGCGGATGGCGGCGAAATATTCATCGAGTTGCTTCCGGTCACCGCCACTGACTCGCCGGTTGAGCGCCTTCGTCCGATCGCCAACAGCATCAAGAATGCTGCGACCTTCCGCGAGTCTCTTCCTTTGTCGCCGCTGCTCTTCCGGACTTCCGGCTAGGAATAACTTCGCAAACACCCGCGATGGGCGATTATCGGCTGGCAGCATCACACCATTGCTGTTGTACGACTGACTTTCCCGAGTGTTACTTCCCAGCGTGATGGACGGAAACCTCGTGGTGTGACCCAGGTGCATCGCTGCCACCTGATCAACAGAAACCGTGTTTTTGAAACCTCCCAGCCCGGGATTGATCGCCGCCGTCAGAAAGGTCATTTCCGTATCGTGCGGCTCCTTGCCATTCTGGTCCGGATGTGAAAGGCCGGAAAACAGCGTGAAGTCACTTCGGTGTTCCTTGAGCAGTTCGAGGTACTCCGTGTTTGTGTAGTCAGTTCCGGGCGTTTTCGGGAACAGTGACGGAGGGTACAAACCAAGCGCATTGCAAATGAGCACCATGCGTTTCGGCTGCGGCGCTCGTTCAAACCCGAAGACAGGATTCACCACATCCAGCAGCGGCAACGATAATGCTACGCCGGATGCTCGCAGTACGGTGCGTCGTGAAATTGGCGTGTGCATTGTTCCTCCTACCGGCACTGAAACGTCCGGCTGCTGACAACCTCATAAATCAATCGGCGCAACGGGTAATCTTCCGCTTCGTGACGGTGCAAAATTGCTTCCACTGCCTGCCGGTCTGCGAACTGGATTTCAGCCCCGGTGGCGAAGGTGATCAACAGGGACACGAGATTTCGTGCCACCTGCTCCTTCGACTTCATCAGGTGCTGTTTGAAGTCACGAATGCCGGTGAACGTGAATCCGTCGTCCATCTGACCGCCACAGTCAACCCGCCGGCCAGGATCGTAGTCTTTGT
The DNA here is from genome assembly GCA_024644085.1 of Rhodopirellula sp. Taxonomy (GTDB): domain Bacteria; phylum Planctomycetota; class Planctomycetia; order Pirellulales; family Pirellulaceae; genus Rubripirellula. The sequence goes on from JAHELS010000209.1 coordinate 5,247, forward strand.
GCAGGAATCGAAGCCCGGCGTCGGCGGACCGATTGACGCCTTTGCTGACGCGGTAACGAGTGCGAAAGGTGCCAACGGGGTCGAAACATTCCAGCGCGAAGCCCGGCGGATCAATCCTGCGGTGGCAAACGGCACACGCTTCGACGGACTGATGTTTCTCCAGGGTTTCTCGAATGGTCGTCGCGCCACGTGTGTCGGGTTCAATCGAACCAGCGCCCGGCGGAGGCGGGTTGGTAGGCAGGCCAAGAAGACTGTTCAACACAAAATTGCCACGTTTGACAGGAGTTGTGACGGATCCGTTGGCCGTCACTTTGGCGATGCTAGCGTGCGTCAGAATGCCACCTCGAACGCTGTCGGCCGGCAGCATAACTTTACGCATCTCCTCGCCTACGACGTTCGGAATGCCGTAGTGTTCGGCGAGTTTCCGGTTGAGGAACGTGAAGTCAGAATCGATGAGATTCGCGATGCTGAGGTCTTCGTCGATGAGATGTCGGAAGAGGTGCCGCGTTTCGGCGAGCATGGCACGACGGAGGACGTCGTCGTATTCCGGGTACAAATACTTGTCAGGCGTGGTGGCGTCGATCAGTTCCAAATCCAGCCATTGATCGAGGAATTCGTTGATGAACCGTTCGCTGCGCGCGTCTGACAGCATACGGTTGACCTGAGCGTCCAGTATTTTTGTGTCGGAGAGTTTTCCGTTCGTGGCAAGTTGAAGCAGCTCCTCATCGGGAGGACTGCGCCAGAGGAAGTAGGACAAGCGGCTGGCGAGCGCGTGATCCGTCAGCGTTGATTTCATTGGTCGCGTTTCGTTCGTTAGAAACAACGTCTCAGGTGAAATCAGGATCGCTCGTAACGGAATCCGAGCGCTGGCGATGAGGCCATGACGGGCTTTGAGACTCGGGACAGCGAGATTGGTGAGGTCTTCGATCTCCTTATCCGTCACCGGGCGTCGGAAGGCTCTCGGTGCGAGCGCTGCGACAGCGTCGCGAATATGTTCGTAATGAGACTTTGTCGTCACCAGTTTGTAGTAGCGACCGTTTGCAGCAGGTTCCCATTCGACACCCGGGAACAGGGCTCGCGTACGTTGCGGAGGCCATGTGGATTCGAGCGGACCTTCGACGAGCACCCTGCGAACCCGCACGCCTTCACCTTTGAATTCGCTCGCGGGCTGAGAGTTGTAAATAACCTTCCCATCTGGCGCTGGTTCGAGTTCGTCGGCGCTGACGTAGAAGTAGTCATCGGGGCGGAGGTATTTGGTCGCTGAAGTCGTTCGGAGTTTCTCGTCGACATCCCAGGCCGCAAAGAGTTCGCTGTCGCCCTGGACGTCGTTTTGACGCCTGAGGCTCATCGTGACCGAGGATCTCGGCTGATACGCCGAACCGGTGACCGTGATGCGGTATCGGCCGGCGACGGGAATCCGCAGTCCGTTGTGGTCAGAACGCAGGTTGTAGTTCTGACCGCGAAACATGATGAGATCGTCTCCGGATCGAAAGACCGTACCACCGCCTCGGCGTACCGGGCGTTCGAACCACATTTGCATGAAACGCGAATTCACATAGTCAAGTTCGCGGACCATCTTCGGTTTGGCGCCGAGTTGAATCGCTTCGTCGAGGGCGACGTCGGCCGCCTTGAGGAAGCCTTTGACGTGTACGCTGGAAATGTCCTGCTTCGCCGTCACGACATCGAACGCGCCCGATTTATTTGCTGGAGGAAGATACCGGGCGATGTCGCCACCGATACCAAGCAGATCGTGCAGCGTGTGTTCGTATTCCACCCGAGACAGGCGACGTGAAGGAACACGGCCTATCGTCTTTTGTAATCGCTGATTGGCCTTTTTAAGCTCACCCTCAAGTAACGACATCGCCTTGTCACGAACTGCCTTGTCGGGTTGCGTTTCCTCGGGAGGCGGCATTTCGCCGCGTTCGACGCGATCGTAAACCTTGACCCACGTGCGAAAGACCTGTTTGTCATTCAGGTCGTATCCAAGTGAAGTGAAATCTAGTCCAGTTTTCGTACTCCCGTCATGGCAGTCGACACATGATTCCTGAATAAAAGAGGCAAGGTCATCGCGAAGTTCGCTTGCCATAGCGGCGAAGGGAAGCAGCAACGCCACCGTGATTCCAGACGCCGCACTTGGCAAGCGAGAGTCAGATTGGAGCACGGAACGCGTCATTCTTTGGGCTCCGCAATGGCCTTGGGCTCCGCGAAGGCATGCAGTGCCGAGTGCGTCCGCACGTAGATCGTTCCATCGACGATCGCGGGAGTAGCGTAAACGCTGTCCTGCATGTCATTGGTTGCGAGAATCTTGAAGTCGCTTCCCCGTTGGATGACCGAGATCGTCCCGTTACCAGCGATCGTAAGAATTTTGTCTCGTGCGATCAGTGGCGACGCGTAATGCGTGCCGCGACCAGTAGTACGTTTACGATAGATTCGCTTGCCGGTTTTGAGTTCAACGCAAGTTAGCACGCCGCCGTTCTTGACGAAGTAGACGTGTTCGCCGTCGCAAAGTGGTGAGGGTACTTCAGGGATACTGAGTTCTTCCAGCGTGCGTACGTCATCGGGATCGACGATGCCTTGGCTGTCGAGCGGGATGGCAAGCAGGCCGTGTGTTTCGTAACCCGCTCGCCACTTTTCGGTGTCCCTGATGCACTTTGACCATTCTTCCGATGTGACCTCGCCGTCTTTGTTTCGATCTGCGTACTCGAACCGCAGTTTCGCGCCGTTCATTGCGGCTTCGATGCCGTCGGGGCGATGAAAGATCCAAAGCGTCGGAAGTTCGTCGCGGCTGATCGTTTCGTCATCGTCTTTGTCGTGTTTCGCAAGGAGCTGCGAGAATGTAGGAAACGGTGGACGGAGCGAGGGTTCACCGAGCTTATTCCACGCTGCGACGAGCACTTCATTGCCAACGACCAGCGGCGAGCTAGTCGCGGTTGTCGCGCATTTGGCGACCCAGATTTGTTTTCCGCTCTCGAGGTCGTACGCTTGCACGGACCGCGCCGAATGCACGATCAACTTGTCGCCGGAAACGATGGGACACGCAGTGCAAGCCATCTCGCCGTTGATCGGTTCGTGCTGCGGAACTTTCCAAAGGTCTTTCCCCGTTTCCTTGTCAACGGCCACCAAGAAATGGTCAACGTAGGTGCCGCGATACAGAATCACGCGGTCGCCAGCGATCATCGGCGAAGTTGCATTTCCGCCAAACGACTTCGTGACTGGCATCTTGCGTTCCCACAACTTCTTGCCAGCCAAATCGAAGCAGATCAAGCCGAACGAGCCAAAATATGCAACAACTCGCTCGCCGTCGCTCGTTGGCGAACTGCTCGCGGGATTGAAGGCTGGATGACCTTTCTCGATCGCATCCGCAGAAACGATTCTTCGCCAACGCACTTTGCCGTTGTCGCGGTCAATGCACACGACAGCCAACTCCTGCCGTTCTTTCAAATACGTCGTCAGGAATATCACCTTACCGACGACGCACGGCGAACTATGACCTGCTTCCAGAGGGGTACGCCAAAGTTCATTCTTGCCCGGCCCGAACTCTGTTGGGACGGAGGCGCCATTGGCTACACCCGCGCTATTGGGGCCTCGGAATTGCGGCCAATCACCAAACGCAGCGTCACCAGAAGGTACGATGATGGTCAAGAGGATGAAGAAGGACAAAACTCGCGTCATACTGCTGATATCACCTTTCCACCAATTGGAAACACTTCGGCGCCGTGCCGCTGCGTTTACTCGATCTTCATCCTTTTGATCGCGTTGCTCTCGTACGCGCGCGTGCTGACTTCCGTCAGTAGAATCATCATTCGGTTTTTCTGATGCATCGTTTGGCTGGCTCTATTTGGCAGTGTAGTCCCGGAGCAGTTTCGCAATCTTCGGACGTTCCTGCTTGAGTCGATCGAGGTCGACTTTCAGGTTTGCCGCATTGCCGATGCCAGTATAGAACCCAGCGAGGTCGTCGTTCCAGTCTCCTGACACGACGTCGACAGGGGTCTCACCGCGACCGTTCTTTTGGTCCCGAGACGCCCCTTTTCCGAGCAGATAGTTAACAACATCAGTGCGGCACATGAATGCGGCCACGATCAGAGCCGTGTTGCCGTCGCGGTTCGTTGCGTTGACTTTGGCTCCGCGGTCAAGCAGCAGTTTGACGATCTCCAGGTTGCCGCGAAAGGCCGCGTCGCTGAGTGGCGTGGAGCCGCTCGCGGGTCGCCGGTCGTTGATCCATCGCGTCTGTCGCCCAAGCCGTCGTTTGACCGCATCCACATCGCCTCGCGCAATAGCGTTTGCCAAGGCGTCTCGATTGTCAACGGCAGCCTCATCCAGTTGACGCTTCAAATCGACAGCAGCTTCTGCAGATTCCGCAACATAAAAGATGAAGTCGTTGCTGAACATGCCATTCTCAGCCTGAACCTGCAGCATGTGCATCCCTGGGCTGGGAAGGGAATCCAACTCGATAACGACTTGTTCCTGTTCATCCTCCGTCACCGTGATGAAACCATTCACGCGTCGACCATCAACGTGCAGGCTCGCGTACTCGTCGAAATTTCGTCCACTCAGGGACATGCTATTGCTTCCCTCATGCACAATTGGGAACTCCTGTCGGCCGCGTTGCTCGTGGATCGAACCCAGTGTCCAAAGTGCAGGTTGCGGAGCGTCGACGTCTGCATTCTCGCCGTGCCGCCCGGTGAAAGTACCGACGAACTTGCCGCTGGAGGCAAGCTTCACGAGTTGTTCGCGAGTGAACGCCTTCCGATCCCGAGCTTTGCTGACATAGATGCCATCCTGGAACTCAGGATCGAATTGCAGCTCAACCGGCTTCGACATCCCGTTCTCGATGAACACGCCTTCACCCTCGAGCACGATGCCGCCTTCCGCGGCTGAAACTTCCAATGCATGCAACAGATCGGCGGTCAGTTCCTCTTTCACCGCTGTTGAATTGAGCGTCACCTGGCGGGCAAAGGAGCCGGAGAAGCCGGTGCTTTGTTCCAGAACCATGTCCCACACCGAATCGAAGGCGCTCCGTCCACCCCATGAGAATCGCCAGACACTGCGCTCGTCATTGCCAGCCTCGGCAACGCGTCGGTAGAACGGGAACTCGACAATGTTCAGTCTTCCTTGTGGGAGAATCAGGAAGCGATCATAGGCGCCGCGCCATGTGGTCGCTTCCATTCCCGTGCCCGGTGTGTTTGTGCTCACATTGAAGGGCATGCGGTGACAGTTCCCGCAAAGATTGCCACCTGGCGTTCCACCGGCGTCGCCCACGATGTGAAACATCTTGAAACCTTCCTCAGCACGCTTCGATAGCCTGTTCGTGTAAGCGCGCCGCTGGGCAGGCGGGTAAGGCACGCTTAGCAGGTACATTGCGAGGTCGTCGCGTTCGGCAGCAGTGAATCCTCCCGGCTTGCCTTCGTCGTTAACCATATCGTCGCCGTGCGCCATGAGGATCTCGGCCATACTGACGTCGACCAAATGACGCGTGCTAGTTGTTTGATCATCGGGATCGGCGGTCGGCTCGACGGATTTGCGAATATTGGCGCTGTTGATGCCGCCATAGGGATCGCCGAGTACACCGTCCCAATGGAAGGGGGCAGTGTCGCGTAGGCCACGTACCGGCATGGTGGAGCGGGGCATGATTTGATTTCCGCCGGTCACGATCGGGGTCTTCAGGACCCACAGCAACTGGTCCGTGTTGTTGTCGGGGTGGCAGCTCTCACAGGAAAACGTTCCTG
>JAHELS010000210.1 GCA_024644085.1 Rhodopirellula sp.
TCGCAAATCGTCTTGTACTCGTTGCCGATCAATGTCCATGGAATCTATTTCGATCTCCCGTGCCCACGCTCGTCAAGCTGTGACCATCCAGTTTGCGGAGAATGCCCGCAAACGGGGCGATCGTCGTTGCGGAAAGACGCGAATGATGCAAACCCGATGTTTTGAAAAGGGGTCTGACCCTCTGCTGAATCGATCGTGGGGGGCGATTCACTTGAATTCGGAATGCGGATCCTGCATCACATTCCGGACGGGAAGGGTCAGACCCCTTTTTAAAACACGCAATCAGACCTTGTGGTTAATCAAACCCAGGACTTCGCTGCGCGATTTGGGATCGTCGCGGAAGATCCCCCGCATGGCGCTGGTGACGCAGAGACTTCCGGGCTTTCGAACTCCCCGGATTGTCATGCAACTGTGTGTCGCTTCACAGACAACGGCGACGCCTCGGGCCGACAAGCGATTCTCGACCAGGTCGGCGAGTGTTTGCGTCAACCGTTCCTGCACCTGGGGTCGGCGAGCGACTTCCTCGACGACGCGAGCTAATTTGCTTAGCCCGACCACCTTCCCGCTCGGCAAGTAAGCAATGTGCGCGTGCCCCGTGAAGGGAAGGAGGTGATGTTCGCACATGCTGCAGAAACTGATGTCACGCACCAGCACGATTTCGTCATAGTCCTCTTCGAAGACCTTGGCGAGATGCCGACCCGGGTCACTTCGCATCCCCGCGAACATCTCGGCATACATCCTGGCCACACGCGCTGGGGTTTCAAGCAATCCGTCACGTTCCGGATCCTCGCCGACGGCCGACAAAATCGATCGCACCGCGGCTTCGATGCGCGGAAGGTCGACGTGATCCAGTTTCGGTTCGTTGGGGTCGACGAATAAAGCATGCTCCGAGGGCGAACGCGCCGCGGTCTTGCCGTTGCCGTTGGACGAGCATTCACTGGTTGATTCTTGCACGACAGATTCCGGATTGGTCGCTTCCACGGGGATCCGCAGAGTCAGGGATGCAGATTCAGGACAAATTTGAAGCGGGACCACCCCGACTTGAATACTCGAGTGTAGCAGCTGCCCCACCCGAAGCGTAATCACACTAGCAGCGGCTCAAGATCGCGAGGCTCCGTATTGCCAGAAATCGCAGTGTGAGTCGCATCCATTCATTCTACGCGGGACGCAAGATCAAGGCAGAGAACACGATCGGTCCCCCGCAGGACAACCTTCTTGCCGAGTACGATCGGCGCGGCCCAGCAGGGATAGGCAAGGCCAGGCCGCTCGCCTTCGCGGAGGTTCAGGTCCCACGTCGCGACGACATCCAATCGCTCCGGATTCGGCTTGATCACCTGGGCCTTGCCCCGCTCCTCCAGCACGATCAAGTGATCACCGGCGCGCGTCACCGATGACCGAATTCGCCGCGGATCGCTCCAGGCAACTTTGCCGGTATTGAAATCGATGCAGCGAAAGTCGCTGTCGGGTGCATTGCGACCACTGCAACCGTACAGATACCCGTCGATAAGAATCGGTGTGGCCCAGTGACATCGCATCGCCTGGTTGCGTCGATCGCGGTCTGGGTCCTGCCACAGGACCGTGGACGATTCCTTGCCTGCCTTGAGCAATACGCTGCCGACCTGGTAGCACTCGCTGATGAAAACGCGGTCACCATCAACGACTGGGGTCATTGCGTTGACGCTTTCAAGAATCTCGGCGCGATGTCCCTGCTGCCACCGTACACTTCCCCGCTCGGGATCGACTGCCATCAAGCCGCTTCGGGCGAATACCAGCACGAGCGTTTCACCGTCGATCTCGATTGGACGCGGACTGCTGTAGCTGGCAAGATCGTCTCCGCAACGCCAGAGCTCCTTGCCGGTATCACGATCAAACGCAACCACGGCTGATCCGTTGGGCGAAACCCGGTCGATTCGCATCGAAGTGATGTTTCGGTCTTCCGCAGGACTGCCGCCGATCATCGCGATCACACGCTGACCCAACACCAAGGGCGACGAGCCGACGCCAAAAAAATTCTGCACAACACCATATCGGTCGTTGGTGTTGACGTTCCACAACATTCGGCCGTCGCGAACGTCGCGACAGGTCAGATTCCCGGTGACACCGAGCGAAAAGAGGCGGTCGCCGTCAATCGTCGGGCTGCTGCGTGGGCCATCCTCGTAACCCAACAGGTCACGGTACTCAAACGGTTGTGCCTTTGACCAAACTTCGTTTCCCGTTTCCAACTCGAAACATCGAATTCGCTCGAGGTGTTCGTTGGTTTCGGATTGAGTCGCGTCAAAGTGGAAATAACGACCCTCGGCAACCGTCCCAATCCCATAGCCATCGCCCACCTCGAGCGACCACAGGAACTTTGGCTTGGCTGTCCAATCGATTTCGACCGGCGTGTCGGGTGCTACCCCGTCATAGCTCGCGCCAAGAAAGCGAGGCCAATCCAATGCCAGTCCCGAGGCTCGTTCGGCCGCGTCAGAAGTCCGCTCATGTTTACGAGCTGTCTGCTCATCGGCGCGAACTGTTTGCTCATCGGCGCGAACTGTTTGCTCATCGGCGCGAACGGGCGCGTCGAATGCAGTGTCGTGAGGTGAACAGGCGACGCTATTGAGGATTGCGGTGATTCCGAGGCAGCAGATAGATTCGCGAAGGGACATGGTTAGACGTTTCACTGGATCACTTGCGGAATGCGAATTGCCGACGCACGAACATTCAAGGCCGGGATCTGAATTCATGGCAGGGATTCGGTTTCAAGGCGGGGATCCGGATGCAAGACCTGAATCTAAATTCAAGACCCGAATACTGGGGGAGCCCAATCCGGTGCGAGCGGTTACAACAGAACAATGGCTGATCTTTACGTCAATTCACGTCTCACGATTCCCGAAAAGGAAATCGTGATCACATTTTCCCGCAGCGGAGGCCCCGGCGGACAGAACGTCAACAAGGTCAATTCGAAGGTGACGTTGAGATGGTCACCGGCACTCTGTGAGCACTTCAATGCAGATTGGCGTCGGCGCTTTGTCTCCCGTCACGGCAACCGCATCAATCGCGACGGCGAGATCATTTTGCACAGCGAGAAATACCGCGACCAGGGGCGCAATGTTGCCGACGTCCGCGGGAAACTGGTCAATATGTTGCTGGAGTGTCAATCGGCCCCCAAATCGCGAAAGGCAACGCGTCCGACCTGGTCGAGCCAGCGTCGCAGGCTCGACGAAAAGAAACGCCATTCACGAAAGAAACAGGATCGTCGAAAGCCGGGGCGAGACGACTGAGACTTACGTGGCCTTTGATACCATCGACGACCGTTCTGAATTGTCGACCCAATCCCGTTTCGACTAACCTTGGCTCTAGAAACAACTTTGGGGGGGCGGATCGGTCGTCGACGCGTGTCAGATTATTTGCCAAATGTCAATCCTTCACTCAAAAATACTCGCTGCTATACTCCTTTTGGAACCACAGCGACGAGAATTGCCTGGTCAAGGCTCTGTCGCGATACCGACATTTACAAGCTACCGCGTGCGATCGGCATCGGCGTGAATTGCCCAGGGGCAAATCGCACATTCCGAGTGATAATGGATTGATGAAACGACAAATACATCTGGACGACTTGTTGTCCCAATGGAAGTTTGATCCGGCGACGCTGAACGTCCGTCTGGTCAAGGGCAAGGATGGTCGGGACGTGATTCAGATGCGAGTCGACATGGGGATCCTGCAGTTGGAAACGACCGGCCGACCCGATGGCGGCCAGTTCCGTGAATTCGAAACCGTGCTTGATTATCTGCAGGACGAACAGGCACGCGATCCGCAGCGCACGCTGAGTGAGGAAGAGTGCACAGAGGTCGATCGGGAATTCATGCAGTTGTACCACCGCCGGATTTGTTGGCTGCGGTTGCAGTTTTATCACCGGGCCGTGATGGACGCTGATCACACGCTGAGGTTGATGGATCTCAGCGCGGCAATGAGCGACGACGAAGAGTGGGCTGGGTCTCACGAACAATATCGTCCCTTTGTGCTGTTCCACCGAACGCAGGCCGAGGCGCTCGGAGAATTGGAGGAAAACACGGCTGAGGAAGCTGTCCAGGCAATCAATACGGGACTCGAAACCATCCGCGGTTTCTTTGCAAGCCACGACGCCGAAGACCATTTCGATGAAGACGAACTTGTGATCCGGCTGGTCGAATTGCGTGAGTCGCTGCGCAGCGAGTATTCCGTCGGCCAGACATTGAAAGAGCAACTCGACGACGCTGTAGAACATGAACAGTACGAGTTGGCCGCGAGGCTTCGCGATGAGTTGACGCGGCGGGAAATGAAATGAAGACCTTCGAGATGCCGATTGGGTGATTCTCAGCGGGCCGAAGTCAAGCAGTTTGAATCCGTCGTGCCGGTAACCGTCGAAGGCTTTTGCTGTGCGAACCAGCCGTGAATCACTGACGTTGCCCTTGATTGCTTCAGCTCCACTTGGCTCGTCGACGTGGTTGCTGCATCTGCGATCCTTCGCGGTCGCGGGCCAATTGGTCACAATTCTCGCCGCCGGAACTTTGACCGATGCATCATTGCCCTGGGTACCGTTGCTGTTGTTGGTTGCTCTCACCGCGGTAACAAACGCAATCTACGGATGGTGGCTTCACAAGCGCAAGTTAGAAGTCCAGCGGTTGGCCGAAGTCTCCACCTCAATGTCGCGGGGCGATGCTTCATTGCGGTTGCCGTCTTCGGTGGAAGACTCAAGTGATGAATCGACGGCGTCCCAACGTGTCGCATTGACATTGATGTTGCTGGATCTCGTCACCTTGACCGCGATGTTGTATTTCAGCGGCGGCGCGGGCAATCCTTTCAGTTTCTTTTACTTTGTGAACCTCGCCGTCGGTGGCGTCATGATTCGACCACGTTCGGCGTGGAGTCTGACCGTCACGGCGATCGTCGGCTACACGTTTCTGTTAGGCGACTCGGTACCAGTTGATGGGCTCGATTTCTACAGGCCGCGGGGAATCGATTTGCAGTCCGGCGGGCTACTGTTGGCGTTCGCAACCTGCTCGAGCGTGGTGACTTATTTTGTCACGCGTACCGCCGGCCAACTGAAACAAAGGGAAAGACAGCTATTGCTCACACAGGCGGCCCAGGCTGCCAGCCAGCGACTCGAAGGATTGACCACGCTCGCCGCCGGTGCCGCGCACGAACTGGCAACTCCCCTTTCGACCATCGATGTCATCGTCCGAGAGCTGTCACGACACCTCGAGGATTGCGAAAAACCCTCTTCGGTCGACGCTGACCTCGTCCTGATCGACCAGCAATTGGAGATGTGTCGCCAAATTCTGCAGCGAATGAGGTCGGCCGCCGGTGATGCGATCGCCCAGCGCTGGGATCGGACCACGGTCGGCGACCTGATCGATGCGACGCTGGAGGGAATTCGCGATCCGCATCGGGTCGACGTGACCGACAGCGAATCGGTGGAACGTCAGCCGTTGTGGGTACCACAGGAAGCGGTTGCCCAAGCGGTGCGCAATCTGATCCACAACGGACTCGACGCCAGCGGCCAGGACGGGCGAGTCCGATTGGAATCGAAACTGATTTCAGCATCTCCAGATTCCAGCCAGTACGACGACGACCATCAATCCCGCAGTCTTCAGCTCCGCGTGATCGATTCCGGTCAAGGCATGACCGACGAAGTTTTAGGTCGGGCACCTGATCCGTTTTTCACAACGAAAGAGCCGGGCGGGGGAATCGGGCTGGGGCTGTTCCTGACCCGCAATGTGATCTCACAGCTCGGCGGTGAACTTGAATTCCGATCGACGCCTGGGATGGGCACCGAAGCCATCGTCACCATTCCGCTGGGAACTTCGGACCAGTCCGCCGACAACGCACCACCGCACGCCGGCGCGTCGAGGCCGGCGAACTTGACCAGGTCCGATTAACATGCTCCTTTCGCCCTCCCGTGCAACTTGATGTTAGAATGCACCGCGTGATCTGTAGTCACGGTCTACCCATATTCCCGAGCGTGGTGCGATGATCGATCCAACCACTGAATCCTCTTCCATTTACGACGCCGCAACGGTCGGTGCAGATAGCATCTTGCTGGTCGATGACACGTTAGTCCTGCGAGAACGGCTTTCGATGGCGATGCAACAACGGGGGTTTCGCGTCGAGACGGCCGAGAATTTTGACGAAGCCGTCGAGAAATTTTCTCAGCGGCCGACCGATTTGGCGGTTCTCGATTTACGCATGCCGGGCAAGAGCGGGCTTGAATTGCTTCGCAAGCTAATGGAAATCAAGCCCGATATTCGAATCATTCTTTTGTCCGGGTTTGGAAGCATTCCCGCATCGATTGACGCGGTCCGAGCTGGAGCGGTCAATTTTCTCAGTAAGCCCGCTGATGCCGATGACATCTTGTCGTCATTTATGCGAGGCGACGGGCCGAGCGTTCCAGACGGAGCGGTTGCTTTTCCCGCCCCCTCCCTGGCCAGAAACGAATGGGAACACATTCATCGCGTCTTGTCCGACTGTGGTGGAAACATCAGCGAAGCGGCCAGGCGTCTTGGTATTCACCGACGCTCTCTGCAGCGCAAACTCCGCAAGCGAGCGCCCGAGGACCCCGCAATGCCGGATGCACCCGCTGACGACGAAGACTGATCCGCTGGGCCGCGAAGGATGTTCCCTGAATGACCAATCCCTACCAGCCGCCTGAATTGGTTGGTGAGAGTCCGTCACGTTCGTCTGCGTCGCTCATCGGTCCACCGTTGCACTGGTTCTGGGTACCATTGGCGGGGCTGACCTACTGTGGCCACCTCGCGCTTTGGCTTGTCTATCGGTATCAGCCGCCGGGTGCGGGCAATCAGTTCGAGATTATCCTTGCCGAGCTGTTGTTTGAGGCGGTTGGTCAGACGGCGATCTTTACCGTCTGCGCAGCGCTGGTGCACGGCGCGATACGAAACGTGTTTCGACGTCGATATGGTTTTGTTGGATCGCGCGGGTGGCTGATCGCGTCCGCCGCGATTGGCGGAGCGCTCGGTTGGCTCGTTGCCGTGATGGGAAATCGGCTCTTCTTGCCAGCCGCCAGCTACATGTTCTACGCGGCTGTCCTTGTTGGCGGGATGGTTGCGTCTTCGATCGTGATTGCTATGGAGATAGGCTTTACCGGCCGCGGCGTTGGAGAGCCAGAACCGCACATTGCGTACGAGGGGGTGACGCCTGCTGTGAGGGGAGCAAGTCGATTGTGGTTTGCGGGAATCACCTTCGCCGTTCCATTCGTGATGTCCTTGGCGATGTCAGCTCAGAGGGAGACTTCCATTCTGTGGTTAGGGATTGCCCTGATCGGACCATCGGTACTCATTTGCCTGATCACAACCGCGTGCTACGAAATTCTCGACCGGGCCATGTCTCGTCGTCGCAGCCCCGCGACAATTTCATCGCGTATCGCTGCGGCGGTCGCATGCTTGGGAGTGATCATGGCGGTTTCGTGGGCGATCCGAACGCAATCGGGTCGACCGACGGCCACAGCATCAACCATGCTGTTCATGCTCTTTGGCGCACCGCTGCTGGGATCCCTGGCCGCCGTTCCGCTCGACCGAAAGATCGCCAACTGGCGAGCCTAGATCCGCCGAGGTTGCGGTCAGGTCGACGTGGCCCTTTGCGCTGACCGCACCACGCAGGCGCGAACGCTTCGAAGCTGAGCGAAAGAGCGATGACTGGCGTTGGACAACTGACATCCCGCCCTTCCAACCGGCCCTTACATTACCGAGAAGTAATTCTCGCAGGCAAAATCGAAGTACTCTTCCTTGAGTTCGATTTCGATGTCGTTGTACAGGCAATAGTTCTTGACCTGCAGCAAGAGGTCACGCGGCTGGCACATCCGCATCGGTCGATCGACCGGCTTGTAATGCGTTCGGATCAAGTAGTCGATCGGCTCGGGCCGGTAGGGGATCTTGACGACCTTGCACATGATCTCGAACAGTTTTCGGAAGTCCTCCTCCGGCGGATTTTCCGCTTCGATCTTGTAGGGGATACGTCTCAGGAAAGCGCCGTCGACCAGATCCTTCGGTTCCAGGTTGGTGCTGAAGACGACCAGTTGGTCAAAAGGAACCTGGATCTTTTTTCCGCTGGCCATGTTCAGAAAGTCGAATCGTTTTTCAAGAGGGATGATCCATCGGTTGAGCAATTCATCGACGCGCATTTTTTGACGGCCAAAGTCATCGATTACGAGCGTGCCGCAATTGCTCTTGAGCTGAAGCGGCGCCTCGCTGATGTTGCTCTCGCTGTTGCATTGAACTTCGAGCATCTCCATTGTCAATTCACCACCGGCGACGATCGTCGGTCGTTCGATCCGCATCCATCGCTTGTCAAATCCGCCGATGTCAATGATCCCGGTGCCCGAATCGGGCATCGCCAATTGATGAGTCATCGGGTCGAAGACTCGCATCACGTCGCCGTCAATATCGATCGCGCTGGGGATCCAGACGTATTGGCCGAAGGCCCCGGTGACCCGTTCAGCGATCGACGTTTTTCCGTTGCCGGGGTAACCATAAAGAAACATTCCCCGTCCGCTGGCCACCGCGGGACCGAGCTTCTCGAGCATCCGTGGGTTGATCAACAACCCGCTGAACGCCTTGAGCAAGTCCGACTTTTTCGGATACTGCCCCTCGATCGTTTGGACTTTCACGCTGGCAATGTAATCGCGCAGCGGAACCGGACAGGCGCCGTAATACGTGCAGTCCGAGTTGTGCGCGCGAGCGATGTTTCGGCCCGTTTCGGTCAACATGTAGACGTAGTCGTTGGTCGCGGTGGCGTTCTTGTAAGCGACGTTTTGCTCCATCTTCAACCGCGTCATCAACGGCTCGATCATGCGAAACGACAACTTGACCTGATCAGCGATCCGGCGTCCCTCCGCTTCGCCGACACTCAACAGGTAGCGATAGACGATTGCCTCGAGAATCGATTCGTTGATCCCGGCCTCGTCGAGATCTTCCGGTTCGGCTGGTCGCCACGGTTCGTCCCGAGTCGGCTTGAATCCGAGGGCATGTTTCAATTGGTGCGCGGGCGCCAGCGGACGCGCTTGTGACGGATCGAGCGGCTCTTCGGCGTTTTCGCTTGCGGGAGCCGGTTTGGTCGGCGCGGGACGCGGCGGTCCCTGCTGGGGAGGACGTTGTCGCGGTGGACCTTGTTGAGGTGGTCCTTGCCGCGGTGGACCCTGTTGAGCAGGCCTCTGTCGTGGCGGACCTTGTTGAGGCGGACCTTGCCGCGGCGGACCCTGTTGAGGCGGACCCTGTTGAGGCGGACCCTGCTGAGGCGGACCCTGCTGAGGGGGACCTTGTTGTCCCTGTGGTGGCGGACTTTGCACGCGTGATGGCTGAGCCCCGGCGGCTGGGCGAGGCTGTTGTTTGGGACGTTCCTCGCCACTCTCGCTGAGAGATTGGATTCGGGAGATCAAGGAATCGAGTTTGCTATCGACGTCGCCGCCGTTTCCAGCGTCGGTGGAAGGCTGATTCATTGGTGCCTCGAAGGGAATCTACGGCGGGGGATGGTCGGGGTCATCGTCCAGTATCGACTGGCGGCGGTTAGGTTCCCCAGAAAATCGCCCCGTAGCTTTGGCCCGATTCGGTCGAATCAGACTCCGCATCAATCCTCAGATCCGGCAAATCTTCACACGATCGGGGGAGCGTGATGATGCCACGGGCCGGCAAAACACCCTCCGCCGGGCCGCCATCAGGACCGGCATGATTGTTACCAGCGGTCGTCTTTCACCACGAGAGAGCCGAGATTCGCGATCCCAATCAGTGTCGGATCGTGTGGTCGGAGCCCGTGACGTATGGATTGGTGATCGATTCCGTACTTGCGTTGTAGCGCGTCATGACCACCTCACCCGCCAATACGTCACGCTTAGGCTTGCGCATCGAGCAAGCACGCTGGGAGTTCGGACTCCCCGATGGCGCCCGGCGGCTGATCGCTTCGGGCGATTTTGAGGGTCGGACCAACGAGTCGCTGGTGCGTTGGTTGGCATCGGATCCGCAGCTCGCGAAGCGACTTCTGCGCTGGTGCAACACGCCTCTCTACAACCTCTCCAAGCCGTACAAATCGCTCGACGAGGCATCCAAGGTCATGGACAGCCGCGATTTGGCCCGGCTCGCCGTCCTGGCGTTTGTGCGCGGATTGTTTCTGCCGAACCTCCAAATCGACATATTCCAGCGGGACGTCCTTTGGAATCACTCGATCGCCGTTGGCGCCGTCGCTTCGATGATCTCGCGGACCTGCGGCTGCGGCGACCCCAGCCTGGTGTTTGTTGCTGGAACGCTACACGACATCGGTTTGTGCACGAGCGAGCGTTTGGACCCGGAATCGTTCTCACGTGTGATCTCAGAGATCGACGAATTGTCGACGACGTACGAAGTCGAAAAAGACCTCCTTGGTTGGGACCACACCCAGCTCGGCGCGGCGGTCCTTGAGCAGTGGGGGATGCCGGAAGAGGTTCAAGCGGTCGCCCGCTATCACCACGCGCCCGAACAGGCGATGGGCGGGCCCTTTGCCGAGTCGGTCGGCTGCGTGGCGATCGCCAATTATCTCTGCAGCCGTTCGGGCTGGGGTTCAGTTGGGCTGCACAATCTGCCGGCGCCGAGCAACCAGGTCTTCAGTAAATTGGGGATCGACGCTGGGTTGCTGACCGTGCTCTGGCAGCAGCTCTACCCGGCGCTGGATTCGGTTTCCCAATTGCGGTAACCGGCGCGTTCCCAATTGCGGTAACCGGCGCGTTCCCAATTGCGGTAACCGGCGCGGGGTGACGATTTTCACGCGTCGGGCGGCAGTCTTGCGGTGTGTCGATTTCAGCCTGGATCGACTTGACCGGGAAGTATCACGCCGGAAAAAACGAATCGAGTTGGGAACGATCCCAGCGTGGAAACGATCCCAGCGTGGAAACAGTTTCGGGTTGAAATTGGGCAGCTTGCGCGAACCCCCGGCGGGTCGATTGGCTCTTTGATGAGGCGATCGAAAAAAAAAGGT
>JAHELS010000461.1 GCA_024644085.1 Rhodopirellula sp.
CATTTCGATTGTATTTCCCCTAGAATGTCCCGCTCTCTTGGGCGTTCTTCGTGACTCAATCCCCAGCGGCCGAATGCGTTCTTTCATTCTTGGTTTTTGCTTCGTGCTTTCGATCGCGACCACCTCCGCTGATGCGTCTGCGAGGGAGTGGGTCGATTCGACCGGCGAGTTTCGCGTCAGCGCGGAGTTGGTCGTGGTACGCGGTGACAAGGTGGTTTTGGAGAAGGACGATGGCAGCATCATCAGCATCCCGATTGCTCGATTGAGCGAGAACGACAAAATCTTCTTGAAGCAGTTGTCGTCGCAAAAGGATGCCAAGCCCAAAGAGATGAAGTCCAGCGCCGCCCCCGCGGCTGTGCCAACAGGCAATGCATCGGCCGACCCGTCACAACTTGCACGCCACACCGAGGCGATTCTTCGAGCAGCCTGCTACCGTTGCCATGGCGAAGATGGCACGAGCGAGGGAGGTTTCAATTTCGTTGCCAATTTGGAAAAGCTTGCCAAAACGTTTGCCAAGCCGGGCAAAGACTCCCTGCTGCTGGAGCGAATCACCGCCGACGAAGACAGTGTCATGCCGCCCCTTGGCGAGGAGCCTCGGCTGAGCGCGAGCCAGATAGGCACAATCAAGGCCTGGATCGCAGCCGGTTCGCCCACGGTGGCTCGCAATGAAACTCGATCGTTTATCACGAACGAACAGATTACCGAAGCAATCTTGGCCGACATTCGCGAACAGTCGGAACGCTCACGACGGTTCATGCGTTACTTCACACTCACGCATCTGTACAACGCGGGCGTATCCGAGGACGAACTGCAGACCTACCGAAATGCCTTTGTAAAGCTGATCAACAGCTTGTCGTGGAACACCGACCTGGTCATACCGCGAGCCATGGACGCCAGCAATACCGTACTGGGAATCGACATGCGGGATCTGCACTGGAATGCCGACATTTGGCGCGCGATCGAGGAGGCGAATCCATACGCCATCCGACTTTCCACACCGGCCACTGTGGCCTGCGTCGAAGAATCGCAAACCGAGATGCCGTTCGTCCGCGTCGACTGGTTCGTATTCGCGGCTTCCCAGCCGCCCCTTTATCACGACGTCTTGAATCTTCCCGAGTCCGATATCGAACTTGAGCGGATGTTGCGTGTCAACGTCGAGGCCAACATCGACCAAGAGCAAGTGATCCGAGCAGCGTTCAATCGTTCGGGCGTTTCACAGAACAATCGATTGATCGAATGGCACAAGTCGCCATACGGATCATATTGGAAAAGTTACGATTTCGGCGGCAACATCGGACGGCAAAATCTATTCCAGCATCCGCTCGGACCGAGCAACGATGGTGAGTCGTTTCAGCATGACGGGGGTGAAATCATTTTCACGCTGCCCAATGGGTTGCAAGGTTACTTGTTGGTCGATGAGAACGGACAGCGGATTGACCAGGGCCCTACAAACATCGTCAGCGATCCGAAACAGCTGGATCGAACAGTCACCAACGGAGTGTCATGCATTTCATGCCACTACAGCGGCGTGATTCCCAAGAAGGACGAAGTCGGAGTCGCGGTACGAAGCAATCGAGACGCGTTCGAGGATGCCGATGACATATTGGCACTCTACCGGGAGTCGGAGGAACTCGACCGGTTGTTCGATCGGGACGGCCGCAAGTTTTCGGATGTACTTGCCAGGTTGGGAATCACGAATCTCAGTCGTAGCGGCGAGTCGATTTCGGCGATGGCGATGCGATTCCAGCAAGACATTGATCTGAATCACGTGGCATGTGAATTCGGCCTCCGGCCTGATGAATTCTTGACGCGTCTGGCCGATGCTTCGCGTGTCGCCCGCGTGTTCAGTTCGTTGCAGATCGATGGAGGCACGATCAAACGGGACGTATTCAAGGAGATGTTTGGTGAGGCTTGTGTCGATTTGCGATTAGTCAGCGACAGCGACATCGATCGACGCGCGCCCATGCCGTCGGCGACGGCACGCTCCGATCGGCCACACGACTCGCGGTCACGTCGTGGTGGCGGTGTCCCACAAGTGAGCCAGGTCACTGTGTTTACCGATTTAAGATGGGGCATCAGCGCGGTTGCTTTCGATCCTCGAGGGCATTTCTTGGCGGGAGGTCGCCCCGATCGATCGCTGACGATCTTTGATGTCGACAACCAGAGCATCAGCGCGTCGCTTGAAAATCTGGATATGCTGCAGTCGGTTTCCGCTTGCCAGTTCACGCCGGATGGATCGACGTTATTGGTTGCCGGAAGATCGGGACACATTACGGTTTACTCCATTAGCCGTGAAGGAATGCTAAAGGAAGTCGGCCAGTTTGCCGGGCATTCCAAGGAGATCAAGTGCATGGCCATCTCGGCAGACGGGCGCCACGCATTGACGGGCGGAGATGAAAAGAAGGCGCGATACTGGGAGATCAGCTCAGGGCGGGAAATCGCCTTGATTCCTGAATTCACAGGCGCCGTCAAAGCAGTCCATATTTCGCGGGACGGAGCGACGCTGCTAGCGACCGACGGCGCGGCGTTGGTCGAATTCGATTTGGGGCGAAACCAGGTGACACGACAACGGCCCGTCAATCGATCTTGGGCATCGGGTCAATCGGCCGCCTTTTCGGACGACGGAAAACTGTTAGCGGCCGGAGACAGCTACAACATTCGAATTTGGGAAGTGAACACGGGTCGAGAGCTTCCGCCTCTGGTTGGGAATGAAATCCAATGGTCGATGACATTCACGCCCGATGGATCTCTGCTGTTAAGTGGCG
>JAHELS010000211.1 GCA_024644085.1 Rhodopirellula sp.
AATGCTGTCATCCCTTCGGGATAAATCGAGTGAGGGCATTATTCTCCGGTGGTGGCACTGCGCTTACCACCGGCTAATGGCTCGAGTCCCTCCGGGACGAAGAATTCGCCCTTACCGCGAAGCGGTTCCCAGCCATTAGCCGGTGGTTGGCGCGCAGCGACATACCGGTTTCCTTTTTACCGCGGAGCGGTTCTCAGCCATTAGCCGGTGATAAGCGCAGCGCCATCACCGGAAACGGGACAGCACACGAGTCCTGATCCCGAAGGGATCGCAGCGCTGTCATTTTCCCTTCTTTACCGCGAAGCGGTTCTCAGCCATTAGCCGGTGATAAGCGCAGCTACACCACCGGTCTACAGCGAAACACGAGTCCTGATCCCGAAGGGATCGCAGCGCTGTCATTTTCCCTTCTTTACCGCGGAGCGGTTCTCAGCCATTAGCCGGTGGTTGAGCGCAGCGACACCACCGGATTCCTAGCCGACACACGAATCCCGATCCCGAAGGGATCACAGCGCTGCCATCCCTCCCATCCGGGCAGCCCTTCTAATCGGAACTGCCGATACAGCATTCATCTCTTTGTGGCGTTGCTAGTTCCGGTTCTCCCCCCCGCGTGTGACCTAGGCTTCCAGTGATTAATCAACTTTTTGCGGGGGGAGTAGGTACGTACCTGCCCCAACCTCCGACTGCGAGTACCCAAGCCAAATGCGCCATTGGCTCCACCAACTATGGCAGCAGTGTCTGATCACTGCTGACGAAGCAACGACGCGATCGGTGCGCGCGCTCCGACCGTCTTCCCCGGGGAACAACAACCCGCTCCGCCTGGTTCCTCTTGAACCGCGGGTCCTGTTCAGCGCCACTCCGATCGATCCGGCCATGATGGATAGCGGGGACGAGACCGCGATGGTCGCCACGGTTGAACTCGAAGCCGCGTCCGCTGCGGCGGAGTCAACGATTGACGCCACGACCACGCTCGTCGAAGCGGCGCCGAACGAGATCGTGATCATTGACCCGAGCGTCGACGACATTGATCAATTGCTCGATGATCTGCACGCGTCCGAGCGGAATCTCGAAGTCTTCGTGCTCGACGCCCAGCGCGACGGCGTCGACCAGATCACCGAGATTCTGGAAGGTCGCAGCGATGTCGACTCGTTGCACATTGTTTCGCATAGCGAGTCGGGTTCGGTCCGGCTGGGCAATACCTGGCTCGGTGAAAACAACCTTGAGGGCTACGCCGGCGCGATCGCTGGTTGGCAAGGATCTCTTTCCGCGGATGCGGACATCTTGTTTTACGGATGCGATCTCGCTGGTGAGCAAGCGGGACGCGAACTGGTGGAATCGCTCGGCGTGCTGACCGGTGCGGACGTTGCGGCATCCATCGACGACACCGGGCACGCGCGGTACGGCGGTAACTGGGACCTGGAGTTTACCCGCGGCGACATCGAGACGGCGATCGCGTTCTCGACGGAAATCCAGCAGAACTGGGACGGCAAACTTGCCACCATCACCGTCACCACGTTTGCCGACGTAATCGACGGCGGTGACGGACTCACTTCGCTGCGTGAAGCGATCCAGACGGCCAACGGCGGCGGCGGCGGAGACACGATTGTCTTGAGCGCAGGAACCTACTTGCTGGACGAACTGGGTGACGGGGAAGGCGCTGCACTCACCGGTGACCTGGACATTCTGTTGTCGGTCACCATCGTCGGGGACAGTGCCGGCACAACGGTCATTGACGCCAGCGGCATGAGTGCGGTTCCCGACCGAATCTTCGAGGTGCTCTCTGGATCGACGTTGACGCTCAATAATCTGACCCTGACCGGCGGCGATGGCGGCGGCAGTGGCGGCGGGGCGGTGCTGGTCTCGACGGGAACCACGCTGATCACAAACGATGTGATCATTGCCGGAAACGACGGCAACAACGGAGGTGCACTTCAAAACAACGGCACCTTCAACGCAACCTTCACAACCTTTGACAACAACAGCGGCAACAGTGGCGCCGCGATCGATAACAGCGGAACCATGACGCTGACCGACGTTGCCATCATCGGCAACACGGCAACCAACGCTGGCGGTGGTATTCGCAATAACGGCGACGCGACGCTAACGAGTGTGACGCTCAGTGGAAACTCCGCGAACCAGGGCGGAGCGATTCATCATGGCGGTGGCGGCGCTTTCATGGACTTGACGAACGTCACGATCAGCGGAAACAGTGCAACCACATCCGGGGGTGCGATTTACACCAATCGCAATATTGACACCACGAACGTGACGATCGCGTTCAACCAGGTCACCACGGCCGTAACCGGCACGGGCGGCGGCGTCTTTGTCAGCGGCGGAGGCGGCGACCTGACGATGCGCAACACCATCCTCTACAACAACACGGCCGATGTTGGCGCCAACTCCAATACTGCGCTCTTCTCGTCGGGTAACAACATCAGTGATTCCCAGGCGATCACCAGTGCTCAACCGGGCGATCAACTGGATGTCGACCCGAATCTTGATCCAATCCTTCGGGACAACGGCGGTTACACAAAAACGCACGCGCTGCTCGCCGGCAGTATCGCGATTGATACCGGCACGGCAACCTCGGCACCAGTCGTGGATCAACGTGGCTTTGCTCGTCCTCAAGACGGTGACGGCAATGCTTCATTCGTCCACGACATCGGTGCGTTCGAGCTGATGAGCAACCTGGCGCCGAGCATCAACGACAATCGATTGCCGGTTGGCCAGGGAAGTTCGGTCGTGTTGACGGCGTCGGAACTGTCGGCCACCGATCCGGATGGTCCCGATGGCGACTTGACATTCACTGTATCCAACGTTGCGGGAGGCTACTTCGACAGGGTCTCCGCAGCGACCATTCCAATCACCATTTTCAACCAGAGCGAAATCACGGCTGGCGACATTCGCTTTGTTCATGATGGCACGAACAGCGCCCCCGGCTACGATGTCGAAGTTTCCGACGGCTCGGACACGGACGGTCCCTACGCTGCAGAAATCAGATTCTTTCGCGAGGCACTCTGGATCAGCACGTCGGCGGACGTCGCAGGGAGTGGCACATTGGGTTTAACGAACTGGAGTGATTCGACGGTTCTCGAAATCAGCGATCCGAATTTCTCGCTGGAACCGGGCACGACCAACGGAACTTTCATCGGCGTCTTCGACTTGACCGCCTTTGGGGCAAGTAGCGATGTCGAATTGACCAGTCTTCATGTGGTGAGCAAGACGGTAACCGTCGACGGGAGCATCACATTGCAGGCGGGCGATGTTCTGTTCTCCGTCAATGGTGGCCAACCGACGTTGACAAGCAGCAACTCGGTCTCGATGAACAAGAGCGACGTCGTCCGATTTCGTCCCGACACACCCGGCGACTATAGCGTTGGCACGTTCGAGATGGTTTTGGATGACCCGCTGTTGGCCAACGCCAACATCGGCGGCGTCAGTTTAGTGGAACGCGACACGAAGATCGGTGACTACTGGGTCTATGAAGGCGATTTCCTGCTCGTTGAGACGAAGGGGGTCGACAACGTCATCCACCACTTCGACGTCACCACGGCCGGCGATGGAACGACGTCCGGAACACCGACCTTGCTGGTCGATGGAACCGATATCGGTATTGGGACTGCCGATTTCACATCGGTCCACCTGGTGTCCGACACGATCACAATCGGCGGAGCGACCGTCAACGCGGGTGACATCCTGGTTTCGGTCGATCAAACAATTGCGTCCGGGTTTGCAGGGTTATCAGGAGCCGTGAATCCGTATGACGTCGTTGCCCTGAATGTCACTGTGGCCGGGGCAAGCACATCCGCAACGGGAACGCTCGTATTCGAGGGAGTTGATATCAAGCTCGATTCCGGAGCCGAGGCGATTGAAGCCTTTTCGTTGCTCTCCACCGCGACCAACGCCCCAGCGATCACTCCTCCCACTGGTGACGCGGGAGGCACGTATGATGTCGATGAAGGATCTTCGATCGCACTGGATGGCTCCGGTTCGTTTGACGCCGATGGATCGATCGTTTCCTACGAGTGGGATTTCGATTACGACGGTGTCACTTTTGACGTCGACGATACGGGGATCGCACCCACCTTTTCGGCTGCGACTCTCGACGGACTCTCTACCAAAACGGTGGCGCTGCGTGTCACCGATGACGCCGGAAACCAGTCGATCGATACCGCGGTGGTGACGATCCACAACGTAGCACCAACAATCACGGTCGGCGGCAGCGGAACGGCAAACGAAGACCTCGTTTATTCGATCACGCTCGGTGCGACCGATCCCGGTGATGATTCCGTCACCGAGTGGCGTGTCGATTGGGGCGATGGCAACTTTGAAACATTCACAACGCCCTTCCCCGGCACGTTTGATCACACCTACGCTCGCGGTGGGACGTACGACGTGCTCGTTTCGGCAACCGACGAGGATGGCACGTGGGTGCAAAACAAGCTGTACGTGCCGGGTTACCTGGGTACAGGCCAGGTTTTCGTGTTTGATCCCGCCAGTGGCGATCAAGCGAACCAGTTTGGCAGCGGTGGGTCATTCAACTCGCCCCTGCAAGCAGTCGTCGGTCCCAACGGAAATCTGTTCGTGACGGCATTGGGTACCGGTTCGATCCGTGAGTTTGCGCCGGACGGAACCGACCTTCTCGAGTTTGCCACGGGTCTGAACACTCCGACCGGTCTCGCCTTCGATTCAAACGGAAACCTTTGGGTCGGGGAAAACACTCCCAAGAAGCTCACGCAACTGGATGCATCGGGCAACGAGATCCAATCTTTGTCCGTCGGGTTCCGACCGACCGGGATGGAGTTCCACTCCAACGGCAAGATGTATGTCGTGGGTTACGACACGGGCGAGTTGTATGAATTCGATGGGACAACCGCGACATCGATCGCTTCGGGAATGATCAATCCCGAAGACATCGCGATCGGCAACGATGGCAATGTCTACGTGGCCGATCGCGGGAACAACCTGGTCAAAGTATTCAACACGGCGGGATCGCTCGTCGACAGCTTCGCGGCCAACGACATTTACGGTCTCGAGTTTGGGCCGGATGGACTGCTCTACATAACAAGTTACACCGGTGCGGGGATCAGCAACGCCAACGACCGCGTGATGCGTTACGAGGATGTCGGTGCCACCTGGGCTTACAAAGACGACTTCACCAATGGCGGGATGGCTGGAGTCAATCTCGACGGACCGACGTACCTGACGTTTCTGCCCGAGCATCAAGTCGCGGTCGCGCACGCTGCCGACACGCCGAGCATCACGGCCGCTTCGACCGACGAGCACACGCAGACCAGCAGCGGGCTGGTGATCACGCGTAATGCGGCCGACGGCGATGAAGTCACGCACTACAAGATCACCGGAATTACCGGCGGGACGCTTTACAAGAACGACGGCACGACGCAGATCACCGACGGGACGTTCATTACCATTGCCGAAGGCGCATCCGGTTTGAAGTTCACGCCATCGGGCGACTTTGCCGGCACCGGGACATTCAACATCCAGGCATCGCTGGCGGGCAACGACGGCGGACTGGGCGGCAACACGGCGGCTGCGAATATCTCGATCAGCGAGATCAACGACGCCCCGGTGCGCAGCGCCGGCACGGTCAACAACCTGACTGTGAACGAAGACAGCGGATTCACCTCGCTCGGTCTTGGCACGCTCGCCTACGGCCCAGGTGGTGGCGCGGACGAATCGGGTCAGACGCTCACCTACAACGTGACGACCATTCCATCAGCCGCACTGGGCAGCATCTACCTGGCCGATGAAACCACGGTTGTTTCGACCGGCGTTTACACGCTGGCACAGATCCAGGGAATGAAATTCAAGCCTGTCGATCACGCCAACGGCGGTCCCGCGACTTTCGAGTGGACCGTGACCGATAACGGCACCACCAACAGCGTCGCCGATCCGCTCGTCTTGACCGAATCGCTGACGATCACCGTCGATCCGCAACCCGACTTGCCCGTGATCGGCGGCGCGGGTGACGGCGCGATCGATGACACGGCCACGGTGCAGCCGTTCAGCGCCGTGACGATCGAAGAATACGACGGCGACAATGTCACGACCGTGGTGACCCTGTCCGGCGGCGATGCCAACGGCCTGTTCACGGCCGCATCGCTGACCGCCAGCGGATTCACCAAGACCGGCGTCGGCGAGTATTCGCTCGCCGTCACCACTCCCGCCGCCGCACAGGCCGCGATTCGCCAACTTGTCTTTGACCCGACCGAGAACCAGGTTGCCTCGGGTTCGACGGTGATCACCACCTTCACCATCGCAGTGGACGATGGCGGTCCCGCGCAAACCGACAACACCACCGACGTCACCGTCACCAGCGTCAATGACGCACCGACATTAACCGCCGGGACGCTAACGTCCATCACCGAAGATAACTTCACTCCCTCGGGTGAATCGGTTGCGACAATCTTCAGCAGCTCGTTCAGCGACGTGGACAACTCATCGAGCCTCGACGGGATCGTCGTGGTGGGTAACACGGCCAATTCGGTCACCGAAGGCAAATGGCAATACAGCAGCAACAGTGGCACCAACTGGTTCGACATCGGCACGGTCGATGACACCGGCAACGCTCTGGCAATCGCGGCGGGATCGAAGATTCGATTCGTACCTGTGCTCAACTACAACGGCACACCGACTTCGCTGGTCGTGCGGGGATTGGACGACAGCTTTGCGGGCAGCTACTCGACCACCACCGGCAGCGAAACTCGCGAAGTCGTGGACACTTCGTCTCCCGTCGCGAGTTCACCGTTCAGCAACTCGACCACGACTCTCGGCACCACGGTCGACCCCGATAACGACCTGCCACAAATTGGCGGCGCCGGGGACAACTCGATTGACGATACTGCGACGGTCCAGCCGTTCGCTTCGGTAACGATCGCGGATGTCGAAGGAGACAATGTCACGACCGTTGTCACGCTCAGTGGCGGAGATGCAAACGGCCTGTTCACCGCCGCGTCACTTTCGGCCAGCGGATTCAGCAAGACCGGAGCCGGCGAGTACTCATTGGCGACGACCACCCCCGCCGCCGCGCAAGCCGCCATTCGCCAACTCGTTTTCGATCCGACCGAGAACCAGGTCGCTTCGGGCTCGACCGTGATGACCACCTTCACAATCGCGGTGGACGATGGCGGCCCGACGCAAACCGACAACACCTCCGACGTCACCGTCACCAGCGTCAATGACGCACCGACATTGACCGCCGGCAACCTGGCTTCGGTCGTCGAAGAAAGCTCGAATCCACCGGGTGCCACGGTGGCAAGCCTCTTCGCTGCTTCTTTCACCGACCCGGACGCCTCCTCAAGTCTCGATGGGATCATCATCGTCGGTAATGCGGCCAATCCGGTCACTGAAGGCAAGTGGCAATACAGTAGCAACTCCGGGACGAATTGGTTTGACATCGGTACGGTCGATGACACGGGCAACGGATTGGCAATCGCCGCTGGCTCGCTGATCCGATTCTTGCCGGAAGAAGATTTCGCGGGGACACCGACATCGCTGGTCGTGCGTGGACTCGACGACAGCTTCTCCGGCAGCTACTCGACCACCGCCGGCAGCGAGGTTCGACAACTCGTCGACACGTCGACGCCAACGGCGAATTCTGC
This sequence comes from Rhodopirellula sp., assembly GCA_024644085.1. Taxonomy (GTDB): domain Bacteria; phylum Planctomycetota; class Planctomycetia; order Pirellulales; family Pirellulaceae; genus Rubripirellula. Next base: position 7,620 of record JAHELS010000211.1, read on the forward strand.
CTTCAGCGACCCAACGACAACGCTCGGCACCTCGGTGACCGGCGAGGATGATCCGCCGGCGATCGGCGGAACCGCCGACAACACGATCGACGATACCGCGATCGTGCAGCCGTTCGCTGGAGTCACGATCGGTGAAGCCGACGGCGAGAATGTCAGCGTAACAGTCAACCTCAGCGATGGTGACGACAACGGGCTGTTCACTGCCGCATCGCTGTCGGCCAGCGGGTTCACCAAGACCGGCGCCGGCCAATACAACCTCGGATCTTCGAGCAGCGCGGTAGCTCAAACTGCGATTCGCCAACTTGTCTTCGATCCCACCGAGAACCAGGTCGCCTCCGGCGCAACCGTGATGACGACGTTCACCATTTCGGTCAGCGACGGCGGCGCACCGACGGTCAACAACTCGACAGACGTGACCGTTACCAGCGTCAACGACGCGCCCTCGATTGGCCCGGGGGCTCTGCCGGCCAGCGCGCAGAATGACCTGACGCCGCCGGGTGCCACGATCAGCAGCATGTTCAACAGCAGCTTCAGCGACGTCGACGCGTCGTCAAGTTTGAGCGGAATCGCGGTTGTTGGAAACACAGCCAATCCGGTGACCGAGGGAATCTGGCAATACAGCAGTGACGGTACCACATGGTCGAACATCGGCGCGGTCGACGATGCCGGTAACGGACTCGCGATCGCCGCTGGATCCAGAATCCGATTCGTGCCGGTCTTGAATTACAACGGCGCTCCGACTTCGCTGGTGGTTCGCGGGCTCGACGACAGCTACTCCGGCAGCTATTCGACCACAGCCGGCGCAGAGAACCGACAATTCGTTGACACATCCACGCCGACTGCCAACTCACCATTCAGTAATCCGACCACGACGCTTGGAACCACGATCACGCCGAACGCGGCACCCATGATCGGCGGTACGACAGGCGGACAGGCAGTCGATGACAACCAGACACGAAGTCCCTTTTCTTCGGTAACGATCACCGATGCTGAGAACGACAATCTTTCTACCGTCGTGACACTCAGCGGCGGGGATGCAAACGGCACGTTCACGACCACGTCGCTGGTCGCCAGCGGTTTCGTGAAAACCGGCGCCGGCGAATATACGCTCGCAAGCACGTCGCCCGCGGCCGCGCAAGCAGCGATTCGCCAACTTGTATTCGATCCAACGGAGAACCAGGTCGCGGTCGGTTCGACCGTCAACACGATCTTTACGATCACGGTGGACGACGGCGGTCCGGCGTCCAACAGCGCTACCACGGTCGTCGCCACCAGCATCAACGATGCGCCGACGATCGGAGACGGATCGCTGGTACCCTCGGCGGAAGACAACTTCACGCCGCCTGGCGAAACAATCAACAACCTCGTCGGAGGCTCGTTCAGCGACGCGGATGCATCGTCCACCTTCGACGGGGCCGTGGTCGTCGGCAATTCGGCCAATGCCACAACCGAGGGCAAATGGCAATACAGCAGCGACGCCGGCGCGAACTGGTTCGATATCGGCGCGGTCAACGACAGCGGCAGCGGATTGGCATTGTCGGCGGCGACACGTGTCCGCTTTGTCCCCGTGGGTGATTACAACGGAACGCCAACGGCCCTGTCCGTTCGCGGGCTTGATGATACGTACACCGGCTTGTTCTCGGACACCTCGGCGGGCGAGACGCGACGCACGATCGACACATCGTCGCCGAGTGGTACGTCATCATTCAGCCTCAACGCGACATCCATTGGCGCCACGATCACACCGGGCAACGATCAACCGACGTTGGCTGACCGCACGATCAATGCCACGGCGAACGCAACGTACGTCGGCGACAACAGTCTGTTCCTTGGTGCCAGCAACGATATTGACGGCGACGCGTTGACTGCCGCGATGGTCACCGCGACCGCCAACGGGACCGTCACGATCGCCCCGGATGGATCGTTCACCTACACTCCCAATCCCGGATTCTCGGGCACGGACACGTTCCAGTGGGAAGCGTTTGACGGCACCGTTGCCAGCCTCGCCGGTACCGTGACCATCAACATCGATGTTCCCATCATCATCACGCCCCCTCCGGTCGATCCGACTCCCGATCCGGAACCCGAGACTGAACCAGATCCGGCAGACGAGCCGACCGACGAGGAAGAAGAAACCACCGAAGTCACACCGCCACCGTCCGACGCGCCGACCAGCGGCGGTGGTCCGAAAACGACCAGGCAAGGAACCGTCGATGTGCTGGTGAAAAAGATCATCGAAGAGGAAGAGATCAAGAAGATCGGCACCGATTTCGTGAGTCTGGTTGCCCCGGAAACCGAAAGCAAAACGGTCGTCGAGGAAACTCAGTTTGCCGCACCGTTGCGCCAGCGCGAGGATTCGAGAGCGGCAAGCCAGCTGGACGCTGTGCTCAGCCAGATCGACTTCGTCATGATGAGCCAATCGGGCGAGATGTGGAACAAAATGGATTATCAACGCAAGATGGTCGAGGCTCAAATCCAGGGCGATTTGATCGTCGTCGGTGCAGCCGGAGCCGCGGCCTCAAGTTTCACCGTCGGTGTCGTCGCCTGGGCGATCCGCAGCGGATTCCTGCTCTCGGGACTGCTGGCGCAAATGCCGGCGTGGCAATCGTTTGATGCGTTGACGATCATGCAAGGATTGGGCGGCGGCCGCGACGAAACACTCGAACAAATGATGGACCGACGAAAAAGGGAATTGAGTCGCGGTCATTGAAAAGGGTTTGCCGGAAGCTCGTTGTGCGACCGCCGGCGAATCGCTGGAAATCCCTTCGGGATAGAGTTGCGAGCGCGGGAGAAGATCAACACAAGTTGACCAAACAAGCTTCCGGCACATGGACTGTCCTAACTGCGGAGCGGTCATTAGCCGTCTATGCAGCCCCATCATGACTGTCTTTACCGCAGAGCGGTTGTTAGCCATTAGCCGGTGATAAGCGCAGCGCCATCACCGGTTCGTAGACCGTTCGAAATCCCGATCCCGAAGGGATCGCAGCCTGTCTGCTGGCATCCCTTCAGGATGCATATGCATCATTGAAAAATTCAAACGTGGGTGCGCTACGCGACCCACGGCTAATCGCTGGAAATCCCTTCGGGATAAGATCTTTGGGGGGGCGTATCAATTCCGGTGGTGGCGCTGCGCTTACCACCGGCTAATTGCTGTGATCCCTTCGGGATAAGCGTGGCGAGCGCGAATGGATTCCCTTCTTTACCGCGAAGCGGTTTCCAGCCATTAGCCGGTGGTCGCGCAGCGCACCACCGGATGCACGCACGATCCAAGATCGCGATCCCGAAGGGATTCCCTTCTTTACCGCGAAGCGGTTTCCAGC
>JAHELS010000462.1 GCA_024644085.1 Rhodopirellula sp.
CGAGGCCGTGATGGGAAATCGACTGGGGCGGGTACATGCCGACAGCGGCTACTGCTCCCTTCTAGAGCTGGAAGACTGTGTGGGCAAAGAGGTCGATCTTTTCGCGCCGGTCGCTGATCGTGCTGGTTCAAAAGGACGTCCTACGCTCAGTGGAAAGCCGCAACTGAGGATGGAAAGCTTTGATTGGGATCAAATTGAGCAGCAGATGAGCTGCCCGATCGGTCAGCCGATGCGGCAGGTCAGTCGCTCGAAAGATCCACGCGGAGAGAACCGATTTGTGATCGAACTTCGCTTCGAACAATCGGCGGAACTTTGTGGTGGTTGCGACTTGGCTGATCAGTGCTTGGCGATTGGCTCGAAGCGTCGAACGTTGCGGCGATTAGAGAACCAAGGCCTGCTCGATGAACAGGCCCGCAAAATGGACAGCGAAGAGGGACGAGCAAGCATGCGTCGCCGCTCGATTCAGGTCGAACGTCGCTACGGCGACAGCAAGAAGCACCGAGGCGGTCGCGACTTCCACGGTCGCGGATTATCTCGCGTCACCGCCGAGACCGGCCTGATGGTCGTGGCCCAGAACAGCCTCACGCTCTATAACCTCACGAAAGCAACACTTGACGACTCAACCTAAGCTGGACGCTCTGAAAGCGCCGGGATAAACCGGTCTGAAGTTGAGAATGAAAGAGTCTTACAACGAAATCCTAGCCAGATACGTTGGCCCTGAGTCGTACGCTGATTGTGGTAACACAGTGGGTGTAGCAACGGCAGGGGTACGTCTAGGCCCGGACATTGAGCTCCGAAAACAAGCTTTTCCCGAGTGCCGACACCGTAGAGCGAGTGGAAGGCAACACCGTCGAGGACGACAACGGCAAGTCCTCGGAGGGCTCGGCGGAGTCGAAGACCCGGCGCATGGACGGAAACTTCAGACACGAGAACCGGGAGATCCCACTGGTCTGCTGGAGGAAGTCGCCAGCAGCGGTCCGAAAACTCTTCTGGAGGCACAGCGGACATGAATGCCAGTGGGAAGTCAGATGATTCCGTAGTACCGATGAATCCAACGAACAACGATGCCGCTGAAGTATCCGCGGAGTTGGCCGAGGAAAGGGAATCAGCAAGGAGGAACACCGCACAGCCTAACCTCGACCGAACTCCGAGTCGGAACCGTCGAAGGTCAAGCGGGCTGCACGGTGTGCGCGAAACGGCTGCAGGCAGCCGTGATCTCAGGTTCACCGCCTTGTTGCACCACATCAACGTCGAACTGCTGACTTCGAGCTTTTACCAGCTCAAGAAGAAAGCGGCCGTCGGAGTCGATGGTGTGACGTGGCATGAATACGAGCAAGACCTGGAGGATCGGATCACCGATCTTCACGGTCGCATTCACCGCGGAGCCTTCCGGGCGAAGCCATCCAAACGAGTTTACATTGAAAAGACCGATGGGCGAAAACGTCCGCTGGGGATCCCTTCTCTGGAAGACAAGATCGTCCAGCACGCCGTCCGTACGGTACTGCAGTGTATCTACGAGGAAGACTTTCTCGGTTTCAGCTACGGTTTCCGGCCGCATCGTTCACCGCACCAGGCTCTGGATGCGTTATACGTTGCGATCACCGAAAAGCGAGTGAACTGGATATTGGACGCCGACATCGAAGGCTTCTTTGATAACATCGACCGTGACTGGTTGGTGAAATTCATCGAGCATCGTGTCGGAGACAAGCGGATCGTTCGACTGATCCAAAAGTGGTTAAACGCCGGGATCATCGAAGGAACCGACTGGAGTGATGACGGCAAGGGCACTCCCCAAGGAGCGGTGTTATCGCCGCTGCTGGCAAACGTGTTCTTGCACTACGTGTTTGATCTGTGGATCAACCAGTGGCGAAAGCGTCATGCGAAAGGCCAGTGCGTTGTGGTCCGTTATGCGGACGACTTTGTGATTGGCTTTGAGCATGAAGCGGATGCACGGGCCTGCCTTGCTGCTCTGGATGAGCGGCTGGGGAAATTCGGTCTGAACCTTCACCCGAAGAAGACTCGACTGATCGAGTTTGGCCGCGGCAGTGCGGTCCGGCGTGAGCGAGAGGGTCGAGGCAAGTGTGAGACGTTTGACTTTCTGGGGTTTACGCATGTGTGCGGCAAAACGCGACGTGCCAAGCGGTTCGCCTTGAAGCGAATCACGATGGTCACGCGGATGAGACGCACCTTAGCGGCGATCAAGGCGGAACTTATCCGCCGCCGCCATGCTCCATTGGGTCATACGGGTCGCTGGCTGACCAGCGTGATCCGGGGTTGGCAGGGTTACCATGGCGTGCCCGACAACTTCGATCGTCTGGAACAGGTCAATACGGCGATCGCCAAGCTCTGGCATCGCCAACTCCACCGGCGTAGTCAACGCGGCCGCTCGAAGTGGCCGTGGGTGCGGATGGCTCGTTTAGTCAAGCGGCATCTTCCGCGAGCCCAGTTACGCCACCCCCGTCCAAACGTCCGGCATCGCGCCCGACTCAGAGCAGGAGCCGTATGAGGGAATACTTCACGTACGGATCTGTGCGGGGGGCGGCTGGCAACAGCCGTCCCTACCGCGATCCCTGTCCTGGCAACTCGCGGTAAAGTAACATCGCCAGGACACTGGCCTACGAAAAAACTGAAAATGCTCTTGCGGAATCAAGCCGGAAGTTGCCAGCGAGAGGCCGGCCAGTTGATTTTGGTTCCAGCCCATGCAAAAACCCTTTCGTTGCCGAAGCCACGAAAGGGTTTTAAAAATCCGGCAATACC
>JAHELS010000212.1 GCA_024644085.1 Rhodopirellula sp.
GCCCAGTCATACCAGAACCAAACGGTTGGGTTCCACTCGCCACAGTGAGTGCAAATGCTGAGTTGTCGACCCAGACCGCCGGTGAAGAAGCCAGCTTCGTGATCTCCGTAGCCAGGGCTGTTTTTCCCGAACTGGACACCACCCTCGAATTCGTACATCAGTCCGCCATCGGATTGACCCGCCACACGTGTACCAAGTGTGTGATAGTCAAAGTTGAGGTTGGTGATGCTGTCGTCGACGTCGAGCCCAAGGTAATAGGCGTCGAGGGTGCCAATTGCCAAGTCGCTCCGACTCGCGTAGATGCCGAAGAAATCGACGTTCTCATTGGTGTCATCGATCTTGCTCTCGTTGGCAAAGGTGCGATTGACCGGATGCGTAAAGAATCCGTCCACGTTCCAAACATCCCCTTTGTAATTGAACCGTCCTCCGTCGAAGGTACGACGTGTATTGGCCCAATCCAACGGCGAGACCACACGCTGGGCACCGAAAAGCAACTCCTGGCGACCCAGGCGAAGCGTCAGATCTTGCGTCAACTTGGTGTCGAAGAACAAATTCTGAATCTCGCCGCGATTCTCTTCGATGATCCGATTGAGAAAGAATTCTCCACCCGAGTCGGCGTACAAGTATTCACCGTACATCCGAAAGTATTCGTTCGGCCGGTAGTTGGCGAACATGCGATAACGCGTCAGCCAGAAACTGTCGTCGAGGCCGGTCAGACCGATCCCTCGATGGTTCTCTTCGTTTTGATATCGAACGCGGATCTCACCGCCAATGTCGAGCCGTCCACAGCACAATCCCTTGAGTCCATCGCCGGGAAAAGACGGTCCGTCATAGCACGGGTCGCTGAGGTAGCTGTAGTCGTTCAAGTAGAAGACACCTTTATAGGCGCTCTTCATTTTGGCGGTGGCGGCTTCCTTGCAGGAGTTGCTTTCACAGCAAGTGCAAGGGAGCGATGCCGATGCGTGATCCCGGGTTTCGACGATGGCTTGATCCAACGGCGCTGCCAAATTCTCCTCGGGAGCTTCTATGGACGCGGACGCGGCAGCTTCTACCGGTACGTCCTGCAGGGGTGCCGGTTCGTAAGCGGATGCTTGAGTGGTTGCGATCGCGGAGGCTAGCGCGACCGCCGCCGTCGCAGGGGAAATCCATTTCCGAATCGTCATGGCAAGTGAGTTCCTTCTCGATATTCCGGGTGATGATGTAAGCACAGATGCCAAATCGCGCGTCGTTCGCCGCCGGAAAGCACGCTATCCATCGCGTTACCATTTCTGATCATTCGGAACGATGACAGCTGCGCCGAACGTAAAACCATTCGGAAACGGGTGTCGGCTCGCGTCGGAGTTGCGTAACGCAAACAGGCGATAGAACCGTTACTTTGCGACCGATCGGTGGACAGACACGCGGACGAAACGATTCGATCACAGCATGTACGTCCGCTTGTTCGCCCAATAAGCACGCACCTGCCCGTTTCTTTAGCACTCCATGTTCCTCCATCGATTGCCGCCTGAAACAAAAGCAATTCGAGCAATTCGGGTAAGGGGGAAAAGAGTCGCCCTGCTATCGAATTGGGTGTGTCTGCATTGCCAAGCGACCAACCCACCGGTGGTTGCGGACGCGTTTGGCACGGCCCTTGCGATCGGACCGGTTTGTCGCAGCTTCATGCACCGGTGAAGACGCGACCGGACCTCAGCAGTGGCGGCTGGCAAGAGGTAATGAGTACCCCCTGCAGATTCCAGTCCTCCATGAGGTTGTGTTGGTGATTCAATATTTCCGCGCTTCTCGGTTCATTCCGCCGATCCTCATCGCGCTGTTGTTGACCCTTGCTACGACAGGTTGCAGCGACTCGCAAATCACATTGACGGAATTGGAGGCCGCAGCGGCTTCGATCGACATTTCCGAAAGTGACCTCGATCTGGAGGGCGTTTCGGAGGGATTGCTCGACATCGAAAAGACCGATTTGAAATTCGGTTTTATCAAGCTGACCGACTGTGCTCCGCTTGTGATTGCCAAGGAGAAAGGCTTCTTCGAGGAGGAGGGATTGAATGTCGAAATCGAATCTCAATCCAACTGGAAAGTTCTTCTTGACCGCGTGATTGATGGTCAGCTCGATGGAGCCCACATGCTCGCCGGACAGCCGATCGGCGCTACGATCGGGTTCGGTACCAAGGCCCACGTGATCACCGCTTACAGCCTCGATTACAACGGCAACGGCATCACGGTCAGCAACGATATCTGGGCGCAAATGCAGGAAAACGATCCTGCACTCAAGTCCCCCACACCCAAGCATCCGATCAGCGCTGATTCGCTCAAGCCGATCGTCGATCAGTACAAGGCTGAGGGTAAAGACTTCAACATGGGGATGGTCTTTCCCGTCAGCACGCACAATTACGAAATCCGGTATTGGCTCGCAGCAGCCGGCATTCACCCCGGGATGTACAGCGACCAGGACATCACGGGTGTCATCGATGCCGATGTTCTGTTGTCCGTAACTCCGCCGCCGCAAATGCCCGCGACGCTCGAAGCAGGCACAATCCTTGGTTACTGCGTTGGCGAACCTTGGAACCAACAGGCAGTGGTCAAAGAGATCGGCGTTCCGGTCACAACGAACTATGACATCTGGAAGAACAATCCCGAAAAGGTCTTTGGCGTCACCGCTCAGTGGGACGAGAAGCATCCCAATACGCACGTCGCGGTGATCAAGGCATTGATCCGAGCTGGAAAATGGCTCGACGAAACCGATGCCGACGGCAAACTTGTGAATCGACAGGAAGCCGCAAAGATCCTCAGCAACAAGGATTACGTCGGTGCCGACGAGGACGTGATCGACAACAGCATGACGGGCACGTTTGTGTTCCAGAAAACCGATGTCCGGCCGATGCCCGACTTCAATGTTTTCTTCAAGTATTACGCCAGCTTCCCGCATTACAGCGACGGAATCTGGTTCTTGACTCAGATGCGACGTTGGGGACAGATCACCGAGTCCAAGCCGGCATCCTGGTACGCGGAAACGGCAAGTGAGATTTATAAGCCTGCGATCTATCGCAAGGCCGCCGAAATGCTGATCTCCGAGGGCAAGCTCGATCCAAACGAGATCCCCGCGCCCGATTACGACGGGTACCGCGAAGTCACCTCGGACTTCATCGATGGCAAGTCGTACGACGCAAAGGATCCGATCGGCTACATCAACAGTTTTGAAATTGGAAACAAGGAAGACGCATCGCTGGCGCAAGAGTAATTTTGCGCAATCGCAATGGAGGGATCGAGCGCCGTGTGACTGACCGCCCAGTCGCCGGGGTTCGTGAAGCGGCCATCCAAGGCCGGACGTTTGGCCGGTGCCAGCGTCCGGCCTGGCCGCGGATTCAATTCACTTCGACAAGATATCCATCACGTTTCTACAACGAATTACACGAATAAAAACTCCGAGAGAACTTTCGATGGCAAATTGGCGTGGCAACGCACTTCGATTCTGCAACGTCGCAGGACTACCGATTCTCGATCCGTTCGTACGCCTGATGGCGGGGGAAGATCCGAAGGAGCAATTCAAGGGGATCGCCAAGTTCGTATTGATTCCGATCCTGGCAATTGCCTGCTTCCTCGGAATCTGGTCGCTCGCGGCGCGCGTCGTGGTCAGCGACAGCATGAGTTTGCCGAGTCCCGGGACAACCTGGGCGGCCGGCAAAGAATTGTTCGCGATGCACCAAGTGCAGAAAGCTCAGGACCAGGCGAAGAAGCAAGCCAAGCTGCGCGAGGCCGTCACATTGATGGCGCAAGCACAGGCGATCGAGAAGCGCGCCGCGACCGCTAGCGAAAGCCAGAAAGAGGCTTTGCTCGCCAATGCCGTGACCTACAAGAACCGCGCAATTAGCGCAGCCAACTACGTTCCATCGAGCGCGCCGACATTTGTCGACCAGATCTTCACCAGTTTGAAAACTGTCTTTTTCGGCTTCGCCGTTGCCACGCTGGTGGCGATTCCCATCGGCGTGTTATGCGGCATGAATCCATGGTGCAATGCGGCGCTGAATCCAGTCATCCAGGTATTCAAGCCGGTCAGTCCGCTCGCCTGGCTACCGCTGGCATTTTTAGTGGTTGTCTGGGCTTATGCGGGAGTGCCCAATGAGACGTTGATCCTCGACGACATTTTCCGAATCCCTGAAGGCCAGGTGAAGGCGTTTTTGATTTCTGCGACGACTGTTTGTCTCTGTTCACTTTGGCCGACACTGATCAACACCACGCTGGGAGTCGCCAGTGTTGACAAGGATTACATCAACGTTGCAAAAGTCTTGAAGCTTTCTTGGTGGCAGCAACTGGTCAAGATCGTCTTGCCAGCCAGCTTGCCGCTGATGTTTGCCGGAATGCGCATCAGCCTGGGCGTCGGTTGGATGGTTTTGATCGCGGCCGACATGCTCGCGCAAAACCCCGGACTCGGAAAATTTGTTTGGGACGAGTTTCAAAACGGCAGCAGCGTCACGTACGCCCGCATCGCCTTTAGCGTGATCATCATCGGTTTGATCGGTCTGTGTCTGGATCGGGTGATGATCTTCCTCCGCAACCTGGTCAGTTTCGGTAACCCGGCACCCGCATAGAAAAGGAGCGCGTTCCGCCGCTGCGGCGCTGGGAACGATAAACCGATGAATCTTGCAATACTCCCCAATCCACCAATCGCGGCTCCCGCAATCGCGGCGCGAGTTGCCGAGACAACGCCCGATCCGATCATCACAATGCGGAACGTGTGCAAGGGCTTCGGCAGCGGTGCAACGCGCAACGAAGTGCTGACAAATATCAACTTGAATATCCGCGAGGGTGAATTCCTCGCCGTGGTCGGGTTTTCCGGTAGCGGCAAGACAACTTTCATGCAGTTGTTGGCTGGTTTGATCCAACCCGACAGCGGTGAAATCACCATGGAGGGTGAAGCGATCACCGGGCCGAGCAGTCTCCGCGGATTGGTGTTTCAAAATTACTCTTTGCTGCCATGGTTGACGGTTCGCGGCAACATCGCGCTCTCGGTCGACACCGTTTTCCGACACTGGCGCAAAGCAGAACGGAAGGACCACGTCGAGAAGTTCATTGAGATGGTGGGATTGGGCCATGCCGCCCATCGTCGGCCGCATGAGCTGTCCGGTGGAATGCGACAGCGCACGTCGCTGGCAAGGTCGCTGGCCATGAAGCCAAAAGTTTTGTTGCTCGACGAACCGCTCTCAGCGCTCGACGCACTGACGCGCACCGTCTTGCAGGAGGAAATTCTCAAGATCTGGGAAGAGGAGCGGCAAACGTGCTTGATGATTACCAACGATGTCGACGAAGCGATCCTGGTCGCTGATCGCATTGTTCCGCTCAATCCCGGCCCCCGCGCTTCGCTTGGGCCGGCGTTCTCAGTCCAGCTTGATCGGCCGCGAAGCCGCACCGAATTGAACCATGATGCGACCTTCAAAGGTTTGCGCAACGCCGTGACCAACTATCTCGTTGCTGTTCGGCAGAAGTCGCGTGATGACGAGGCGTCCGCCGCGACAACACCCAAAGTCGAATTACCCGACATCAAACCGGCCGATCTGCATCTGCCACGGAAAGTCGTCATGACCAAGCCTGGAGGATTTTAGTAATGGCCGGCTACGTCGAGATGTTCAATCTCGGAAAAACTTACGACACGCCCAACGGTCCCGCCGTGATCGTTGAAGAGTTCAATCTGAACATGGCCAAGGGCGAGTACGTTTGCCTGCTGGGCCATTCGGGCTGTGGTAAGAGTACGGTTTTGACCATGGTTGCCGGATTGAACGAGATCACAAACGGCGGGGTGGTTGTTGCCAATCACGAGATCGAGGGTCCCGGTCCCGATCGAGGCGTCGTATTTCAGTCGCCCTGCTTGATGCCGTGGATGACAGCAATGGAGAACGTCATGCTCGGCGTGAACCAGGTCTATCGACACGCGAGCAAGAATGACCGTCGCGATCTTGCCGCCTATTACCTGACGCTCGTCGGACTCGGTAACAGTTTGAATGTGCGGGCCTCCGACCTGAGCCAGGGAATGCAGCAGCGTGTCGGGATCGCCCGCGCCTTCGCGCTGAAGCCGAACATGCTGCTGTTAGACGAACCGTTCGGCATGCTCGATTCGCTGACGCGGATGGAATTGCAGGAGATCCTTTTGAAGATCCTGGTTCGCGACAAAGTGACGACTTTGATGATCACACATGACGTGGATGAGGCATTGTTCATGAGTGATCGCGTCGTGATGATGACCAACGGCCCTAGAGCCCGGGTTGGGAAGATATTCAAAATGCCATTCCGTAGGCCGCGCGTTCGAGCGGAAGTGCTCGAGCACGTCGCGTACTACGCCCTTCGGGAAGACATGATCCGTTTTCTGGAAGAACAGGATCATAAAAAGTTGCAGGAAGATGTGGCCAAGCACGATGCCACTAAACGAGATGACAGCCAGATCCAAGTTGACTTGGATGCGGAAGTCACCGAGTTGGTTTAAGTGCGAACATGACCCGAGTGAAACGTTTTACTTTTGCCCCCACCAACTCCCGAGAACCCTTGATCGTCTCTACCCTGCCATCACGTTCATTTTTGAGTGACGTCACCGTTTACCGCGTGGACGATCAAGGTCATTTGGTTGACGCGATCGGCGCACCGATCGAGGAACTCGCACAAGCGGCCATCCTCAGCGGGACGGCCGAAGTTTCGACTGACCCACGGGTGATCCATTCGGATTCGTCTGCGGCGCTGGCGATTCCCGTCTACAGATCCGCTCACGTCATTTCGCTCGCGGTGATTTCGGCGAAGCGAATTCCCGAAAATCGGGATGACGTGGTTGGCGTTTTGGAGGTCTGGGAGCCGGTGGGGATCTATGAAGACCTGGCTCTCAAGAGCGGATTTTACGGCAGGATGGAGCGGTTTCGAAACGTCAGCTCATTCGTGCGCTTCGAGAAGGGGACGGGGTTGCCCGGTCAGGTATGGCAACATCGAACCGGTGTCATCCACGACGATCTGTCCAACCATCCCGGTTTCTTGCGCGCCGCCGGTGCATCCGCCGATTTGCTCGTCACCGCGGTCGGAATCCCAATCGCATCCACGGCGTTTCATGCCGCAGCGGTGCTGATCAGTTCAACGATTTCGCCGCTGGCACGCGGCTTCGAAGTGTGGCAAGCGCACGACGACCACTTTTCGCTGATCGGCGGCACGTACCGCGATCTCGGGGAGGGAATCGAACTGTTGCCCGGCACCTCGCTGCCCCGTGATAAGGGTCTGCCGGGATTGGCCGGCAATGAGCATGCGGCGGTGATCTGCGAGGACGTCGACACTTTGTTTGCGGGTCGAAATCACGATGCCGAGGTACCGGAGTCCGCGAGCGGGTTGGCGATTCCGTTTTTCAACGGCGATTCGTTGGCCAGCGTGACAACCCTTTTGTTTTGAGTTTGATGTCAAGCACCATTTCAGCTCCTTTATCGAATCTCGATCCGTCGAGCGCCGAGCGTTTCGATTTGGTGGAGATGTTGCTCGCCGACCAGCAATCCATGACGGCGGTCGAGAGGTTCAGCGCACGGCACGAAGCGGCCAGCAGCGGTGAACCGGACCAGGCCCGGTTTTATCGCGATCTGATGCCGGCCACCCCGCCCGGTCCCGGCCAGCAATTTGCCTTCCGTGTGGATCTTGACGCGTGCAGCGGATGCAAAGCGTGCGTGGTTGCCTGTCACACGATGAACGGTCTCGAGGACGACGAAAGCTGGCGTCGCGTCGGGACCATCACCGTCGGCGAGAAAACGGAACCTCGCATCCAACATGTCACAACCGCCTGTCACCATTGTGAAGAACCGGGTTGCCTCAGTGGTTGCCCGGTCAAGGCGTACGACAAGGACCCCAGTACCGGGATTGTTCGCCACCTGGACGATCAATGCATCGGGTGTAAGTACTGCACGATGATGTGCCCGTATGAAGTGCCCCAGTACAGCGACCGACTGGGGATTGTTCGAAAATGTGACATGTGCCATCAACGATTGAGTGTCGGCGAGGCACCGGCTTGCGTCCAATCGTGTCCCAATGAGGCAATCTCGATCCAAGTGGTCGAGACGGACGCGAGTGTGCCGAAGGGAAATGACCGGCTCGCGCCCGGGGCGCCGTTGTCGACAATCACTCGGCCGTCGACCTGTTACTCGTCGAACCACGAAACATCGATTCGCGAAGCGGTGCCCCAGGACGCCGGCGTCGACAGGGTCGCCGAAAGCCATTGGCCGTTGGCGGTGATGTTGGTGGCGACACAGATTTCGGTTGGGATGCTGTTGGCCGAACGATTGGCGGCGACCGGGATGTGGGCTTTCAACACCGAGTTGCCCGTTGAGGTAACGCGGATCAACGCGCTGTTCGCCTTTGTTGTCGGTGTGGTTGGACTCAGCATCGCGCCGCTTCACCTGGGACAACCACTGCGCGCGTGGCGGGTATTTCTCGGCTTGCGGACCAGCTGGCTCAGCCGCGAAGCGGTCGTCCTGGGAAAGTATGTCGGCGCGCTTGCGGGGGCAGTCGGCTTGCTCTATCTGCCCGATTTCGTTGATCACGTGCCGGAGTTCATTTCGTCTCGCGTTGCCTCTTGGGCGGCAATCGCCCTGCTTGGCATAGCGGTTCTGCTGGGCATTGCAGGGTTGTTCTGCAGCGGGATGATCTACGTCGCCACGCGACGGCAACTTTGGCGGCACGCAAGAACGTTGCCACGTTTTTTTGGCACGGCGGTCGTGGGCGGAGTCGGTTGTTGTGTGATTTCGTTGCTTTACGCTGAGGCATCGATGCTCGTTATCGCAATGATGTTTCTCTCGGGGGCGGCGCTGCTTGCAATCAAGTTGGCTTGGGAGTGGCGAATTCATCTAGGTCCCGCCGACGAGGCGGACGATGTGTACGACGGCCGATCGCGTCTCTTGGTAAATGAGCACCTTTCATTCCTTCAACGACTTCGCCTCGGAGTGGGCGTCGCCGGCGTCGTTCTGTTGTTCGATGCGATGTTCGCGGCGCTGATGGGGTTGTCCGCGGTGGCGATGGTTACCGCCATGTTGGCGGCGACCTTGATAGTCATTGGCGAAGGTTGCGAGCGGCTGCTGTACTTTAAAAGTGTCGTTCATGACCGGATGCCGGGGACGCTGTGATGAGGGAGGCGATTCAATGAGTCAGTCGTTGACGCGGTCGCGTGAATCGAAGCGCCGCTTCGAGTTGCCGCAGATTCTTCAGCAGCGCGACGGCAAAATGACGCGTGAGTTGTTGCTGCATCCCGGCGAGCACGGGCTGGGGATGACTCACCAGTCGATGCAGGCAGACGCAACCACCACGGCGATTTGTGGTTATTGCGCCACCGGATGCGGGCTTCGCTTGCACGTTCGCAACGGGGAAGCAATCGGATTGACTCCCGAAACCAACTATCCCGTGAATCTCGGCATGGCGTGTCCCAAGGGCTGGGAAGCGCTGCGGGTTCTGGAGGCCGAGGACCGTGCTACAGAGCCGCTCGTGCGCGGACCCGACGGCCAGCGAAGAGCGGTTTCCTGGGACGAAGCACTCAAGTTGTTCACGTCCCGATTCAAGAAAGTCCAGGCGGAGCATGGTGCCCAGTCGGTCGCCTTTCTCAGCACGGGCCAGATTCCCTGTGAAGAGATGGCCTTCCTTGGAGCGTTGGCGAAGTTCGGAATGGGCATCAAGCACGGGGACGGCAACACACGGCAGTGCATGGCGACGGCGGTTTCGGCATACAAGGAATCGTTTGGATTCGACGCACCGCCGTACACGTACCAGGACTTCGAGCAAAGCGATTGTCTCGTCTTTGTCGGTTCGAACCCATGTATCGGTCACCCGATCATGTGGGAACGTGTGCTGAGAAATCCGCATTCGCCCGAAATCATCGTCCTCGATCCGCGGCGAACAGAAACGGCAATGGCTGCGACACAGCACTTGCAACTCGCGCCGAAATCTGATCTCGCAGTGTTGTACGCGATCACCCAGCATTTGATCGCCTGCGACTATGTCGATGAAGAATTCGTCCACAACCACACTGTCGGATTCGAGCGATTGCGCGAACACGTGTCGCGGTTCAAAGCGGACGACGTGGCGGAAGCCTCTGGAATATCAGCCGATGCGATCCGGCACGCCGCTGAGACGATCGGGACGCGGCGTGCCGTCTCGCTCTGGTGGACGATGGGAGTCAATCAAAGTCACGAAGGAACGCGAACGGCTCAAGCGATCATTAACATTGCCTTGATCACCGGCAACATCGGCAAGCCTGGTACAGGTGCGAACAGCATTACCGGTCAATGCAATGCGATGGGGTCGCGACTTTGGAGCAATACGACGAACCTGTTCGGTCATCACAATTTCGAGAGTGAATCGGACCGCAAGAAAGTCGCCGAGGCGCTGTGCATCGATGCCGAACAAATTCCTCACGACACCGGGTGGAGTTACGACAGCATTATCGAGGGCATTCGAGGGGGCGAAATCCGAGGTTTGTGGATCATCGCGACGAACCCCGCTCACAGCTGGATCGACCAGGACGACGTGCGGCAGTTGTTTGACCGGCTCGATTTTCTCGTCGTTCAGGACATGTACCACTCAACGGAAACGGCGCGCCACGCCGATCTGTTCTTGCCGGCGGCTGGCTGGGGCGAGAAAGAAGGCACCTTCATCAACAGCGAACGTCGCTACGGATTGTTGAAGAAGGTGCGGCATGCGCCAGGCCAGGCGCTTGCCGATTTTCACATCTTTCGTGCTATCGCCCAACATTGGGGCGTCGAGAAGATGTTTTCCGAGTGGACGCATCCCGAAGCGGTCTTCCGCATCATGCAACGCGCGAGTGAAGGGCAACCCTGTGATATCAGCGGAATCGAGAACTACGAACAAATCGATGAGTGCGGCGGCATTCAATGGCCATGGTCTAAGGCCGATGCGGCACAGCGAGACA
>JAHELS010000035.1:0-21298 GCA_024644085.1 Rhodopirellula sp.
TTTTCGATCACCGTCAATTGCGGCAACAGATGATGATCCTGAAAGACGAATCCGATTTTCTTGTTGCGAAACTTCGCCAATTCATTTTCGCCAAGCTCGAACGGATTGATTCCATCGATTGCGACCGTTCCCGAATCGGGATGATCGAGCGTTCCCAAAATCTGCAGCAGCGTGCTCTTCCCACTGCCGCTGGGTCCGACCACCGCAACCGAGTCGCCGCCGGTGAGATCGAGTGTGACATCCCGCAGCACGTCGAGCGGGTCGCCTGCGGTGGGAAAGGACTTGCGCACTCCGTGCACAACAAGCGTCGTCTCGGAACTGGCTTCGTTCATTGGCACAATCGGCAAACAGCGAGCGTGGCAAGGCCATAGAAGGTGTATTCGACATCGGCGGTCTGGTCGAGCGCAAAACCGACAAAGCCCCCGCCGCCCGACGACTGCATGGATAAAGCATATCGTTCAACCGCATCGACGTTGACCCGTGATGCGGCGTCCAAATCGACCAGCGTCAACAGCCCGGTAAACGAGCTGAGCAAATCCGCAAATGGAATACGCGTATTGGCCGTAAAGCCACCCTCGTCCGATTGCATTTCGGCCAGAAACGAGGCGGTCGATTCGTGCCCGGCAACGTCAAGACGGTCAATCGCTTTGAGCGTACCGACCGCCGCGGCGGTCGGATTAACACCGGGGCGCTTGGCGGCGCGAATCTCGAGGTAGCCCCCGTCATCGTGTTGTTGCGCGGCGAGAAACGATGTGATTCCTTCGACGTTGGGAACCGATTCCTCAATCAATTGGTGACAGAGGACCGAAAGAAACGTTTGGTAGGTGCTGCCGGCGCGGCCTTCGGGTGTCTTGGCGAAACCACCATCGTCGGTGCGTAGCGTCGCGAGCAACTTCGCAACGTTGGCTCTCCAGCCGTCGTCGTCATCTGAGATAACGACCTCGCCGACGGCCATCTCACAGATCGCCGCGGCGAAGATCAAAGAGATCAGGTCGATGATCGATTCTTTTCGCGTCAGCCGGCCACGTAGAAAGTCCGCAGCGCGGCTCCCGGTGGCCTCATCGAGCGCGTCGAGGATCCACATGGCGCGAAGGGCAAACGCGGTGTAGTAAGGATCGCTTTCACCCTCGCGTCCGGCGAACCCACCGTCAGATCGCTGTTGCTTGCGCAGCCACTGGGCATGTTGGTCGCGCACCGATGCGTCAAGCGACGAGGCGCCGACCGCCAACCGCAATGTCAGGTCTTGCAGGTAGGGGGCGCTCACGCGGTCCCTTGCGGATTGAAGTACTTCGGCTCGTTGCCTTCCTTCCACTTGATGTTGCAGCCAATCGAGGGTGTCTGCGTCTCGGGCAGCGGCTCGCCCGCGAGCACCGCGTCGATCGCCGCGCGGAGATCCTCGCCGGTGACCGGGATGTCGGTCTTGGGACGGCTCGAATCGAGTTGTCCCCGGTAGACAAGTTTCTGGTCCGCGTCGAAGAGATAGAAATCCGGTGTGCACGCAGCGGCGTAATCCTGGGCGACGCTTTGATCGGCGTCGTACAGATACGGAAACTGGTAACCACGAGCTGCCTTCTCCGCCGCCATCGCCTGGGGTGAATCATCGGGATACTTCTCGGCGTCGTTGCTGCTGATCGCGACCACGGCCAGCCCGCGCGGCATGTATTGGTCGGTTAATGTCTTGAGTTGCTCGGCGACATGTTTGACGTAGGGGCAGTGATTGCACATGAAGATGACGAGCAGTCCCTTGCTGGGTGAAAAATCACTCAGTGAAACCGATTTGCCATCCGTGTCGGGAAGGGAGAAATCAGGAGCCCGGGTGCCCAGCGGCAGCATGGTGCTTGCGGTTCGAACCATCGAATCGACCTTGAAAAAGTGAAAATTGTGTTGGATATCCCGAAGGATCCGATAGAAAACGTTGCGCGGTGGAATCGCCGGACCGCTCACTCACTGCGTCAATTGAAATCTCGCGGGGAGCCCGCGGTGCTCTCTAGTCCTTGAGGCGTTCGAGCAGCCGACCGGGGCTGCCCATCGCGTGGTAACCGCCGTCGACGTGAAGGATTTCGCCGGTGATCCCGTCGCTTGCCTCATTGAGCAGGAACGCGCCGGTTCGACCGACCTCTTCATGGCTGACATTGCGGCCAAGCGGCGCCATGTGTTCATACAATGCCAACATCTCTTCGACGCCGGCGGCGCGACCGGCGAGCGTACGGATCGGGCCGGCCGAAAGCGCGTTGACCCGGACACCCTGCGGACCCATGTCGTAGGCGAGATACCTCATGGCTGCTTCGAGGGCCGCCTTGCAGATTCCCATCACGTTGTAACCTGGCACACATTTCTCGCCACCGAAGTAGGTCATCGTGGCGATCGCACCACCAGGGTTCATGATTTCTTTGGCCGCAGCGGTGCAGGCGATCAACGTGTAAACGCTGACGTCCATCGCCAATTTGAATCCTTCGCGACTGGTGAACACCGTGTCACGTGCCAGGTCATCGCGGTCGGCAAAGGCGATGGAATGGAGCAAAAAGTCGATTTTTCCGAAGGTTTCCGCGGTGTGCTCAAAAACACTGCGGATGTCGTCGTCATTCTGCGCATCCATAGGTACAAGGAACTTTGCGTTCTCGTATTTGTCCGTCAACTGGGAAACCCGTCGGCGGTTGCGTTGACGCTCGTCATCCTCGCGGTCGGGTAAATGAGTGAACCCACACTGGCCCCCACCTTCCATGATTTGTTTCGCGATCGCCCACGCGATCGAGTGATCATTGGCGACACCGAGGATCAGACCTTTTTTCCCGTTGAATTGCATTTCGTAGGATTCCTGGTTGCTTGCAGTGAAGGGTTCCCGCTGGCTTCGCCGAAGCGGCCCGGCCGATTGCACAACATACCGTGAACGTATCGTATTCGTCCATTTACCTACAAACCGACCAGAAATAAACGAACCTTGACGAACTCCACCTTGATTAGCGCGTCAAAACAGCGCTCCGAAGCTATTATTGCGAGTAAGAGGACACCATTGAGCAACGTTGCTGCAAAAACCGATTCCGACGTGAACGAGATTCGACTCGCCATCGAAATGGCGAAGACCCTTCAAGGGGATTTTTCGCGCTCCGGATTCCTGAAGACCGTGCTCCCCGAATTGCTGCGCATGCTCGGCGGCGAACTCGGCGGTTTGGTCCGTCAGCGATCCGGCCAATGGGACCGAGAAATTTGGGTTGGAGACGAAGTCCCCGTCCCGGACGTCTTGATTGGTGAGGCGCTCGACGCAGGTACGACGCGAATGTCGGATCGTTGGTGCGTGACGCCGCTCAGCGTGTCGCCCGACGCAAACGAGTTGACGATCGCGCAGCCAACCGCATCGGCGCTGATCATCCGAATGACGACGGCCGAACACGACGCGGTGCAGAAATCGGATCGTCGCGCCGATCGATTTCGAAATGCCGCAAATGTACTGGCGGCCGCCTTGCACCGGATTGAAACTCGCGATCGACACGTCCGCCGGATCGAACAATTGACAACCGTTTTGAAAGCGGCTGCGGAATGGCAACGTCTTGACGACAATGAGGCGTTGCTGAAACGCATTGCCGATACAGCCACGGAATTACTGCACTGTGAACGGGCCAGCATCTTCCTTTGGGATCGGCGACGCAAGAAGCTGATCGGACGACCCGCACTCGGTGTCGAAGGCAAGCCGCTCGAAGTAGACGACAATGCCGGTGTCGTCGGCGAAGTGCTCAGCAGCGGTGAAGCAAAAATCTGGAACGGCGGCAGCGACGATGAATCTCGCGTCAACCGCAGCGTCGATGCGTCGCTCGAATTCCAGACTCGCTCACTCGTTGCCGTGCCGATGGCAGGTCAGCGCGACGAATTGATCGGGGTCTTCGAGGCAATCAATCACCGCGAAGATGCCTTTGACGCCTACGACGCCGCGATCCTCTCTGACCTGTCGACCCACGCCGCGGTCGCGATCGAGGCCCAGCGGACACGGCGGAAACTGACCGAGACACGCGACCGGCTTGTCGACGACGCAGCATCGACAACCCAATTGATTGGAAACCACTCCGCCATTGAAAACGTCCGGCAAAGTGCCGCGAAAGTCGCAAAAACGGATCTGACCGTTCTCGTACTTGGCAACAACGGAACGGGCAAGGAAGTCCTGGCCCGACACATTCACTTTGAAAGTGAACGCCGCAGCGGACCGTTCATCGCCGTCAACTGCGCCGCGCTGGTCGAGACCCTGCTTGAGAGCGAATTGTTTGGGCACGAGAAAGGGGCGTTCACCGACGCCAACCAGACACGCGTCGGAAAATTCGAGTTGGCAAATGGCGGAACGCTGTTCCTCGACGAAGTCGGCGACATGAGCCCGGGTGGACAGGCGAAGCTGCTGCGAGTCCTCGAAGAAAAAGTGGTCGTCCGCGTGGGCGGCTCACAAACCATTCCTGTGGATGTCCGCGTGATCGCGGCAACCAACCAGCCGCTCGAGGAGTTGATCGAAGCCCGACGTTTTCGGGAAGATCTCTTTTTCCGGCTGAACGTCGTGCGTTTGACCCTGCCGCAGCTACGTGATCGCGGTGAAGACGTGTTGTTGCTTGCCGACCACTTCCTGAAACAATTCTGTTACCAGATCGGCCGCCAGGTACCAACGCTCGACCGAGGCGCCCGCACGGCACTCAAGTCGCATGCCTGGCCAGGCAACATTCGTGAATTGAGAAACACAATCGAGCGGGTCTGTTATCTCTGCACCGAAGACGAAATCCGCGCCGACGATTTGACGCTTGCGGGTCCGGGTGGCGGCACCGCGAGATCAGTAATCGACGGAACGTTGAGCGAGGGAACCAAGCAGTTCCAGGTCGAGCACATCCAGCGGGCGATCGAAGCGTGCGGCGGAAACATGACTGACGCCGCGGCGCGGTTGGGGCTTCACCGATCCAATCTCTACCGTAAGATGCGTCAACTAGGCATGCAGACTTCGGGCGAATGATCGCGCCAGACATGGTGCCGCATCAAGTCCGCTTGCCGCACCATCGGGCGATGGCATGCTGGTAGAGATCGATTCCGCGTTGCAATTGATCAAGTTCAATGAACTCGTCGGTCGTGTGCGCTTGTGCAATGTCGCCGGGGCCAAAAACAACTCGATGGTTCAACTGCGTGAATTCGCCGCCGTCGGTCCCGTAGCAGACGGTTTTCGGTTCGCCGCCAGCCATCCGGCAAAGCTCTGCGACCGAGGGATTGTTGGGGTCGATCCAAAACGGTCCGCCCCCGGCCAAGATTTCGAATTCCAAACCGAGCGATTTGGCCCGATCGGCAGCAAACTGCACCAGGTCCTCACCGCTGATCGATGGCATTGGCCGCAGCGAGACCCACGCGACGGATCGTTCGGGCGTGATGTTAACGGCGGAGGCACCATCGCTAACGCCGAAATTCCATGACAACGTCGGCGGATCAAATCGGTCGTCGTGATACTTGCTCTCGTCAATCGTTCGCCGAGCAAGTTCCAGCAGCGTTTGCAGCATCGGAACCATTGCTTCATTGGCGTTGATTCCGTCTCGCGTGCTGCTGTGCGCCGCCCGCCCGCGGCTGATGACTCGGAATCCGGTGATACCCTTGTGCGCGTGGACGACCGACATCTGGGTCGGTTCGCCGATGATGGCCAGTGGTTGAGATTCGACGATTTCCTTGTATCCCTTTGAATCGGCGACGAGGTGTTTGGCGCCGTCGAATCCAACCTCTTCGTCCGCGGTGCAGACAATCCATATCGGTGCGGATTGGTCATTGGCGCTGACCCCCGCGACCGCCGACAACATCGAGGCCAGAGATCCTTTCATGTCACAGGCACCGCGTCCATAGAGTCGACCGCTCTCGAGGACCGCGGTGAATGGATTTCCGCCCGGACCGGTCCACCCCGATGCCGGCACGACATCGGTATGACAGAAGTACGCCAGTCCGCCGGTCGTCGATGCACCCGCAGCGACGCCATCACGGCGAGCCACGAGATTGACTTTCGCCGTGCCATGTTGGTCGTGGTAGATGCTCTGCTCGATTCGAAACCCGAGCGTCTCGAGGTGATCGCTGACCACATCCGCGAGATCGCGGTTGCTTCGATCGCTCACCGAGTTATAAGCGATGAAGCGTCGGAGCGTTTCGAGGGATGATTGCAGTGAAGACATCAACACCCTGTTAGCGCGCGACCAGAAAGCTGGCTACGCATCCTCGCCGAAAAGTGCCTCGATGGTATCGATGAGACGATCAACATCCGCGCCCTCGACTTCGCCATCTATCCCGCGAAGCCAATCGATCGATTCCTCACGATGGGCTGGCGTTGCCTTGGGCGCGATCGCCTGGTAGACCGCTTTCGCCGCTTGTGTGGTCGGCGAATCGGGCATCGAGAAGGTTCCCAGCTTGTGGGTCAACGAGAACGGAAACTCGTCGAACGTGAACGATCGGTTTCTCTCGTTGTAACGAACAACCAACAAATCGTCTCCCTTTTCGACAACAATTACACGAAAGGAGTCGGTCACCGCGAAGTCGTCACCGGTATTGAGTTCGGATACCTCGCGCTCGATTCCAACACGGTAGTAAGTCGCCAGATCGGCCAGCTCGTAAAGCGCCTCCGCCTCCGCGGCCTGCTCCTCACTCATCGGCATTTCGCTCAAGGCCTCGGCTGCCCCCTTCATTTCCTTCCACTTTGCTTCACGGATCAGACTGCGAACGTTCGCCAGTTTTTGCGCCGCGGCCGCAATCATTTCCTCGGTGATCGCATCGGGCTCGGTCATCTCGGGCTCGGGAGTGGTAAAAACCGACTCCCCGGGTGGATCGGAAGGATTCCCTTCCGAGGCGGTGGGATCGGACATGTCGGTATCGGACATGTCGGTATCGGTCATGTCCGGTTCGGCGGTCGCGGTCATGTCTGGATCGGTGGTCGCGGTCATGTCTGGATTGGACGTGGCCTCGCCGCTATTGCTGGTCAAACCACTTGGGGTCCGCTTCGGCGGATCGACGTTGCCAGCGAGAGAGCCCATGACCGGATCGACGGGACGACGCTCTGACGCGCCGGCGGAGGCGGGCGGACTGACCCGCGTCGTCTCACCTTCGGCTTCTTTGGTGGTGATCGAAAACTGGCCGTCGGTGTTCGTGATCGCAACCTGTCCGCTACTGAAGAACAGAAAGTAGCTCAACAGTCCGATCAGCGTGACCATGCCAAGGGAAAAGGCTACGAAAACAAGTGTCCCCATCACCGACCGCCGTCGTCGCCGCTTCGTCGGTTTCTCAACACGTATCGACGCATCGGGCGCGAACGATTGCTCAGCGATCGAGGCGGGAGTCGACTCGGACACAGCGACCGTTGATGGTGCGGCGACCATGTCCACGGCGGATTCGGGTAGCACCGGTTGCGGTCCGTCGACCGCCGGTGACGATGCCGCCGGTGACGATGCCGGCGGTGACGATGCCGGCGGTGACGATGCCGGCGGTGACGATGCCGCGCCGGATGCGACAGGTGCGAGCGGATTGGATGAAGGCAACATTGCCGCAAGCGGGTCGGCCGCCGGCAATACGCCTGCGAGTGGGTCGCCACGCGGGGCAGGCTCCTCCGATTCGACCGGGCTGTCCTCGATGGCGACAATACCGAATCGCGCGTCAAGCTGTGCCTTCTTTTTCGGGTCTGCGAGAATCTCGCGGGCCTCCTGCGCCATTCTCGCTGCCGACGACCACAGCTTCGAGTCGGTGTCCCCTTTGACCGCTTTCAACTGTGTCACGACTCGCTTCACGGCCTGCTTGATCGTATCGCTATCTTGCTCGCCCTCCTCGAGTCCAAAGACCTGGTAAGGATGCGGCTTCTGCACCCCTTTTGGGATTGGCAGCAGTTCGGTGATCTTCGTAGCCGGCATCGGGTCGTTGATTCTGCTCAGGTTGGGGGCTTGGATGGGTCGGCAGTGAATCGACGGGCCGAAAGCCTGTGAATCAGGAACGTCAGGCGGTAACGCTATCCTACCTATGCTTCGTTCGTCTGCGCCACCCCTGATCTTGGCAAGTCGAGCAATCCTCGGCAAACCAAATTTGGCATCCAACGGTGAATCTGTCGAAGATGGGGCGAAATCACCGGGGCATCCCCTCCGGTTAATACGACAGCGACTTCGGAGTGGGTCAAGTGGAGTTCCCGGCGATAGCGGTCGACCAAGGCATCGATGGTGGCCGCGATCCCGGACAGGATACCGCTGTGAATCGCGTCGGAGGTATTGCGGGCGGGCAGTCGAATCTCGTTGTCGGCGTCCCACTCGATCGCCGAGAGCGCCTCGGTTCCGGCGGCCAGCGCGGCGGATTGGAGGCGGAGGCCGGGCAGAATCGCGCCACCGCAAAAATGGCCCCGTGAGTCGATCCAATCGATCGTGACGGCAGAACCAGCGTCCACGACCACAGCGGGAGTGCCGACGCGGTTTCGAGCTGCGAAGGCGGCGAGAATCCGATCAATTCCGAGGCGGTCGGGATGATCGACCTCGAGCCCGATCGGGACATGGTGTCGCGTTATCTGTTCAATCGCGACGGAGGTCCTGTCGACGAGGGCTGTCGTCAATTTGTTCGCCGCCGAGGGTTGGACACTTGCGACCCGCCACTGCGACGGCTCACGCCCGAATTGGTCGTTTGCCCAGTCGATTACCGCGACGGGCCAGTCCGGCGAGTCGATATGGATCGCGTGGTCCGAGACCGAATCTCCCTGTTGCACCGCCAACTTGACCGCGGAGTTACCGACATCCACCGCGACCACAAAGACCTCGGCGCTCACGATTCATCCTCGGCGGCCGCCGACTGTGGCGGTTCGACCTGGTAGTCCTTCGCCTGCAACTCATTGGAGAGTTGAGCGGTGGGACCGGCAAGATGGGGCGGAAGTTTCCTGGTGCGAGCTTGCTGCTTGTACGTCTGGTCCGATTCACGCAGCACCGTTAATTCTTCTCCCGCAGCGAGCATTCTATCGCGGCGCTGCTCGACGCGCTGCATGATTTCGCGAGTCAGCTCATCCAGGGAATCGCCCGTCATGGCGCTGACCATCAAGACGTCGTTTTCGGTGACATCGCGGAGCGCGTCACGCACTTGCTGGGCACCCTGCATTTCACTTTTAGTAACAACAACGATTTCGTCACGGCGCGCGAGCGATTCGTCGTATTCGCGCAATTCGGCGCGGATCGATTTGTAGTTCTCGATCGGGTCGGTAGCGTCGACCGGAGCGGGCTCGACCAGATGGATCAGCAAGCCGGCGCGTTCGACGTGCCTCAGGAATTCGTGACCGAGTCCGACACCATCGCTTGCTCCTTCGATCAGACCCGGGATGTCGGCGACCACGAACGACCGCTTGGCATCGACATCGACGATGCCAAGGTTTGGATGCTTGGTCGTGAAGGGGTAATCGGCGATCTCGGGTCGAGCGCTGGTGATTCGACTTAACAACGTGCTCTTGCCGGCATTCGGCTTGCCAACGAGCCCCACGTCGGCAATCGATTTCAATTCGAGAATGACGTCACGGGACTCACCCATTTCGCCGGGTGAACACTCACGGGGTGTGCGATTGGTGCTGCTTTTGAAATGGGCGTTTCCTTTGCCTCCCTTTCCGCCTCGGGCGACAACGAATTGGTCGCCCGGATTTTTCAGGTCCTTGATCACGAAGCCGTGCTCGGCATCGATCACCGTCGTACCCGGCGGCACAAACAATCGCTGGTCACGCCCGCCACGCCCGTTCCGCAGCGAACCCTGGCCCGGTTGCCCCTTGGGTGCTCGATACATGCGCCGATTGGCGAATGCCGCCAGAGAATTCACGCCGAGGCGCGCTTCCAGAATGATGCTGGCGCCGTCGCCTCCGTCGCCCCCGTCGGGACCGCCACGCGGAACGAATTTCTCGCGTCGCATACTCGAACAACCGTCGCCTCCCTTGCCAGCGAGTAATTCGATGCGGACTCGATCGACAAACATGACAATACCAGGGTGTGAAAAAGAATGAATCGACGACACGGCCCAGAGCTTCGCAGCGCCCCGCCGAAACGCGCAAGCGAAACGAACGCAACGAAAAACGGCCAACCCGTATCGAGGTCAGCCGCCGAGGTGTCTACCGATTTGGCAAGGCAAGTCTTCTGCCCTATCGAGAGTCGTCTCCCGCAACAAACTGGGCAAGACCCTCACCAATGATTACCGGAATATCCACTGATAATCAAGGCGCTCGTCCAATCCATATTGCTTCAGGACGTATTGCTGCTCCGTTTCGTCCTGGAACGCCGGAACGCCAAAGCGGATCAAATCTTCGGTCTGAGCGATGGTGTCACCCGGTCGATAGAAGTTCAACTGCAATGCTTTGCGTCGATACGGCGCGTCATCACCCTCGCCATCCTGCTGAAAGGCGTTGGTAAGTCCGTAGACTTCCACCGAGACGAAGTCGAGATTCGGGTCCACGTCGTCCCAGGTTGCTACGCCCCAGACGCCCGGTGCCGCCGGATCCGATGTGTAGGGAATCTTGACTTTAGATATTTCCACCGAGTTGTGTAGCGGAGCCGAAATTTGTTCGCGAACCTTGATCTTCTGTTCCGCCGTGGGAAGGATTCGATCCTTGTACGCCTTGCCGGTCACGTTGTCACGCAGCGCCAGCATCGGAAAGAACCGACGCGAGTCGTAATGAACCGATTCGACTCGTTTGTAGATTTGCACGCCGGCCACGGTGTCGGGCGCGGGACGAAGATCGCCACCGCGGTATCGAACGCGATAGACCATGTACCAAACCAACTTCCGCTGCATTCGTCCATCGGGGCGCGGAACATCGATGTAGATCTGGCGAAGCGGCTTGAACGAGAACTCGAAACAGAAAATCTCGCGTCGTAGGATCACCTGTTTTGCCATTTCGACCAGCGTGCGACTGCGGGGATCAAAATGCGGCTCACCGTTGGGATGCGTTTCCCCGCCAAATTGGATCTCCGGGTGAGCGTCCAAAAGGGCCTGCAAGGTTTGCGGTCCGTCGAACGTTTCCTCCGGGTGCGGTGCGGGCGGGATCACCGTCACGACGCCAGACGCGAATTGCGTCTGTTCCTGGGTCGAGGGGTCTTTCTTTTCGGTTTGGGCGAAACCCGATGCCACGCAACAGCCACACAGCAGAAGACAGAGCATGATGCGAAAGGAGAAGCTGTTTGGCATGGTCAAACCGTTGTCTGGGATCTCAAATAATAGGTTGGGTGGAGGAGCCAGCTCAGCGCAGGTCACTAGCCGATTGTACTTTGTCATCTTCGTTTTGGCGTGAAATTGCCTCGGAGACCCGAGTATTGCTCGGATCATTGAGCCCGGCTGAAGTCGATTCTGCTGCGTCGACACCGACCGGCGGTATGAATCGCAAGGTGCTGGCCAGTTGAACGTCGGCACCGGCGAAGGTCTCCGCTCGGTCGCCTTCCATCGTGAAAGTTGCCAGCACACGGCGGCCCGAATCGTCGGAGAAATGGAGAACGATCCACTGGATCGGCACCCCCTGGACCACTCCCTGGGCGACCACTCGCAGCACGCGCAGGCCCGATTCGCCAAGTCGCTGATCCGCCTCGATCAGCTCGGTCAACTGTTCTCCAAGCGTGCGGCGGATATCCGCCTGGAAAGCCTCGAGAGTCCACTGTGTGCCAGGTTCGAGCGAAGGTAATGAGCGAAAGTCACACTGTGCGATACTCCGGTCGTCCTCGACCATCCGCATCATCGCGGCGCCGGGCAAATCGCTCATCAGTCGCCAATGACGATTCATCAACACACCGACGCCCAACTGCTCGCTCGTCAGATCGATGTACAGCCGGTCGGCCGGGACACTGGCAAGCAGATTGATTTCCGGTGGACGCGGTGGCAATGCAATTGTCTTCTCGAGCGGCCTTCGGACCATCTTGATGGTCGCGGCGACGTCGAATCCCGGTTCTGCGATGCCGATCTCGCGTGTCTCATGCACCGCCATCGCCAACCAGGTACAAGTGCCGAGGATGCGATCGAAGGTCAACTTGCCGATAGTACGAATCACAGTGGGCACGCCTTCGACGCTGCCGTCCACCTTGCCACGGAATTGAATCTTGGCGTTCTTTTCACCAATCGATACCACTTCGGCGGTGACGTCACTCGCCTCAATTGAGGTCAAATTCAAGACGGAACGGAGAGCGTCGGCCGCGATTTCGTAGGTCGAACCTTCGGTAACGCTTTGAGTCGGTATCAGTTGGTCGGTGGCAACGCTCGATGCCGGCACCCGAAGTAGTTCCAACTCGTCGCGGTGGAAGTAATCGTCGACCGCATAGATCACTTCCGGCAGGTTGTCGCGGCGGACGATCGTCGTCCGCACCGAATCTCGTAAGTCGCTATGCTGCAAGGCGCGATTGACCCGACTCTCACTGCGGGCCTCGTGATAGTATCGCTCGACGGTTGTGACGGCTGACACACCCTGATTTTCGAGATGTCGATATCTCTCTTCGTA
Source organism: Rhodopirellula sp. (assembly GCA_024644085.1). GTDB lineage: Bacteria > Planctomycetota > Planctomycetia > Pirellulales > Pirellulaceae > Rubripirellula. The sequence goes on from JAHELS010000035.1 coordinate 12,452, forward strand.
GTCAAAGACAGCGTCACTCTTGATGGGCAGCTTTTGGGCACTCTTGCGGCTGACGAGAGGATTCTCCGCAACGTTCACGTTCCCCTCGACGTCCATTTCAATGCGGACGCGCATCAAGTCCTGGCGCTGTCGCTCCAGCATCACCGCGGTCCCTGCCGCGATGGCGGAGGGGAGGTCGAGATGGGCGGTCGCCAGGGCCGCGGTGGCGAGCAGGAATTGTCGCCGGCCACGGCTCGGGGATCGTGCGCTTGGCGAGGTGGGAGTTGTGAACATCGACGGCTCGAATCCGGTCCAAGAAAGGTCGAATGGTCAGAGCAGATTTAGGCTCTCTTTCCTTTGATCGACCCCGGCGGTGCGATCGATTCAGCTCAATTCGGTTGGAATCGGCGGACGCGGGCACCTGATGGGGATTGAAAAGAAGGATCCACGACTGCCAATTCGTCACAGCGGAGTCAATTTGGTGGCGTGAGTCTCAAAACAAGACATTGAGCGGTACAAAATGGTCGAAAAAGTTACAACTCAGTTGGACTTTTAGGGCACAACCCCGCCCCGGGAGGCGTTCTTGAAAAGTTGGATAAGTCGTGAGCTGTGAACACTTTAACATTGGTTGGACTGAAAATTGGCGGCAAATCGGAGGAGATTGGCCCAAGATTTTCATAAGTAAATCGTTGGTCAGTTGGTGGACTGTCACGAATAAGACGTCGCCAAGATCGGAGAGTTCGAGACGAATGAGAGCGTGGTGACCGGCCCGAAGGTCGTAAAATCAGGTTCTCGACGAACTTTCCGGAGCGTAAATCGCTCCTAACAATGAAACTACGGTATAGGTTTACGCGTAGTACGAATGACGCTTGGCGGCAAGGAGTCGCTGAGCGCTGTTGACCTTGACGCTTTCCGATCGGTTTCGCTATCGGAGGCTGACAGGTTCTCAGCAACCCATGAACATCGCTCTAAGGATAGGGCGATCCCCGGGCAACACCGGTACCAAAGTCGAGCGACCCGCCGGGGTCGCAAGGAAACAAGTTCGACGTTGGGTACCCGCGCTGGGAGAGATGGCGATGCACGAAGATTATCGTGACGCGAAGATCAAGGAACTTAGAGACCAACTCACTCGATTTGCCCCTCAAACGAAGAAGATCGAGCAGGCTGGACTTACGGAAAAACTGTACGGGGAAATCGAGCCGGATCGAACCTATGCGTTCGATTACGTTTGTTTTCGCATCACCAATTACCGGCCGGAAACCCCGAGCCGTCATAGCATCGCATCAGCCGATTTGAAACATGATCTGCGGTTGCTGATCGAGGATCTCAGCGATTCGGCTGACGTGGCCGTGGTCGATCTTGTCGAGCCGGTCCATACCGTCGATGACCTGAGCAAGATGTTCAGCGTTTCGACCAAGACGATCAGCCGCTGGCGTGATGCTGGTCTGGTCAGCCGACGACTGCTCTTTGGCGGCCGCAAGCGAGTTGGATTCCTGCACAGCAGTGTCGAACGATTCGTCGCCAACAACCGTGACAAGATTCGTCGTGGCGAGAGATTCAGCCAGCTGTCGGATGATGAAAAGAGCGAGATGATTGAACGGGCACGGCAATTGGTCGAAGGCGGCGCCAGTCTTTCGGAAGTGACTCGACAGCTATCCGAACAGATGAATCGCAGCCCCGAAACGATTCGCTACACGCTGAAGAACTTTGATCTCGAAAACCAATCGTTGGCAATTTTTCCGAATCATCGCGGCGCACTCTCGGAAGACGACAAGCGATCGATCTTCAAGCTTTACACGCATGGTGCAACCGTCGCCCAGTTGTGCAAGCGGTTCAAACGCACCCGAACCAGCGTCCAGAGGATTCTGCTGGACATGCGGCTTGAACAGGTCATGGAGTTGCCGTTGGACTACATCTACAACGAAGACTTCGAGCAGACCAGCCGGGAAGCGGAGTACCTGGGGCCGACGCCGGATCCAGCCACCGCGCCGCGCAAGGTCCGTGTGCCTGCCGGTTTGCCGAGTTACCTGGCCGCGCTGTACGACGTGGCGTTGCTGACTCGCGAACAGGAATACCATCTGTTCCGCAAAATGAATTACCTCAAGCACAAAGCAAGCCGGCTGCGCGAAAGTCTGGACGAGGCAAAGTCGAACAAGACCGCGATCATGGACGAGATTGACGACCTGTACGAGGCCGCTGTGCTCGTCAAGAACAAGATCGTGCAAAGCAACCTGCGGCTGGTCGTGTCGATTGCCAAGCGGCACGTCGCAAGCACTGACGATTTCTTTGCCCTGGTCAGCGATGGGAACATGTCGTTGATCCGAGCTGTGGAGAAGTTTGACTACTCGCGCGGCAATAAGTTCAGCACGTACGCGTCGTGGGCCATCATGAAGAACTTCGCCCGCACGATCCCGAGCGAATTCAAGCATCGAGACCGGTTCCGAACGACGACCGAGGAATTGTTCATGGCTCGCCAGGACGAGCGACTCGATCCGTACCTCGAGGAAACCGTACAGCGATCGCGTCAACGCGAGTTGTCAAAAATCCTCAATCGGCTCGATGAACGCGAGCAAAAGATCATCACGGCGCGGTTCGGACTCGGACGGGGAAAGGAACCGCTGACGTTGAAGCAGGTCGGCGAAGAGATGGGCGTGACCAAGGAACGCATTCGCCAACTCGAAGCGAGAGCATTGTCGAAGCTGCGTGAGGCCGCGGACGAAGCGAAAATTGACGTGGAACTCGGTTCCTGAGTGACCGCTTGATTTTTTCACCCGATCGCCACGCTCCCCTTGGGGCGTGGCTTTTTTTGTGGACCTGACCGCCGCTACGCTAACATGTGGCTCGGTGCCAACGTCACAATCAAGGCCCATCCTCCGCTCGTTACCGCCGAAAGATCTCGCGATGAAGTTGTGCAGCCTGTTCCTGGTCATCCTCGCAGTGTGCCAGGCCCCGCTTCCAGCCGCCCAACACGTCAACGTCGTTTACATCATGGCCGATGAGTTGGGCTATTACGAACTCTCGTGCATGGGGCACCCGAATATAGAAACACCCCGCATTGATGCGATGGCCAGCGAAGGGATCCGATTCACCCAGGCCTTGGCAGGGTCCTCGGTCTGCGCACCAACACGATGTTGTTTGATGACGGGAAAGCACAGCGGCCACACTTCGGTACGCAGCAACGGTGGCGGCACACCGCTTCGCGCCGGCGAACCGACGATTGCGTCTGTCTTGAAGGCAAAGGGCTATGCGACCGGTGGATTCGGCAAATGGGGATGCGGCGGACGCGGATCAACCGGCGTACCCGAGGATCACGGATTCGATGTCTTCTTTGGATACTACGATCAGGTCCACGCGCACACCTATTATCCGCCGTATCTTGTCCGAAACAGCGAGGAGGTGCCGCTTGAAAACAATCGCGGAATGAGTGACGGCGAGACGTACTCGCATTACTTGATCCATGAAGCGGCAAAAGACTTTATCCGTGCCAACAAGGACCAACCTTTCTTCTGTTACATGCCGATCACCCCGCCTCATGGACTCTTCGACATTCCCGATTCCGATCCCGCTTGGCACCGTTACAAGGACAAGCCGTGGCCGGACCAGGCGAAACGTTACGCAGCGATGGTGACGATGGTCGACCGCCATGTCGGTGAAGTGTTGAATCTGCTCGGCGAGTTGAATCTGGACGAAAACACGATCGTCTTTTTCTGCGGCGATAACGGCGGGGCTGACTACTTCAAGGATGCCGATCATCCGCGCGGATTCCATGGGGCAAACAAGCATCCCGACACAGGTGTTGAATTTCGTGGCCGAAAGGGCCAACTCTACGAAGGTGGATTGCGGATCCCGATGATCGCCCGCTGGCCCGGGAAGATTTCCGCCGGAGGGGTCAGCGATCACTTGTGGTACTTCCCCGATGTCCTGCCGACGGTCGCAGAATTGACCGGTGCGGACGCGCCGGGCGATGTCGACGGAATCTCGATTGTTCCGACACTACTGGGCACTGCGGCGGCCGGACGCGAGCAACCGCAACACGAATACCTGTACTGGGAATTGGGCCAGCAAACGGCCGTCCGCATGGGCAATTGGAAGGCGGTTCAACCCCGCGGCAACGAGGGCGATTGGGAGTTGTACGACCTGGCCGAGGACATCAGTGAAACGACGAACGTCGCCAAAGCTCATCCGAGGATTCTTCATCAGATGCGCAAATACGCGGATGATGCCCACTCACCGGTGGTCGAAGGAACATTCTCGAATCCCGAGATTCACGAGCGAGACCGCCAGGCGAAATTCGGCGGCCGAGACAAGCGAAGTGAACAATCGCACGTGCTGCCGAGTGATGGTTTGATTTCGAACAAGGAATTCAAGGTTTTCAGTTTCAGCAGCCAGGCTGGCTCTCGACTGGCAAAGCATGCGATCGACGGGGACCCGAGAACTCACTGGCACACGAGTTTTTCGCCCGAAGTGCTCGAACATCCACACGAGTTGGTCATTGATCTTGGCGAACGCCACCGAATTGGTGGCTTCCGCTATCTGGCACGACAGGATGGCGGGTGGAATGGTGCGATTGCTCAATGCGAATTCTACGTTGCCAACCGGCCCGAGGACTTTGCCGAGCCAGTGGCGCGAGCGACGTTTCAAAAATCGAAGCGACCCCAGGAGGTCACTTTCGATGCCGTGCCGGGGCGATTCGTCCGGATTCGTATCGTGTCGGAAGTCAACGGAGGCCCTTGGACTTCGATCTCGGAACTGGGAGTTGTCGGCGAGTGAGTGGCGCTTTGGATCGACCAGTCAGATGCTCGAAATGCGGCGCCGAGGCGGCGATCCCGTCGGGTTATTGCGCCGCGTGCGGAGCCAGGTTGAAGATCGACCAGCAGGACCAAACGCCGACGTTGGAAACGAATCCCTATGCATCGCCGCGGGTAATCACGACCTCCACCTCGGTCTCGTTGAATGATCCAACGATGATTCGACGAGTCGAAGCGCTGCTCAAGGACGCGAAGCAGGTTTGGTGGGCGCTGCTGATTGGCTTTTTCTGTACGGCGCTGGCCTGGGTTGCGATTTGTCCCTGGTGCATTTACCGACTTGTCAATTGGTTCCGCCTGGCGAAGGAGTATCCGCTCCTTTTGTCACCGGAAGTTTCCGATGCGAGTATCGAACGCAGGTTTCAACGCGCACGGGTGCGGCTGATCATCGGAACCGTGATATCGACGGCGATGCTCGTGGGGTTGGTTGCCGTGATCGCGTTGGCGATCTTACGAGACCTGTGATCAGGCTACGCGCCGAAATAGAAATGACTGAACACGTTCGAGCCCCTCGGGCGCTGTGACAACACCCTCACTCGGCCCAACGACGAGGTATCCACCCGGGCGAATCGACTTGACCGCGTGATCCAGCGCCGTCTTGCGGCTGACGTCGTCAAAGTAAATCAGTACGTTGCGCAAAAAAAGACAATCGACGTCGCAATACGGTGAAGGTTGCATCAAGTTGTGCTGCGCAAAGGCGACACGTTCTCGCACCGTTGTTTTCAATCGCGAGGCCGAATGGTGCTGTTCAAAGTGCCGTTGGGCGGTCCCGTTCAGTTTCGAAACCGAAGAGGTCGAATAGACGGCTTCCTGGGCCTGGGCCAGCGCTTCGGTCGACAGGTCCGAGGCAAACAATTGGATTGCGGAGTCTCCGATGCGCAGCCCGTTTTGATGCAGGATGATTGCCAAGGAATAAGCCTCTTCGCCCGTGCTGCAGGCTGCAGACCAGATTTGCAATTCACGAGATTCGGCTTTGGCGATCGGTAACTGTTCAGCCAGAAATTCGTTGGCGAACCAATCGAAGTGGGACTTGGTTCGGAAAAACGAGGTTTCCTTGGTCGAGATGGCATCCATCAACGCCGTCAATTCGCGACCACCTTGGGCCAGTTCACCAAGGTATTCGCTGAATGTATCCAATCCCAAAGACGAAAGCCGCTTGCGCAAACGGCTGCTCAGCAGGGTCCGACCCTTTCCGGCGACGGCAATTCCAGAGGTCTCATAGACGATCTTTTGGACCTGCCGGAACTCAAAATCGTTCAATTGAGCCAGCGGCGTCATGCAGACGTCCCTGTTAGGTTCCTCGATACGGTCCATCCTACTGCGATGCCTTCAAGAAGGTTGGATAACGTTTTTCAAATGGGGGCGGGGTTGTCATACTTGGGGCGATGTCGACAAACCCCTCCGAAACAGATGCCCATAGGGTCGAACTGCTGGCGCCCGCCGGTGATTGGGATTGCGTGCGCGGGGCGATCGAGAATGGTGCCGATGCGGTTTACTTTGGGCTCGACTGTGGGTTTAACGCTCGAGCACGGGCAAAGAACTTCGGAATCTCGGATTTAGACGATTTAATGCGGATGCTGCGTCGTCGCAGCGTGCGGGGATACGTGACCATAAATACACTGGTTTTCCCCGATGAGCTGCCCCGCTTGGTGGGGGTGATCGAGAGAATCGCGGATTCCGGCGTCGATGCAGTCCTCGTCCAGGACTTCGGCGTCGCCCGCCTGGTTCGAGAAATTTGTCCCGAGTTGGAAATCCACGCTTCGACCCAAATGAGTTTGACCAGCGCCGAGACTATCGAGGTCGCGCGGTCGCTTGGGCTTTCGCGCGTTGTCCTGGCTCGTGAGTTGTCGCTTGCGGAAATAGGAAAGATCGCCGGGTCGACGGACATGCCGCTCGAGGTCTTCATCCACGGGGCGTTGTGCGTGGCCTATTCGGGCCAATGTCTGACGAGCGAATCCCTGGGCGGACGGAGCGCGAACCGCGGACAGTGCGCCCAGGCATGCCGGTTACCTTACGAACTGGTTTGCGATGACCAGCTACGCGATCTCGAAGAGGTTCGATACCTGCTCAGTCCTCAGGATCTGGCTGGATATGCCGCCATCCCCGACTTGATCTCTGCCGGGATAGCGTCGCTGAAGATCGAAGGACGGCTCAAGACGCCGGAGTACGTTGCCAATATCACGGCCCATTATCGCCGCGCGATCGACGATGCGATCGCAAATCGAAAAATAAAGATCGACGAAACTGACCGCCGCGAAATGGAGCTTTCTTTCTCGCGCGGATTTTCGCCCGGTTGGCTCGAAGGGAACAATCACAAGCGGTTGGTGCCGGGTCTGCAATCGGCAAAGCGAGGGATCGAACTCGGAGTGGTGCGCGACGTTGCCGGTGATCAGGTTCAAGTCGAACTCTCCGCCCCGATCGCGCTCGGCGATGGGCTCGCCATCCTTGGCAAGCACGGCCAGGCAGATCAGGGCGGCCGTATCTACGAACTGCGTGACTCGGCTGGTCAAATGCAAAAGCACATTGCCGAGGGCGACACCGCCTGGATCGGTTTTGGACGTGGAGAGATCGATTGGTCGACGGTCGAACAGGGTGCACTGGTTTTCAAGAACGACGATCCGAAACTGAATCGGCGATTGCGTCGCACCTTCACTGGTGACGATCCGATTCGGCGTCGGCCGATCGACATCAGCGTGGTTGCGGAAACGGGAAAGCCGCTTCGCGTTTCCGCCACGTCGGACGATAGCGTCTCGGTTGAAGTCATCGACCCGGATCCGCTGCCGGCGGCGAGAAAGCACCCGATCGATGAAACCACTCTCCGCGAAAAACTTGGGCGATTGGGTGGAACCCCGTTTCGTCTTCGAGAGCTTCGATGCGACATTCGCTCTGCCCCGATCGTTCCGATGGCAATGCTCAATCGAATTCGACGCGAATTGGTTGCACGGTTGATTGAGCGGCTCGAGCAGACGCCGGCTCGGCGGATCACCACCGAAACGGCCCGGAAGATGCTCGATCCGATCGTGCAGCCGGATTCCACAATGGATTCGCCGAGGATCGCAGTCCTGTGCCGCAACCTCGAACAATTGCGCAGCGTGTGCGGCGAAGGGGTCGACCTTGTCTACGCCGATTTCCAAGACATTCGCCAGTACCGCGAGGCGGTTTCAATCGCGGCCGATTTAGAGACGCCAATCGGACTGGCTTCGATTCGCATGCAAAAACCGGGCGAAGCCGGATTGATCAAGACCCTCGCGCGACATCGCCCGGATTGGATTCTCGCACGCAATTTGGCGGTGATCGATCATTGCCGGCGGGAATCGATTCCCTGCATCGCCGATTTTTCGCTCAACGTCGCCAACCACCGCTCGGCCCAGTGGATTCGCTCGCTTGGTGCAGAGCGCGTTACAGCGTCCTACGACCTGAATCGCCAACAGGTGATGGATCTGGTCGATGTGTTGCCCTCATCATGGCTCGAGATTGTCGTTCACCAACACATGCCGATGTTCCACATGGAGCATTGCGTGTTCTGTGCGGTGTTGTCACCGGGAACCGACAAGACAAACTGTGGTCGGCCGTGTGATCACCATGTCGTCCGGTTGCGGGATCGGGTTGGGGCCGAGCACACGCTTCAGGCCGACGTTGCCTGTCGCAACACGCTGTATAACGCCACGCCACAAAGTGGGGCGGAAGTTGTCAGCGATCTGCTTGACCGCGGCGTCGGCTGGTACCGTATTGAACTGCTCGACGAGGATGTGGCCGCGACAAAGTTCACGGTCGCGACCTACCGGAAACTGCTCGAGCGAAAAATCACCGCCGGGGATGTGTGGCGACAACTCAGCGCCGCCAATCGTATCGGTGTCACTCGCGGCACGCTGGAAACGAAGCGTGACCCGCTTGCGATTCTGTGACCCGCTTATGAACGCTCGAGCAGAGACTCGACGTTTGTGCAATCGCTGTTTACTCTACCGCGACCGGGCGTGCCTGCTGGCGTAGCATTCGGATTCCTTCGCTTTGCAGCGGATCTTCGAGAAGTTTTCCGAGTGCCTCGCAGGTCAGCGGGGGTGCG
>JAHELS010000035.1:21398-39224 GCA_024644085.1 Rhodopirellula sp.
TGCAATCGCTGTTTACTCTACCGCGACCGGGCGTGCCTGCTGGCGTAGCATTCGGATTCCTTCGCTTTGCAGCGGATCTTCGAGAAGTTTTCCGAGTGCCTCGCAGGTCAGCGGGGGTGCGAACAGGTAGCCCTGGGCCGAGTCGCATCCCCAGGTCCGCAGGGATTCGAGTTGATCAGCCGATTCCACTCCCTCGGCAACGATTCGTGCGTTCAAGTGATGTGCAAGTTGCACGATCGCCTGGGTGATGACCCCGTGGCTGTGGTCGGTTGCGATCGACGCGGTAAAACTGCGGTCGATTTTGACGGTCTCGATCGGATAGGCCTGGAAACAGGTCAGGGACGAGCGGCCTTTGCCGAAATCGTCGATCTGGATTCCGATGCCCGATGCGTGCAGATCGAGCATCGTGTCGAGTGCCTGCTCGCTGCCTCGCGTGTCACTGGATTCGTTCATTTCGAGTTTCAGCCTTTGGCGATCGAAACCCGTTCTCTCGAGGATTTCGTCCAGGCGTTGGGAAAAGAACGGGTCGCTCAATTGCCGACGAGACACGTTCACGCCCAGGTAGATGTCGCGACCGTACTGCTCGGGAATTCTTGAAATCAATTCGGCGAAGTCTCTCATCGAAGTTTCCAGAACCCACTCGCCGACTTGGCTGATGAGTCCGATTTCCTCGATCATCGGCACAAATATGCTCGGCGAGACGGCCCTGCCATCGTCGGAATTCCAACGGATTAGAACCTCGACGCCCTGGATAACTCCAGCCTGCAAATCGACGATCGGTTGATAGTTGAGCTGAAATTTTTCTTCGCTGATGGCGCGTCGCAATTGGTTTTCAATCTCCATTCGCGCGACGATGTCTTCGTGCATCGTTTTGTCAAACACCGCGAACGTCCCCTTGCCGGAATTCTTGGCACGGTACATGGCGGTATCGGCGTTTCGCAAAGCTTCGTGCGCATCGCGAACGTGATGGTCGATAAACGCGATTCCGACGCTTGTGCCAACATTGACCAGGCGATCGCCGAGTTGGAACGGTTCAGAGACGCGGGTGACGATCCGTTCGGCGACGGCAATGGCGTCCTGGGTGTCTTCCAACCGCTCCAGCAGCACGACGAATTCATCGCCGCCGAGGCGCACCGTTTCGCCTTCCTCGGAAACCCGGCTGGCGGTGTCATGTTCGCGGACGCACTCCTTGAGACGAAGTGCAACCTGGTTCAGCAGATCATCCCCCGCATCGTGCCCCAGGGAGTCGTTGATGATCTTGAAGTTATCCAGATCAAGGAACAGCACGGCGTCCTGAGGAATTCGTTCGCTGGCGTGGCAGTTCACAAGCCGCGTCAGTTTTTCGATCAGATAGGGTCGATTCGGGAGTTGGGTCAGCGCGTCACGGTGAGCCATTTCGCGCATCGATTCCTCTGCCCGCCGTCTGCGTTCGACTTCGCGTCCCAGGTCGAGCACTTTCCTTTTCTGTGCGGCGGAAATCCGCCCCTTTTCACTCAGCGCCAGTGCGAGTTGCCGAGCTTCGTCCGACTCAAAAGGTTTCTTTAGCAGCAGCAACCGGTCATTGTGACCGAGGCGTTGGAGAACGTTTTCCCAGATATGGTCGCTGTACGCGGTGCAGATCACCGTTTGCAGGTTTGGATCGATCGTCCAAAGCTGTTCAGTGGTTTCCATTCCGTCGAGTCCCTGTGGCATTCGCATGTCGACAAATGCGACTGCGAATGGGCAATCATCTTTGACGCTTTGCCGAACAATCTCGATGGCCTGTTCGCCGGACGTGGCGTGCTGGAGTTCGTACTTCGGATCGAGGCGGCCTTGGTCGATCGATTCGTCCGTCCCGGCGATTTCGCCGAGAAACCGCGATTCGAAATCGGTCAGGGCCGAGTCTTCGGAATGGTCCTCGGTAAAGATCCGCTCAAACGTGTCGTGAATCTCCTGCTGGTCGTCCACGATCAGGATTCGACGTTGCTTTGGCTCGTTGCTCATTGCTCTGCTCCCGACGCAGATGTCGAAGGACTGTGTTGCATGTTTTTCTGATGTTGAACGCGGCTGGAAAGTGGCAGTTCCACTTCGAAGGTCGACCCCAGTCCGATTCCCTCGCTGGAGACACGTACCCAACCGCCGAGACGTTTGAGCGTGATCGAGCAGAAGTGCAATCCCAGCCCGCTGCCGCTTTCCCGGGTCGTGAAGTGGGCATCGAACACCCGGCTCATCGTTTGCTCGCTCATGCCACAGCCGTTGTCACAAAAGCTGATGCAAACGGTCGTCTCACGCGGTTCGACTTCGATCCGCAGAAACCTGGATTCCGGATCATTGTCGCGCATCGCGTTCTGGGCGTTTCCGATCACATTGATTACCGTCTGCAACAACAGCGACCGGTCCGATTCAATGCTCAGCGACAGATCACCGGAAACGTCGACGATGACCGAATCCTGGTCGAGCCGGGCGCTGCTGCACGCGATTGCTTCCTCGATCAGATCTTTCAATTCAATGCGCGACGTCTTGACTTTCTGTTTCGCATGACGCTGTTGATCGCGAATCACATCGTGAATGTGGCGAATGTTGTCGTGCAGTGTGGCAAGCATCTCGCCAATGCACTCCTGATCCGACTTCAAGGAACCAGCCAATCCTGCGAGGTAGTCGGGGGTGGCTGCCAGCAATCCGTCATCCGAGCTGTCGTCTTTCAAGCGGTCGGCGAGCATGTCGAGCGGTCCTATCCGTAGTCCACTGACGCGGCTGCTGGCAGCGTCAAGCAGACTGTTGACATTGGTCAACACGTTTCCAACGTTGTGGATCACGGTGCTGGCTACTTCGCTTCGTCCTTCGGCCTGTGAGGCTCGGGTCAATTGGGATTGGGCGTCGCTGAGGCGGTTGACCATTTTGTCAAAGGCAATTCCCAGTTGACCAATCTCGTCATTACCGCTGATGACAAGCGGCTCGGTGCTGAGTCCTTCTTCGGCAATGCGATCTGAATGCTCCCGGATTGCAGTCAATGGTCCAATCACGATCCGCTGCAGCAGCAGCATCAGAATCAACAACGCCGCGAGCGATCCGAAAATGAATGAATCGCGTGCAAGTGACGTAGTTTCCTCGGCTCGTCCGGCGATGTCGCGGCTGACCCGGATGTGAACGTTTGCCAGGTTTTGGTTGTGGGACCCGATCAGCGGAATCTCGACGGCAAGGGTCGACGCGTCTTCTTCCCAGATCACCGTCCTCTTGTTTGGGTTTGCCGTGTGAGGCGATTGCAGGAAGAACTCGACCTGAGTTTGACGTCGAAGCCGGTGTACCATCGCACCGTTCATCTCGCGGCCGACCACCACGAATCTGGACTGGCGGGCACCGTTGTCGCTGGAGCGCTTCTGTTGTGCTGGATTAGGCTCGGTGTCGATCGCGACGACCGCGTAGAGAACCAATGCACTACTGCCGATTCGCGCTATCCCGCTTGCCGTGCGACCTGCATTGCCGTGATTGATTTTTAATAGACCGCGGATTTGGTCTTCGACGCGGCCCGGGTTCATTGATGGCGAAAAGAATTCGTCGCGCAGCAACCAGTCCAGCGATCCCTGCTCGTCGGCGTAAACAGCCCAAGTAAGACTTTGCGACCGCAATCCATGGCGCTGCAACTTGTCCAGCGGCGTTTCGCGGATTTGAGAAGCCCAGTGTTCGGCCAGGTCTGCAACATGTTCGATTTCAGCGTTGATGGCTGCCAGCACACGATTGGCGTCGCGTGCTGCTCCCACGCGCTCGAGTGCGGCGAATTCTGGCTCGATCACGTGCTCGCGGACGATCTGGTCGACAAGCAGAAAAATCAGAAACACGGCGGCGAGAGATAGAACAATCTTGCTGCGCAGCGAACGTTGATGCGTATCGCTCTCGCCCGGCGCATGAGGCGCCGGTTGTTGCTCAGTTTCATCCGTTGTTTCGCTCGGTGTCTTCATGGACCTCTAGCTGGGCAAGACCTGGGTGTCTGCCAAACTTTAGGTCTCCGCCACACCCCCTCATGAATTCCTGATTAAGAAGCGGCCGATGTCGGTGAAACGATATGACGATTGGACCGATTGTGCCGACTGCATTGACCAACCGAGTCACCGACTGCGTTACGCCGCCCGGGAAACGGGCACTTCCCTTACATGAAGCGGATCGAAAAAGAATCCGCTCGAGGTTCCAAACCGACCGCCGCTAGCCACGGACCTGCGGAAGAAAACAAGCCCTGTGCTTGCTGAGCCCGGGACGGGGGTGCTGGCCGCGTTTTTGAGTGATCGATTTCAGGGGCGCGGAGAATCGCGAAAATAGCGGCGCGCGGCGGGATGAAAAGCCAGGCCCTGCCACTCGGCCGCGCGTTGACGCGGAATCAGGTCCTCGTAGGGCGGTGGCTGGCTGTACAACGCGTCGAGCATCGCCTCGACCAACTCGGATGGCGTGTCCACGCGTGCGGCGAGAAAGGCGGTTGTACCGACTGTCGGAATCCCCACGCTTGATGCCGTTGATTGTGGGAGTTCGCCCGGTTCGATGGTCATCGGTCGCAGCGTTGGGTGTTGAAGCGACATTTCGATCCCGCTTGGAATTGGAATCAAACGCCAACGATTCGAATCGAGCAGTTTCCTTACCAACGGGCTGCCACGTCCGATGCATATCATCGCCGCGTCAGGTGCCTCGGCGGTAAACAGCTGTTGCCACTGGATCGCTTCGCGCCGGACCAGTTGCGGCGGCAAGTCGAGCGACTCGAATACCAATTCGGCGGTCGCACGTGAACCGCTGCCGGGGGGACCTACGGCGACACGGTGCCCGCTCAAATCTCGAATGGATTCGATGCCCGAATCGGCGCGGGCCAACACGTACAGCACTTCATAAAACAATGGTGCGACGACGCACAGGCGATCGCCGCTGATCGCGGTAGCCTGCATCGGCGCAATGTCGACATGGCCCGCCAGCAGACGTTCACGATTGTCGAGTGATCCTCCACTGACGGCGACCTCAGTCTGGACTTGATGGGCGCGGGCCACGCGGTCGGCCAGCTCCTTCGAGATGTCGTTGTACACTCCGTCGCTGACGCCGCCCGCGATTCGCACCATCGCCGGCATCACTTGTTTTTGCCTTTGCCAAACGGTAAGCAAGCCTGCGGCGACAATCGGAGACACCAGCATCATCAGCAGCATCGCGGCCTGGAACCGTCGATGGGTTGCCGAGCTGTGCAAAACTCGCCGCCCCCGAAGCGCGCCGATTAACGGCACGCCCTCGAACCAGTGCCACGCCTTGACGGCCCGCGAACGGGGTCGAGCCTTGATTGGACGCCCCTCGAGAAACGCATCCAGTTCCTCCGCGAGTTTCTCGGCCGATTCGTATCGCTTGCCAGGCTTCTTTTCCAGGCATTTTGCGATGATGGTTTCCAAATCGATTGGAACATCCCGGCGCAGCGATCGCGCCGGCGGCGCCGGATGATGGACGACCTGGACCAATGTCTGCATCACCGTGTCAGCTACGATAGGCGGACGGCCCGTGACACAGGTAAACAGGATCGCACCGAGCGAGTAAACGTCGCTTTGACGGGTGGCTCGATCACTGTGACCGCCTGCCTGTTCGGGCGCCATATAATGCGGTGTGCCGACCGCGGCACCGCTGCCCGTCACGCTGCTGTCGGCATCCATATGCTTGGCGAGACCGAAATCGGTCACATGGATTTGGTCCTGCTCGTCGATCAGCACGTTGGCCGGTTTCAAATCGCGATGAAGCACACCTTTCTGGTGCGCATGATGAATCGCCATCGCCACATCGCGGACGTATCGAGCGGCGTCCTTCGGATCGAGAATCTCGCTGTTGATTTTTTTCTGAAGATCCGTGCCGCGGATGTACTCCATCGAGAAAAAGTGATGGCCCGCCCGGCGGCCAAACTGATGGACTGCGACAATGCCACGATGGTGGAGCCGGGCCGCTGCCTGTGCCTCGGTGTAAAAACGACGCACTTCGCCGTCGTCGGCAAGCATCCCGCTGCGGATCATCTTGACCGCCACGTGACGGTCAAGTTCGTGCTGCTTGGCCAGGTAAACCACCCCCATGCCACCCCGACCGACTACTTCGAGCAACATGTAATCACCCAGATCGAACGGCAACGTCGGACCGGGGTCGCCCTTGGCGCGATTCGGCATCGGCAACGTCACGCCAGGGTCATCCTCGACCGGGTCGCCGGCGACGGCGACGTTCGCGACGATCGTCTCATCATCGACACCGGGTGGCTTGCGCTCGATCGTGGTGGTGTACTGGCCGATCATATCGGCCGCTTCCATCAACTTTTTCAATTCATCAGCGAGTTCCGGAAACTGAGCCAGAAACTCTTCCCGCGTGCTCAACTCACCCGCATCGCACGACCGCAAGTAAGCGGCGAATGCTTCGTCGAGCGGATCGTTCGTACGGGGAGACTCTGCCATTGAAAAGAACTCGGAGGCCGCAAAGCAAAAAAAGATTGAACAAGGGTCCGCACCCTGCAGGCCGAAAAACCCGATGAACAAGGCGCGGGAATCCTATTTTGACGCCTTGAGGACCCTAAATCCACGGGCAATCAGTCGTATCCATGATCGTTCGCAGTTTTTGCAGGCCCCGTTTGAGCAAACCCGCCACCGCAGTATCACTTTTCCCCATCCTTTCCACGATCTCCGATAAAGGCAATCCTTCCATGTACCGCAAACGGATCGCCTCGGCCTGTGTTTCCGGCAACTGATGCAGCGCTTCCATCAACGCGACCACCGCTTCGCCGCGAATCGCGACTCCGCTCGGGCTGGTCGTGCTGCCGGGCAACTGCTGGATCCACGCTCCGGCCGAATCTTTGTCTGCGCGAGGAGAAGCGTTGACTTCGCGCTTCAGTGAGCGCTTTTGCGTGGTCACATGTCGCGTGACCGCGGTCGCGACGTTGTTCTTCAGCATTCCGCGCAGCCATCCGGCAAACTCCGCCGGGGTTTCGCCGCGAAACGCCGGGAGGTCGCGTTTCGCTTCGAGGTAGGTGAGTTGAACAATGTCGGCCGGGTCGACACGGCGTCGCAGTCGCTCGGAAAGATACCGATGCGCAAGCATCAACAGGTACCCGCGATACTGCTCGAGCAAACGTCCCAGCGCTTCGTTGTCGCCACCTTTGGAAGCAACCACAAGCTGTGTCGTTGAATAGTCGCCGTCCACGGTCTCCCCATTGCGAATCAGATGCTGGCAGGAATTCACCGGACCCGAAATCCTGTATGCGCCTGGCCTGTACTCGGTACAATCTAGTCGATTCGCCGAATTCTCGCTTCGGGCCGCCCATGAGATCGAGAATCAAATGACGAAAAGCGACACAAAACGGCAGGAAGGATCGATGTCAAAGCCATTCTCTCTGGAACATCTTCGCCCCATGTCAATTCTTGCATTCCCAACGCCAAAGCACTCGGTTCTGTTTCCATTGATGCTACTGGTCTCCATGACCGCTTCGGGATGCAATAAATCGGATTCTTCCGCGCCCACGATCGTGCCACCGCCGACGCCGAACATTCCAAGTACACCCTCATCGGTCGACCCACCCGGTTCGATTGAAATGCCGCCCGGCGATATTGATCCTGCATCCGATGCTGACGCCGAGAAAACCGGAATCGAAGGTGGCTTGGAAATGCCGGCTGATGCAACCATTGACGGTGCAGTGGAATCGGGCAATGCCGGTGCGGCGGAGGTCGATGAAGCCGAAGCGGAACCAGGCGACACATCGGGCATCAACGTTGGTTACCAGAAATGGGATGAGATCGTCGCGGCTGCGACATCGAGCGGAAAGATCACGGTGGTCGATCTTTGGTCGCTCTCGTGCGAACCTTGCTTGAAGGAATTTCCCGGACTCGTTCGCCTCGCGGAGCAATTTGGTGAGACCGTAGCGTGCGTGTCGGTCAATCTTGAGTTTGACGGGCGAAAGTCGCGTCCACCCGAGTACTACCAAGACCGTGTGGTTGCCTTCCTGCGAAGTGTCGATGCGCGCGGTGTTCGTCACCTGATCAGCCAAACGCCGAACGAAGATGTGTTCGCCGCGACCAAGATCGCATCCATTCCTGCGGTGTTCGTGTATAACGCCGAAGGTGAAATCGTCCAGGTGTTCGTTGATGCCGGCGAGACGGCGGGGTTTACCTACGAGAAAGATGTCCTGCCGCTGGTCACAAAATTGGCCAGTTGATTTCGTAGAGGCCTTCGCCATTCATTCTGCGCCACCCTCGGCGATCTTGGACTCAATCCAGACCATTCGGTGATCGCTTGCGTTGATCCATTGATGAGAAGGTTCACCTGGCGGCGGCCAGAAAACTCCAGACCTGGTTGTCCGGATCGATCGACTGGGCAATACGTAATCAATTCGGAGCATTCGGTTGGCGGCCAGTACAGCGGTTTCTAAATTCGACACCTCCTTCGAACTCGTCGCCGCGCGTTGGCCAGCGGCTGGGCGTGCCGGCTTCGGATCGTGCACACGCGGATGACCAATCAGTTCGCGAATCGCCTGCGGCCGGCTGTCCCCGGCGAATGGATCGGAATTCAAATCACCTGCGATCACGAACAACGCGTCCTTGGGCAATCCGCCCGCCGTGCCGGCGTCATCGACAAGGTAGTTGGCAGCCGGACCCAATAGATAATGGTGCCAAAAACGGATTTCGTCATGGTTGCGGCAACCATTGCGATCTTCGGCACCGTCGAAAACCGGCGGCGTCGGATGACTTGCCAACAGGTGAATCGTTTTGCTGCCGATTCGAATGGGTACGTCGACGTGGTTCTTGCTCGAGAGACGTAGCCGATTCCAAATCGCGTCGTCGTAAAAGGGATTCCCGGTTAACGGATCAACTGGCCTCAAGGGATCGGGCATCTCACGCCAACGAAACCTTTGAAACATCCGAATTCCATCGACTTCAATCGGATAACGGCTGTAGACCGCCATGGCGTATTGTCCGGCGTACCCGCCGTATCCCCATGCATCCTCCGGTTCACCAGATTTTCCATTGCCATTCAAATCGAGACCGCTATCGACTCCGGTGTTGCTCGGGACTGCGAATACATAGGGATAGGGCATGGGCTGGAGGCCCCGCCCGCCGACGCCGAAATAATGCTCGGAAAGTAATTTCGCGGTCACGCTGCCCGAGTCGTAGTCAATCTCGTTAACCAACAGAATGTCAGGGCGAACAGTCTGGACGATCGCTGCAATCTTTCTGGCCTGTGGATCCATGCCGTCTTTCAATCGCCTGGCGACCTCGCCCGATTCGCTTCCATAGAGGGAAACATTAAAAGTGGCAATTCGGACGGTCGTTTGTGCGTTGGCGTGAACAGCAATGGTGAAGACGGCGACGGCGATCGAGGCAAATGCCGGCGCCCGCCGGAAAGATGAATCATGCATCTGGGATTGCCTCAGATCGCTGGAGTATCAAACTTGGTCCAACTTAGCCCATATTCTTCAGCCGCGAAGCACCTCCGTTCATGGTGAATCCTGCATCCGAGCCGACGTCACTGTTGAACCGTACGCTCGGCGCGATCCCATTGAGTGCGAATCAGACGCGGTTTTGCGTCTGGTCGCCCACATCGGAATCGGTCTGCGTCATTCTTGAAGTCGATCCTGCGGGGGATGTCAAACGATCTGTCCCTTTGAACAAGTGCCAGGATGGTTTTTTCGTTGCGGAAGTGGACGGCGTTGGGGTCGGACATCTTTACTGGTACCGATTCGATGAGGGCCCATCGCTTCCCGATCCCGCCTCGCGATTCCAGCCCCAAGGCGTTCACGGACCGAGCATGGTTGTCGACAGCAAGTCTTATTCATGGAATGACAACCATTGGCGCGGTGTGGCTCGCGAAAACCTGATCATCTACGAGTTGCACGTGGGCGCCTTCACGGACGAGGGAACATTCGCAGCCGCGCAGCAGCGACTTGACGAATTGGTTGACCTCGGAATCACGGCAATCGAGTTGATGCCCGTGGCCGATTCTGCCGGACGTTGGAACTGGGGATACGACGGCGTTTGTTTGTTTGCTCCCAACCGCAATCTCGGTGAACCGGATGACCTCCGCCGACTTGTCGATGCCGCCCACGACAAAGGTTTGGCGGTCGTGCTGGACGTTGTTTACAACCATCTGGGACCCGAAGGCAATTACCTCGGCCAAACAGGACCCTATTTGTCGCCACATCATACGACTGTTTGGGGATCGGCACCTAACTTTGACGATCCCGTTCACGGTCCCCAATTGCGCCGCTTCTTTATCGCCAACGCGATTCATTGGTTTGATGAATACCATTTCGACGCCCTTCGAATCGACGCGATTCATTGCATGCGCGACGATACCGAGCCGCACGTTGTCGCCGAACTGAGCGAGGCGGTTGATCAATGGCGGCGATTGACCGAGAGGGCGGCATGCTTGATCGCCGAATCGAATGTCTACGATCCAGAAATGATCGCGCCACTGGAAAACGGCGGGGTCGGCTTCGATGCGCAGTGGTGCGACGACTTTCTTCACAGCGTTTTCGCTGTCGTGCGGCCCGGCGAACGCCTCAGTCATCGGGCCTACCAGAGCGGTACCGATTTGGACCAGACGTTGACAATCGGCTACGTCTACGAGGGGACACTCCGTGGAGAACGAGGAAGGCAACCACCGAGCCGGCCGCGTGTGGATCCCGCACCGCTTGTGTACTCGATCCAGCATCATGACTGCATTGGCAACCATCCGCTTGGCAAGCGACTGCATCAATTGACGTCACGCGAGACCCAGCGGGCGGCCGCGACGTTATTGATACTGTCCCCGGCGATCCCGATGTTGTTCATGGGCGAAGAATTTGCTTGCGAGCAGCCGTTCCAGTTCTTTGTCGACTTTAACGATGAACGTTTGCGACATGCGGTTGTCGAAGGTCGAAAACGCGAATATCCGCAACACGATTGGTCGGCCGGAACGCTGCCGGTTCACCCCAGCGCATTCTTCGGATCGAAAATCGGGTCCGCAGAAGACGGAGACCAAACAATGCGCCGGTGGTACAAGTCGCTGATAAAGCTGCGCAAACAGTGGCACGAAACCGGACTGCTTCACAACGATCACTATTCGGCTAAGAGTGACCCGCGGACGGGTTTGTTCGTGATGCGGTATGCCAACGCGAAGTCGACTGCGATCGTTGCGGTTCGAATCACGGCTGAAACGGACGACGACTCACCGTGCCCGCTGAAATGTCGGGGTCATTTGATTCTCGATTCGCGTGACGCGGCCAGTCAACTCGACGCATTGTTACCAAACCATGCGAGGATCTATTTCAACGGCGGAAATGCGTGATGCGAGTTGTCGTGATCGGAGCGGGTGCGGCTGGGTTGGTGTCGGCGGCGGAGGCTGCCAGGCGGTCGGCCGACGTGATTTTGCTTGAGAAGAACAATAAGATCGGCGTCAAGATTCTGATGTCGGGCGGCACGAGATGCAACGTGACGCAGGACACTGATGCGGTGGGAATCACCGGTCAATTTGCACACGCCCAACGATTCCTTCAAGCAAGTGTGGGCGCATTTCCGCCCGCGGCGGTCGTGCAAATGTTTCAAGCCGCAGGCGTGCCGACAAAAGTTGAACCGACCGGGAAGATCTTTCCGATCAGCGATCGCGCTATCCATGTCCGCGATGCACTGCGCAGCGCGGCCGAGGAGGCCGGCGTCACGATCCGGTCCGGTACGGCCGTGAGTGGAATCGAGCGGATCGATGATGATCATTGGGCCGTGGCGACTGAAGGCGAGTCGATTCAAGCCGAACGGGTGATTGTGACATCCGGCGGAAAGAGTTATCCAGGCTGCGGAACCACCGGCGACGCCTATCAATGGTTAAAAAGACTTGGGCATACGATCGTCGCGCCACGGCCGGCGCTCGTACCGTTGGTCGGCGGTGAACATTGGACGCGCGAGTTGTCGGGCGTTGCGCTTCAAGACTGCCGTGTTTCCGTCCACGTTGCCAACCAAGGTTTCCAGGGGCCGGGAAGCAAGACTCGGACGCTCGTCACGCGAAGGGGTTCATTGCTTTTGACCCACTTTGGGTTTTCCGGGCCTGCAGCCATGGACGTCAGCGGTGT
Organism: Rhodopirellula sp.; assembly: GCA_024644085.1. Classification (GTDB taxonomy): domain Bacteria; phylum Planctomycetota; class Planctomycetia; order Pirellulales; family Pirellulaceae; genus Rubripirellula. The sequence goes on from JAHELS010000035.1 coordinate 33,454, forward strand.
GATGACCGCTGCAGATTCTTTTTCCGATGTCCGGCTGATTGCTGATCTGGTTCCGGATCTGACGGAGCAGGAAATTCGTTTCTTGTTAACCGACCGCAGCCGCGACGGCGGCCGGCGGAACGTCTCCACCGTTCTTGGGGGCTGGTTGCCGCAACGATTTGCGAACTCATTGTGCGCCCGCGCGGTCGAGGATTGCAGCATCGCCCAATTGCCACGCGGCGCTGCAAATGATTTGATTTTGTCGCTCAAGCGGTTGCCTCTTCCTGTGTCCGGGACGAGGGGATTCACCAAAGCCGAAGTGACCGCCGGCGGCGTTTCCCTGGCAGAAGTCGATCCGAAAACGATGGCCAGCCGGATTGTGAAGGGTCTATTCATCGCCGGCGAAGTTCTCGACGTGGACGGGCCGATAGGCGGTTACAATTTTCAAGCTGCATTCAGTACCGGGCGCGCTGCCGGAATCGGGGCGACCCTCTGATTGTCCCGCCGGTTGACAACGCGGTGACTCCAAAGTGGGAACTGGCGGATGCGACGGGTTCAGCCTTAGATTGGACGGTTCCGAAACCTATTTGGCCATTGAGAGCATGCCTGACTTGATTGCCCAGGGACCATCGAGCGAAGATCGATGGCGCCGCGAACTGCCTGATCCGACCAAGGGAGTTGAGGTGGTGATCGGCCGAACCGGCGCCGATTGGAACGTGCCGTGGGACAGCATGATTTCTCGCGAGCATGCGCGTCTGACGCCGCTGGCCGACGGGCGTGCGGAAATCCACTGCATGTCCAAGGCGCGCAACCCCGTTTTCCATCGCGGCAACAAAGTGATGCGATTTACTCTTGTGCCTGGTGATCACTTTGTGATCGGCAACACGACCTTTACCTTGGCGAATCGACCGGGTGCTTCCGATTCATCAGCCGTTGGCGACGTGACTGAACACGCGTACGACCATGCCGCGTTGAGACGCCGACATTTTCGCGATGCCAACGCTCGGATCGAGATGCTCAGCCGATTGCCCGATTTGATCATCAGCAGCGGCAGCGACGAAGAGTTGCTCGTTCGTGTCACCAGTGTGCTGCTTCAAGCCACCCCCTCGGCGTCGGCGGTCGCGATCGTCGCGGCCTCTTCGATCGTTCTGCCTGATGATATGCAGGGTGGAACGCCTGCCGTGCGAATTCTTCATTACGACAGCCGCGTCGCCGGCAAGGATGGTCCGTCGGTCAGCGCCCGACTCGTTCGTACAACAATCGAAAAACGCGAAAGTGTTTTGCATCTCTGGTCGTCGACGCGTCGTGATTTCTCGACCTACACGGCCAGCGAAGATGTTGATTGGGCGTTCTGTGTTCCTCTGCGCAGCGAAGCCTGTCCCGGCTGGGCACTCTACGTCACTGGGCAATTAGCGGCTGATCCGGGAATCGATCTCGGAAAATCGTTGCTCGCCGCACCGGAGGATCTGCAGGACGATGTCAAATTCGCAGAACTTGTTGGGACGATGATCGCGAATCTTCGTCAAAGTCGACGCTTGGAGCGGCGGCAGGCCGCGATGCGGCACTTCTTTGCTCCGGTCGTGATGGATGCACTTGCCGGGCGGGATACCGACGCAGTCCTTGCGCCGCGTGAAGCCGATCTGTCGGTGATGTTTTGTGATCTGCGAGGATTCTCGCAGCGCAGCGAACGTGACGCTGCTCACCTGCTGGATCTGCTGGCCCACGTCAGCGACGCGTTGGGGGTGATGACGCGGCATATTCTTGACACCGATGGTGTAATCGGTGACTTTCACGGTGACGCCGCAATGGGCTTCTGGGGATGGCCGTTGCAACAGGATGGTATTGCCATCCGAGCGGCCCGGGCGGCATCGAATATCGTTGCGCACAATCACAACCTCGGAGCGGCAGGGGGTTTTCGTTGTGGCATCGGAATCGCTACCGGCCGCGCCGTAGCGGGCCGGATCGGCACGGTCGACCAGGTCAAGGTGACGGCGTTCGGTCCGGTTGTGAACCTCGCAAGTCGTCTGGAAGGACTGACGAAGGCATTCGGCGCACAAGTCATCATGGATGAAGCGACCGCGGCGGAAATCCGAAAATCGGACCCTGCCGAGTTTCGTCTCCGAAGACTTGCACGTGTCAGGCCCTCCGGGCTCGAAAAGCCGGTCGAGGCTTGCGAGTTGCTGGGGCCCGCGGTGGCGGCGGAGGGTTCACTTGATGATGCACAAATCGCCGAGTACGAGGCGAGCCTTGATGCACTCATCCAGGGAAACTGGATCGAAGCGAAGCGAATCCTTAGCGAGTTACCGGAGTGGGATCGCCCAAGAGAATTGCTCCTGGACACGATTTCGCGTAACGATAGCACTCCGCCAAAGAATTGGGATGGTGTGATTGATCTCCCGAAACTATGAACGTGTAGTAAGTTTTCGTTTTGTTTTCTATGTGGAATCAGGCTCCACGCTCCAAGAACGGTTTCGGAGTCCTGAGGGTCGAGAATGGAACCAACGTCCGAGCCGTTACGATTGACGCAACCGTTTTGGATTGCGCTCGGGTTCGTCCTGCTGGTCGGAGTGGCCGGGCGGATGCGTGGTCGTGGCGAGGTTGAAACTCTTCCATACATGCACCGTGAGCGTCCGGTCGCAGTTCCCGCGATCGGACAGACTCATTTTTTTCCGCAACTCGGTATTGCCGTCACACCGCCCGAGGGCTGGTCCTACTTGTCGCTAACCGATGACTCAGTTGCCGATCGTCCCACTTTCGTCCATCGGTCGGCACATTCGATTGTTGCGCTGCGTCCATTCCGATTGGTTTCCTGGCCACCGAACCAGCACGAGGTCATTGACATACGTCACGCCCATGTCGCAATCGAGTGGGTACCGGTTGACCATCGCCGCGCAGGGCGGTTCACCGAGAATGGAAGTGACGTGCTGATTCTCGTGATCACTCATCAGCTCAAGTCGAAGATGAATCCGGAGGTCGGGTCGTTCTGCGATGGGATTCAATTGATTGAAGAATCGATTCGACCCTGAGCGGATCGGGGAGGGGTCGTTTCACGGCTTGTCGCTCCTCCGCTGAGCTTGCGGAGATCCCGATCCTTGATAAAAGGTCTTTTGGCCGGTGCATGGGCCTCGGGTGGCCGATCTTGTCGGATTTTTCGGAGAAAAAATCGCAGGGACGGCAAGAATCGGGTTTTGCTCTCACCACAATCGCGTGCTGTACCTAGAATACGACGCCAGGATTGCCCAGGTCACCTGATCCGCAGCGTCGACCCCTCCAAGAGCCCTCCACAGGAAATCGATGACAAATGTCGAGACTTGCCCCATGCCTTGCTCTGATCGTGATCGTCACGTGCTCGTCCAATCCGGCGCGAGCCCAGTTTTCGGAATCGGATCGGGCCCGACTTGTTGCTGAAATCGAGTCGGCCGCGAAGAACCTCGATCCGAATCTTCTGCCGGATCTGGAGTCGTCGAAGTCACAGTTGATGCAGCGTGTCGCGGCGGTCCACCGATACTTCGATGCGAACACCGATCCCGACAACCGCGCGGCATGGCTCGCGTATCTCGATCTCGACCCCCTTGTCAAAGCAATTGATTCGGATGGATCGCCCGGGGTCATTGCTCGCGAAGCGATCGATCTTCGTTACCGCCTGGTCGGAACAGCGCCCGGATTGGAATTGACGGCGCTGCGCAACCTGCGGGATTCCGTCGAGCAGTTGATTGAAGCGATCAGGTTTCGCAACAAGGAACGATCGATTGAATCGTTGTCTAAACAGCTTGATACGTTGGCCGAGCGAGTGGGAAAATTCGATACGCACCCGTCGGCGGACGACTTTGCCGCGGTCTCGGTGTTGACGGGAGTGCTTTCCTCGTCGGGCCAGGCCAGCGGGCTGGTGACCTCGTTGAGAAACACATTCAGCCGTCCCAACGCTGCGATTCTGATTGGCGAATCGATGGTGCAAACTGCGGTGAACCAGGACGTGAACGAAAACCGACCGGTACGTGACTGCATTTTGGGTACACGAATCGTCGGCGACGCTGCGTTGAATGGTACCGTCACTGCAACGTTGCTGCCGTCGGTTGGGGCGGCACGCGTCCACGTCCAACTCGTCGGCCACGTCGTCAGTCGGAGCATAGGTTACAACGGTCCAGTAAAATTGCGCACCGTGGGTTACGGCGACGTCACGGTGACACGCATGATGAGTGTGAATGAGTCGGGCGTGAAGCTGGAACCGGCTTACGCCCGCGCTGTCTTGAAAACAGAGATTCTTGCGATCGAGCACAAGCTGCGCCTGGTGCGAAAGATCGCCTGGAAGCGTGCCGGCAAGCAGAAGCCAAAGGCGGATCGCATTGCCGTCGAAAAAATGCGAAAGGAAGTCGGCCAACAATTCGTCGAGCAGACGAGTGAAGCCGTCGCGATCGCGCCGCCCGACGTGCTGGCGGAAGTGCGCCCCGTGTTGAAACGACTATCGCTTCAAGAGCCTAGCCAATTCTGGGGATCGACCGCCCAGGCGGTTTACATCGATTCGACGTTCCGGCGCCATGACCAGCTCGCCTCCGTTGTTTCGCGCCCGTCGATCGCCGAGTCTTACGATGCGGCGGTCCAGATTCATGAGTCGGTGATCGATAACGCCGTGGGGCCAGTGTTGTCGGGCCGTACGATCAAAGAAAGCCAATTGAATGAATTGATGGAAAAATCGGGACGGCTGGCGACACCCGAGGGCGACGACGAATCGGAGCCGCCCTTTGAGATCGATTTTGCACGCGTGCGCCCGGTGATCTTCGAAGCTCGTGACCAGACATTGCGCGTCGGCGTTCGAGGTACCCGATTCGCGCAGGGTTCACGTGAACTCAAGCGGGCAATGGAAATCACCGCGCTGTACGAACCGGCAAGGACCGCCGATGGTGTCGTCTTGTTGTTGCGAAAAGGCGAAGTCGACGTTGATTTCCCCGGTGGAAACCGACTGACTGTCGCGCAAGCCGGTTTGAAAAGAACGATCCAAAAGAAGTTTTCAACCGTCTTCCCCGAGGCTGTCATGGACCGGCCGCTCGAGGTTCCGGCCGATGCGAAACTCGATGCACTGCGGGGCCGCGTCTTCCATCCGCGGTTGGTCGATGCAAAGGATGGCTGGCTGACGATCGCTGTGCGGTGAACCGCTCGCGGAACAAAATCGTTTTCTTCTTAAGCCGTCCGAATCGAATTTCGGGCGGCTGTTCTTTTGCCCTCGGGGCACCCGTCTCGTAATTAGAAACGAGTCTGGTACTGCATGTAAAAGAACTGGGCGTCCTGATTCGTCGCAACTCCGGGCGTCGTGTCGTAGTAGTCGCCGGCGGCGAAGAACGAGTATCCGAGCAGCACGCTATTGCGAGGATTGACGGCGATGTTGAAGAGCACGTCAATCTCGTGACCCAATTCGCGGTCACCCGCGGCATTGGCGGCGTTGTATGGCGTCATGACCACGCTATAGGGCGTGGTTTTTTGGTCCAAGAAGAAATAGTGGTACCAGAGCAACAGTTTCACCTTCGACCCCAAAATCGGCGTGATGAACTGCATGTTCACGTCGTTAAGGTTACGACGTCCGAAGAGGTCTATGAATCCGAGATACTTGTGAGCAAGCGGGAACATATGGTCAAAGCTGTTGTCACCCAGCGCGGCGGGAACGTCGTCGCCACCGGAGGCCCAGTCATACCAGAACCAAACGGTTGGGTTCCACTCGCCACAGTGAGTGCAAATGCTGAGTTGTCGACCCAGACCGCCGGTGAAGAAGCCAGCTTCGTGATCTCCGTAGCCAGGGCTGT
>JAHELS010000463.1 GCA_024644085.1 Rhodopirellula sp.
CAACGACGGCCATGCGTGGGGACCAATTCGGACACAACCTGTTCGCTTTCGTGGCAATTTTAGATGAAATTCGACCCTGATGACCCATTGGAACGCTCCATGGGAATGCGTTTGCTTATTTTACCCAAACTATATAGCTATACACCCCCTTCCCGGTGACGAGTCGCACCAATGGGACTGGCATCTGAAACCTCGGTAAGCACAATCGGCCCGAACATCAACACAACTACGATCATTTCCCCAGCCTTCGCAGCGTTCTCTCGGCGAGAGGCAACGTCTTTTTTCTTACCGACGTCTGGAGGAGGACCGTAAGGATTCATGACGCTGCTTCTGTTTCGGTGATTACTATCGCTTTGAATTCTTTGGAGTTGGATTCGAGAGCGGGTCCGCTTTGTTCCTCGACGATCGCTTCAAAAGCAGGACGATACCTGCCACGGCCGCAATGATCAGCACAGCGGCGAATCATGCGACAGCGAACAGGCCGATCAGGAAGATCAGCCAGCTGTCTGCATCAACCATTGTTCTTGATCCGGGAATTCAATTCTTCAATACCGCGAACAATGGCACGCCGCAAGTCGTTGCAACGGTGCCGTGGAAACGAGGCGGGTGCAAGGACAAAGTCGTGCGCCGCAGCCCGATCACTGAAAACGCGATTGCAATTGTTCACTGCAAAAGATCCTTCGCGCCATCGCGGAACACGTTGTACTGGCGAAAACCCAGATTGACGCGTACGTGCCCGGCCGGGGCAATCGCAATAGTGACTTCTCGATCAATGCTCTCTTCATCGACTCTCAAATCAGAGAGATGCAACGTCCCGGCCGCTTCGTCGAGACGCCATGACGCTTCGATTCGCACCGGCGTTGTTTGTTCTGCAAGCAACAACTCGACCAGGTCCATCGGGATTGGCTGTCCTTCGTAATCGATGATCACCACCGAGTTGTCGAATCTCCATGACAGTGGCTCGTGAATATCAGTTAGCCTCGACTCGGACAACCTTTGTGCCGTGACCGGGCTGTCACCCCCGGTTGGTGGCCTTGGCGATGAAGAAGCCTGGCAACCTGGCATCAGCACACTCATCGCGAGCAACGCCACGGTGCTCCATCGCGTCTTCGTTACCAGAATTCTTGCCATCGGCTCACTCATGATTTGTCTGACCAGACAGCGTACTCGTTACCGTTTGGGTCAGTGAAGTGAAACCGACGTCCACCGGGAAACGAAAAGACAGGCTTCACAATCTGACCGCCAGCCGCCTCGATTTTGGATTGCGTGCCTTCGAGATCCATGCTGTAGAAAACGACAAGCGCAGCCCCATTGGTCGTGGAAGACGAGTTGTCGGCGCGATAGAACCCGCCGCTCAATCCTTGATCTGCGAACGATGTGTAATCAGGCCCATAGTCGACAAAACTCCAACCCAATGCTTCCGCAAAGAAGGCCTTCACCGCATCGATGTCGCGCGCAGGAAATTCAACGTAATTGATCTTCTCGTGTTCGTTGTCCAATGGATCGCCTGGTCCGTGTGTGAGGTGCCGCTCGTCGGGGAACGCAAGTCCGGTCCGCAAACCGATCATTGCGAGTCGAAATAGCCATCGCCACCGACCCCAACGGACTCAAAGCGTCGGTTCTTCCTCCAAGATGCAAAGTTTGCTTCGGTGCGGTCGTGCGAGGCGGGCCGCATGTCATCATCAATCTACACCGTCGCTTGGGTGCGCGGCATCCCTATCGGCGAAGTGCCGCGGCCCTGTGGTTGGTTTTAGAAAAATCGACGTAGAGAACCTGGGTTGATCCCTGCCCCAAAAATGTCATTTTGGTCTCAAACGTCCGGTTGTTCGACATTTCAACCCGTAGTTTCAGTGTGGACTTTGGGAACCGAAGCGTTGGGACATATCCCTGCAGATTCACAATCGCGTCCCCGACATAGATCTCATCCACATACAGCTTCGCAACCTCGGGCTTGAATCCGCCGGGGTTGTGTTCGGCACCAACATCATCGGTCGAAAAATAAAGTCGAAGCGTCGACACGTCTGCATCGCACAGGTGACATGCGGTGTATTCGCCATCTTCGGCTGATGAGGGAAGTGCATTGAATGTCGCGAGGATGGCAATCGCGGTTGCGGTTCGGAGCATCTGTGGATCCCTTGGGTGGAATGTTCGTCTACGGTCATCCGGAAAGGACGCTCGATTAAGCAACAAGCGGACCAGTAGCCGAATCAGTGCAAAACCTTTGCTCCGTGTCATCAGAAATGCGTCGCCAGCGCGTTCGGTTTGACAACACCTCATCACGCCTCCACTGGTTACCAGAGAGCAATCTCATTCCATTGACGAACCACTTCTTGTCGTCACGAACGCGGAATACGACCTGCCGTTCACAATTCGGGCATTCAAACCAACAACACTCAGGGCGAGGTGGACCTGCGCGAAACCTCGGTCCGCCGCTGCGAACCAACTCGGAGTGGTTGCGTCATCACCGATCGGAGCGTCGCAATGTGGACAATGTAATGTTGCGCACGCAACCGAGGCAGTTATTCAAAGCCACGCATCTAAACCATCCATTCGAGCGGCGGTGGCATCCAATGCGCGGCGCCGATATGTCCCATGCCGACGCATGGATTCTCGCCCGCGTATTGCGGACTCGCCCGTAAGTGCCCCCACTAGGACTCGAACCTAGGACCCATTGATTAAGAGTCAATTGCTCTACCAACTGAGCTATAGGGGCAGGTGCGCCGGTGGCTGCTTACCAACGACACGCAAA
>JAHELS010000213.1 GCA_024644085.1 Rhodopirellula sp.
TGGGCGCTATCGGCGCATCGTCGAGCGGATGGTTGCCATCGATTGCGGCTGCGGCTGCGGCAGCCCAAGAGCAGGGTCGGCATTGCGTGTTGCTTTGGATGTCGGGCGGCCCAAGTCAAATGGACACCTTTGACATGAAGCCGGGCCACAAGAACGGCGGGTCGATTGAAGAAGCCGCAACCACTGTGCCCGGTCTGCGTTTCAGCGAGCATCTTCCCAAACTCGCCAGCCAATCGGAGTCACTCGCGGTCCTGCGCGGTCTCAGCACCAAAGAGGGAGATCATGAGCGGGGAACAGTGCTGATGCGAACCGGTCACATTCCCGGTGGCCCCGTCCGTTATCCTTCGATTGGATGTTCACTCTCCAAATCGCTCGCCGCGGAAACGGCGGAATTGCCGAACTACGTCAGCATCGCACCCGGTCCGTTCGCGCGCAATTCGATCAGCCCCGGATTTCTGGGGCCAAAGTTCGCGGCCACCTCCGTCGGTTCCGCAGGACCACCCTCGGAGGATGACTTCACTCAACTGCGAGTCGATTTTCTGAGCCGAACAGTCGATGCCAACCGGCACGCCGCCCGGCTCGCGATGTGGCGGTCGATGCAGAAAGACTTTCTGGCGACGCGACAGACCGATAACGTTTTGGCCCACGATACGGTCTACCGATCGGCGATCCGGATGCTCGATAGCGACGCCAAGAGCGCTTTTGACCTGTCCCAGGAACCAGCGCGCGTTCGCGAGGCGTACGGTCGGGGGACTTTTGGCCAGGGATGTCTGATGGCGCGGCGCCTGATCGAGCGAGGCGTTCCGGTTGTGGAAGTCACTCTCGGTGACGGGCTCGGCTGGGATACCCACACCGACAATTTTGCACAGGTGCGCCGGCTGTGCGAACAGCTCGATGCCGGTTGGGCGACCTTGATGAGCGAACTCGGCGAGCGAGGCTTGCTGGAAAAAACCACGATCCTTTGGGCCGGCGAGTTTGGTAGGACGCCGACGATCAATCAGAACGGCGGGCGCGATCATTTTCCACAGGCCTTCAGCTGTGTGTTGGCCGGAGGCGGAATTGCCGGCGGACAGGCATTCGGGAAGACCAGCGACGATGGGACCGAAGTCATCGAAGGCAAAATCAACCAACAAGACCTGTTGGCAACGTTGTGCCGGGCACTCGGAGTCGATCCGTCGACCGAAAACATTGCCGAAGGTGGCCGTCCCATCGCGATCGCGGAAGGGAATGTCGTCGACGAGGTCCTGGCGTGAATGGCGGCAGGCCGATCAACCGATGCTGGAGACTTGTCCTCGGCTCAGCCTGCGCCGCGATGTGCATGGCCGGGTGCGACCGCAAGCCGGCAGCTTCCAATGACGAACCCGATACCGACGTCGCAGCTGTCCTCGAGCACCTGACCGAGAATCCCCCGGAACACTCGGCCGGGCAATCCGTCGAGCGACTCGAGAAGCCATCAAGCGCTGATACTCAGATTGAGGACCCGAGCGCCGACGTCGATCAGGTAGCTGCCGCAGCGGTACCGTCACCCTCAGCCGCCATGGTGCCATCCGAACAGGTGACAGGCGACCTCGAGCCCGACCCCGACTCTATCTCGATCGGCGGACCGTCTGACGACTCCGAATCGATTGCCGCTTCCGCCGACGCCGTTGATTCAGTCGAAGACGCCACTGAGGACGCGGCTGAAGGCAGCCGGGGAAAACAGTCCGATCGAATGCGGATGTTTGTGCCCACGACATCGGGTCCTCTGATCGTGGACGCCGACATCCGCATCGGCAATCAACCTCTGGCATCTGCGTTCGTGCGACGCGTTGAATCGATCATCGAAGAAGCTGCTGGTGATTCCGAATTGACCTGGGATGCCCTGTTTGATCACGTCGCCGCCAATCCCAATGTGTTTGGCGGCAATCCGATCAACGAGGGTCAATACAAGAACATGCTTCGCTTGTACGACAAGAACCGGAACAAGAAACCGGAATACAACGAAGTCGTCAAGTTCCTGTTTCGCGACTCAAGAATCGCTGCCCCGTTTCGATTAGTCGGCAGCGACTTTTATCGTCAAATCAATCGGATGCAATCGGCGATGTTCATGGCGCTCGATGAGGATGACAGCCATCGACTCGACCAGCTCGAGATCGAAGGTGCTCACGAGTCATTATCTCGTCTGGATCACAACGGCGACCAGCGCATCGATTTCGCTGAGGTCGACTCGGAATTGCGCGACGATGACCGGGCGTGGAGTAACCGGCGCGTGAGCCGTCGCGGCGAAGTTGCCATGGATCTGATCGGGTATATCGACTGGCAAATGTTGTCGTACGCCCTCGACGTGTCGCCGCGGCAAGGTGTCTTCGGCGAGCCGGAAAACGTGATCGCACGCCTTGATAAGAATGGAGATGATACGATCGATGCCGGCGAGGCCAAAACTTTACTCTCCGCACCGGCCGACGTGACGTTGCGCGTCGAATTCCCGGTCCTTGCATCTGGCGAATCCCCCCGGGTGGAAATCATTCATCTATCACCCGAGTTCGAATCGATCGTCCAGCGACACCAATCCAACGGTGTCATCAGCATCAAGGGCCGGAACTTGCGTCTGATTGCCGTGGCGTCGGATCTGCGCGGTGGCCGCAACCAGATTCCACCAGAAGCTTTTGCAGCACTTGATGCCGATCGCGACGGAGGACTCGACGAATCAGAGATTCCCGCACCTGCGCTCCAGGAGTACTCGTTCGACGATCTCGACTCCGACGGCGACGGAAAACTCACCCTCAAAGAGATCAACGAAGGGATGGCCCCCAAGGCACCGATCTGGAACGTGCAAGTTCGTGCTCGAGGTGCCGAGGCGCCCGATGGGATCTTTTCGTGGTTGGACGAGAATCTGGATCGCACGCTTTCGACGCGCGAACTGCATGGGGTGGGCGCGCGGTTGCGGGCCATGGCCGGCGATGGAACATTGCAGCCGACTGATATTCCTGATTCGTTCGTGCTTCATTTTGGACGGGGCCAACCGAACCGCGACGAGGAGATCTTTTCGACGTTGCCGAAGCTATCCGTCGAGAACTCGAAAGCCTGGCCTCGTTGGGCACAGTCGATGGACATCAATCGCGACGGCGACATTTCGTGGGAAGAGTTCCCGGGGACTCGAGAGCAATTCGGCGAAATGGACGCAAACCACGACGGTTTCATCGATAGCGACGAGATTCGTTGATGTGTGGCAATCCGCACAGCGACACGAACTATGCACTTGCGTTCACTGAAAACCTTGCGGAAACAATTCTCTGCGGGGCTATGATTCGTAAAGCTCCAAGCGATAATGCGGACCTCAATCGCGGATGTCGGTTGTGGGCCCAGGCAACCTTGCTCGAGACCATTTCAGTTTTGCTCCTGGAGAGTTGGAAATGTCGCGAATGCTTCGGAGTATCGTGTTGTTGATTGGCGTGGCATGGAGTGCAACATCTCCCTCTCAGACGGTTACCAACACGTCAGCCTCTGAACCGCTCAAGCAGGGTGAATCGCTCGGTGTTTTCTACGTGACCAAGGTTGCCGGTGCCGTCGACGACGGCGTCGAGGTCGGTGAAGACCTTTGCTACCGTTGTCGATACGGGTCGAGTCCGATGGTGATTGTCTTCACGCGCAAGACAGACGGTAAGATTCCACAACTCGTTCGAAAGATTGAATCGGCCGTCCTGGCCCACAAGGAATCACGGCTTCGGGGGCTGGTCACGGTCCTGGGGGACGACTCAACGAAGCTGAAAGAGCGTGCAGGCCAGATCGCCAAGCAGACGGATGTGAAGACGGTGCCAATTGTCATTGCCAAGGAACACGACACCGGTCCACCCAATTACAAGCTGCCGGCCGATGCGGAAGTCACAATCGTCATCGCCAACGACAGCCAGGTCGTCAAAACTTACTGTCGTGCCGCGGAGCGAATTGATGTCGATGCGGTCATGAAGACCGTGCTTCAAATCTTGAATTGATCTTTACGCGGACCAGGCAAGCAAGATGAAAGAAATCGCACCATTTTTCCCGGGCGATTCGCACCTGTGCACGGCTGCTATCAGGCGCTCGCGGCGATCTGTGAGCTAGGGTTGGATGTAGGATCCCGCAGATCGGCGCCCTCGATCGGGTCGCACCGATCGTTCCGGTCATGCGGAATCCGTCCCGGTTACCTCTCCGTCGCCGTCTGACTCCGAGATCGAAGGCATGTTCTGCAGCAGTACTCGCGTTTTCGCCGTCGTCTGTCTCGTCGCTTCTTACGCCGCGCTAACCATGTCCTATGCGGCGACATCCGCGGTGGATGCCTCCGCCGTCGCGCGGGCGGCCGAACCGGCCGATCCACACCTTGTTCTCGGCAACCAGTCGTGCGTTAAGTGTCATTCCGCCGAAGTTCAGGCCTGGAAACAAACGCCGCACGCTCGAACGTTCGATCAGTTACACCGGCGCGATGAGGCGAAACAGATCGCAAAGAAACTTGGGCTCAGCTCGATCAAGCGCGAGGGGCGATGCGTTTCGTGTCATTACACCGAGCAGCTTGATTCCAACAACGATTTCCATGTGATTTCCGGAGTCTCGTGCGAATCGTGTCACGGCCCAGCAAAACCATGGTTGGATCTGCATCACGATTACGGCGGCGAAGGTATCAATCGACTTTCCGAGTTACCCGATCATCGACGCCAGCGCATTGCTCGAAGTGTAGAAGCCGGCATGCGTAATCCGACCAACGTCTACTTGGTGGCACAAAGTTGTTTGCGTTGTCACACGACCGCGGACGAAGAATTGGTCAACGTGGGCGGACACTCGGCGGGCAGCCTCGATTTTGAGTTTGTATCGTGGAGCCAAGGAACCATTCGTCACAACTTTGTACGCAGCGACGGCAAGAGTAACGATGTGAGTGCCCAGCCGCGACTCCGTGTGATGTTCGTCGCCGGCATGATCGCCGAACTTGAATCGAGCTTGCGAGCCACCGCGGTCGCGACCGAAAAGGCAACGTACGGTGTCACCGTCGCCAAGCGGGCTGCCCGGTCCGGCGCTCGACTGCGAAGCGTCGCCGAGAAAGTTGACTCAGAGCTGATCGACCAGATCGTTGCTGTTTTCGATTCAATCACGTTGAAGTTGAACAACTCGGCCGAGTTGACTGCTGCTGCAGACAAAACCGCACAGTTGGGATTCCAGTTCGCAGAGCAAACCGACGGTGAATCTCTCAGCGTATTGGACACCTTCATTCCGAAAAGCGATCGCTACAAATAGTCGGCGTTTCTGACCCGCGAGTCTCGACCTGCCGCGAATGAGATCCGAAATCGCCGTTTTAGCTCGATTGGATCGTGATTTGTAACCTTCCACCCAACCGTTCATACTGAGGGCCTGGCTTTTTGCTCCCTCTAATCACAGTTGATCGGTGCACCCTCTTCCATCGCTCCTTCGCGGATTGATCGCCGCGGTCGTCGTATGTCTTTGCATCCCATCGCGGGCCCAGGTTGTCCAGGTTGGACCCGATGGTCAACCGATGATGATTGCCCAGCCCGGTTCGTCGCGGGGTGGGCCGTCGAGAAAACCGGGGGAGTCCGGCAAACCACCGGGCAACGAAGATGCGGGAGATAAATCGGGGGAAGCGAAGGGTGATGCGAAAAAAGGGGATGACCCGCCCGAGCCGAAGGTGATCCGTCGTGATGACAAGATCAGTGACGAATCGGACCCGAACGAACTCAAGGCGATGGTCGGCGAAGACGGCCGCGTCGCGTTTCAGTTTCGCAATCAACCATGGGTCGACCTCGTCCAGTGGCTGGCCGATATCTCCGACCAACCCCTCGATTGGCTTGAGTTGCCGGCAGACCGAGTGAACATGCGGTCGCCCGGCCGGTACACGGTTGAGGAAACACGCGACCTGTTCAATCGATACTTATTGGCCCGCGGCTATACCCTGCTCGAAATCGACGGTGGGTTGACGGTCGCCAAGACCGAGAAGATCAATCCAGCCATCGTGCCTCGCGTCGACGCTGCCGATCTGATGACGCTGGCGCCGCATATGTTTGTTCGCACCTCGTTAGACGTCGGTTGGTTATCGGCGGAAAAGTTGGCCGAAGAACTGGCGCCGATGATCAGCAGCAATGGCCGTATGACGGCGCTGACCACGACCAACCGCATCGAAGCGATGGATGCGGCGGTCAATCTGCGCCAAGTCTCCCAGCTGCTCGAGCAGGAACGAAGCACGATGAGCCGCGAGGCACTCGCTCCTGAATTCAAACTCCGACATTTGCCGGCCGAAGAAGCCAAGCGGATGCTCGAAGAGTTTCTTGGAGTAGCCGAGCAGAAGGCGGCACCGATGACGCCGCAGCAAATACAAATGATGCAGCAGATGCGGAATCAAGGGGGTCAACCTGCTCCGCAACCTGAAAAGAAAGTCGAGATTTCGATCGTCGCCAATCCACGACAAAACTCAGTCATCATTCGCGCCCCGGCTGATCGCGTCGCGATCGCCACGGAGTTTCTCAATCGGGTCGATGTTCCGAGCGAGTCCATGGTCTCGCTGACCGACATCGAATCGAGAGTCCAGGTGTTCCGCCTGGCGTCGCTCGATCCCGAAAAACTGATCGAGATTGTCAGCGAAATGAACATCCTCGAGCCGACCACGCGGGTCCGCGTCGATGACGACAACAACGCTTTGATCGTCTCCGGTTCGGCGGCCGACCGTTACATCATCGATTCACTGATCAAAAGACTCGACGGCAGCGGCCGCAGCTTTCATGTGCTGCCGCTGCGCCGTCTTGACGCCGCCGAGGTCGCCGAGTCGATCGCCTTTTTGATGGGCCAGGACGACGAGGATGAAAACAAGGGATCCAGCCGTCGGTCTTATTACTATCCCTATTACGGACGAGGCGAAGAGGAAGATAAGAAGTCGGACAAGTTCCGTGTTTCAGCCAATACGCGTTATCGCCAGGTTTTGTTGTGGGCCAACGAGCAGGAGATGGCCGAGGTCGAATCGTTGTTGGTCAAGCTCGGTGAGTTGCCGCCACCCGGAGGCAGCCGGCAAACGATGCGCATCATCGATGCATCCGCCACGCCGGAAACGTTCGAGTATCTGCAACAGCTGCAGCGGCAATGGAGCCGGCTTTCGCCCAACCCCTTGGAGTTGCCTCCGGCCGATCAATTCAAAGATCCCAACGAAGCACCCCTAAGAGATGGGGAATCCGAGGACGATGAGGAAACCAAATCTGACCCCTCGAAAGAGGATGATTCTGAATCTGACAAAACCGACAAATCCAGCGACGAGGGTAACCTCGCAAAGTTCGGATCCGGCCCGCCGTATCGGTTGACCGCAGCGCCGCAGAACGCGGGCGACTCGCAGGACGACGCGCCGGCAATACGATCATCCGATGATTTTGACCGGGCCTTTCGAGCTGCCGATCGACCTGCCGCGAAACCGGAAAAAGATCCCGAGCCGGTACGAATTGAGATCGACCGCAGCGGCAATTTGATCCTCGTCAGTCCCGATACCGACGCGCTCGATCAGCTCGAGAACCTGATGCTGCAGATTTCACCACCCAAACGACCTTACCAGGTCTTTCACATCAAGCATGCCTCGGCGGCGTGGATGCGGTTGAATCTCGAGGACTACTACGAAGACCTCGAGGCGGGCGATTCCGAGGATTCGTTCTACCGGTGGTATTGGGACACGGACGAAGAAGAAGACGGCCCGTCGGGTCTGGGCAAGGGAAACAATCTTCGTTTTGTGGATGACCCCGACACCAATACGCTCGTCGTCAGCGGGGCCACGAACGAGCAATTACGGACGATCGCCGAGTTGATCGAACTTTGGGACGTTCCCGAACCGGTCAACAAGCGAAAAGTGCGTTTCACCCGGCTCGTTCCAGTTGAGTTCGGCAAGGCTGAAAAAATCGCTGAAACCGTCAAGGAAGCCTATCGCGATTTATTGAGCAGCAACGACAAGGCGTTCGCCGCCGGGGGACAGGGTCAAAACCAGCGTGGCGGCGGAAACAACGAGGCGAGCAAGAGCCGTGACGGCGAGGGCAGCGGTTTGCAAAGCAGCGACAGCGGACGTGACGGCGGTGGCACCGACTTTTCATTCAAAGGCAAATTGTCGCTGGGAGTCGATAGCATCGGTAATACGATTCTGGTCAGCGCCGAGGGCGAGCCGTTGATGGAGTTGGTGGCCGACATGATCAACCAGTTAGACGAGGCCGCACGTCCCAAGGGTGAGGTCCAGGTCATTCGGTTGCCGGGCGGCCTAAGTGGTGAAACGCTCGAAAACGCCCTGAAACCGTTCGGAGTTGAAACCTCAACCGCGACGCCCCGACGCGAATCACGCGCACCCTCGCAACCAACCGCAACGCCTCAGGAAGAATAGGCGTCGCGCCCGGCGGGGAGGACCGACCGACACTTTGGGCGAATCTTGCTACATTGATGTGCCGTTTCTGGCAACGCAATGATCGCTTCTCCATAATCGCCTGACGTCAAGGATGCATTCACCTCTGTCACATCGGTGGTCCCGCGCCGTCACCGACCGGTGGGGGTTGGTGTTGTTGACGTGGATCGTGATCGCGATCTCCATTCGCATCGCGGCACCTTCGTGGGACCAGGTCGCGTACGACGGTGACTTCGAGTATTTGCCGCCGACGATGAGCAGCGTTGCGGGAGGCCGGTTGCTCGACAAGGCGTTTCCGGAAGAACGCAGCCGCAGCGACATCGTTTTGGTCCTCGGCCGCCAAACTGAGAAGCTGTCGAAGACGGACGAGATTGTCGGTCTCGATCTGTTGCGACGTCTCTACCATCGGCTCGGCGAAGTCAGCTGGCAACGCGCCATTGAGAACGGATATGAAGGCGGACCGCCGGTCGAGGGCAGCAAGGCGGCTCGATGGATCAAGCTGGCACGAGAGGCCTTTGACCAGTCCATCGCGGTCGACGAGAGCTTTTACGAGCGGATTGCGGAAAACGTCCCCCGCGACGCACCATCCTTGCGTGAGCCGCGGATGGCAATTGCATTCTGGGACCGCGGGAAACTCCTTGAAACCTGGGACGATTCGCCTGATGCACTCGTCGGTGTGGGCGAGGATTTCGAGGCGGCGTTGGTGTTGCTTCCCAAGTTGCCGGAAATCGTCACGCCAATCGAGCAGCGCCAGCTCGACCCGTGGGATTCGCTACTCGACGTCCTTTCGTGGCAGGACAGCGTGATCGGCGGTCGGATGAAGAACGAGCACGCCCAGCTGGCCATCATGCGACTTTCCAGCGAGCTGGCGGCGACCGGAAACATCGCGACTGTCGAAGCGGTCCAGGACTTGATCGACGAGGTCCTGTCGTACAGCCAGCGCTACACCGATCCAGGTTTGCAACTCTTGATGACCGGTTCGGCGGCCATCGGCGGTGAAACCCTGCTGGCCGCGCGCGATGCGATCCGTTACACCGAATGGATCACGGTCGTGATGATTCTGTTGATCCTCGCCGTGGTCTACCGGTCTCCGCTGTTGGTGGCGATTCCAATGGTCTCGATCGGGATTGCAGTGCTCGTGTCGACATCATTGGTGTCACTGCTGACGCATTGGTCGATCACCGAAACGATTCCCTGGTTGGACCTGCGCGTCTTTACCACCAGCCGTATCTTCATCGTCGTGATCCTGTTCGGGGCTGGCACCGACTACTGCCTGTTTTTAATCGCACGATTGCGCGAGGAAGCCGAAAAGGCGGAGTGGCCCGAGGCCTGCGAAAACGCGCTTTCGGGTGTGATGGGTGCGTTGATGGGCAGCGCCCTGACAACCGTCGTCGGTCTTGGGATGCTGTGGATCGCCCGATTCGGCAAGTTCCATTACACCGGCCCCATCATTGCGATTTGCCTGCTGGTCGGCCTGCTGGTCTGCACCACGTTGACACCAGCATTGCTGCGAGCGATCGGACCGGCGGCATTCTGGCCGTCGCGGATCACTCGCCAAACGAGGCCGAATTCGTTGTTCGGCGATTCGATTTCCGAGCGGGGTTCAGCCACTTCGGGGCTGTGGAGTTGGATCGCGCTGATCGTGACACGCTATCCCGCGGCGACGCTGGCGATCGGGATTGTTCTTCTTTCGATCCCGGGATATTACGGTTTACGAAATGAAAACGCGGTGACCTATGACCTCAGCAGCGAGCTGAACCATTCGGCCGCGAGCCGACGCGGGTTACGTTTGTTGTCGGAACATTTCAAGATCAGCGAGATCAATCCGGTCACCGTGTTGCTGCTTCGTGACGAGGACACACCTCGCAAGGAATTTGAAAAAGAGATCAAGGAATTCGCCGGAAAACTCTACACGGTCGAAGGTGTGGCGACCGTGCGCACCGTGGACGATCCGCTGGGTGATTTTCCTCCTGACCGCGAAATGGGCTTGCTCAGCGGTGACGCGTGGCGGCGCCGTGCGTTGAGAAATCACCGCGTCGCGAAAGAGTATTTCTTTTCTTCATTGCCATCCCTGGAACACCGCCTGGCCCGGCTGGACGTAACGATTGACGGGGACCCATTTTCGATGGAGACCGCAGCGATCGTCGCCGATGTCGGACGTTTTCTGGACAGCCAAATAAATACCGCGGGAACACCGTGGCACGGCGCCAGCGTTTTGTTAACCGGTACAACGCCGTCGATCATCGATCTTCGCACGGTCACGCTGCAGGATAACCGCCGGATCAAGATCGCTGTCGTCGTCGCGGTCTTCGCCGTGCTGGTCATCGTCATTCGCCGCGTGGGGCTTTGTCTCTACCTGATTCTTACCGTGTTGATCAGCTACTACGCGACGCTCGGATTGACTTTGTTGTTTTTCCAGTCTGCCTATGGGAGTGACTTCGTCGGCTTGGACTGGAAACTGCCTCTGTTCCTGTTTGTGATCCTGGTTGCGGTGGGGCAGGATTACA
>JAHELS010000214.1 GCA_024644085.1 Rhodopirellula sp.
AGTCCTATCGGCTATTCCTCTGCGACACCTGCTGCGATACGCGCGAGTTGTCGGTTTGGCTCAATGACAAACTGGTGGCGGTCGCAATCGTTGATGTGGGGCGATTGAGCACATCGGCGGTGTACACGCACTTCGACCCTGCTGCGGCGCGATACAGTCTCGGTACCTATGCGGTGCTGAAACAGATTCAGTGGGCCCAGCAGACGAAGCGGCAATACGTTTATCTCGGGATGTACGTCGCTGCGAATCGTCATCTCAATTACAAAGCACGCTTCATGCCCCAGCAAAGATTGCATGGTGGCACATGGCTCGATTTCGAGAACAACACCAACGCCGGGGTGAGACGCGATGTGTAGCGAATTGCCGCGCGCGAATGTATCATTTTGCGGCGTGAGGACGGTGAACCACGTAGAATTGTCGTGGTCCGGTATTTGCAACTTCGATCCTCATAATTGCTTTTCTTTCGCGTTGACGCTTCTCTTCACTCGTTGAGTCAAATTTCATGAGCACCTTCAAGCGGACCTTGTCTTTGCTGATCAGCGTCCTTGTCGGTTGGTCGCTATTGTCGACTGGATCCATCGCACAGGACGTCCAATCGCGATTGGCGGCAGGTGAATTCGCTGCTGCGCTGAGAGCTGTGGATCAGATTTCCCCGGCCGAACGCGATCCGGTGCTCGCCCAGATCGCTTCGGCACAGAGTACAGCGGGCGAGACGGTCGCCGCGGGGGGAACCTTGCGCGGCGTCGAATCAGCGTCGAGTCGCGAGCAGATGATCAACGGGGCGCGGGGGGGCGGTGCGTTTGCCGACTTCCAGTCGCTCATCGATTTGATACAGACGACGGTCGTTCCCGACACATGGGAAGTCCTTGGCGGCCCCAGCACGATGGCTCCCTATCCGCAGGGTGTCTATGTGGATGCGGCGGGAACGGTGCGTGAGTGCGAAGTGTTCGCGCCGACGACCTCGGTCGACGATTTAAAGGCGCTTTTGAGTGGGTCGGACGACAAGTCTGCACAATCGCCCCTGGCGTGGCGAAACGCTTCGCCGATGCGATGCGTCTCTCTGCGGCGGTTGGCCGACGAGTGGACGCAGCACCGATTGCGCGGCGAACCTTTACCGGAATCGATGACGCACTTGGCTGGCTTGTCGCGTATTCAGTTCTTGTTTCTTGATGGCGATGACATTGTCCTTGCGGGGCCGGTCGGCGGAATAGATACGATCCAGGGATGGCATCGCGACCGAAGTTCGGGGCTCAGCACGATTCGCTTCGACGCATTGATGACCTGTCTGCGATCCGCAATCGACGGGCAACCCTTCGGGTGCACGATCGACCCGACAACCGAAGGTCTGGTACGAGCCGCCTCGGTGGCTGCGAGCGTGCGGGCAGACCGCATTCCGATTGGCAAAGCGGCCAACGAGATGGTCGCTGCGCTTGGCATGCAGCGAGTGGAAGTGTTCGGCACCGCCGGCGATACACCACTTGGATACTTGATGGTCGAAGCCGATCGCCACATGAAGCAGCTCGCGTTGGGAATCCACCCGATGCCGCGCGGGGCGATGAACTACCTTGACGTGATCGATGCCACGATCGACCAAGGTCCGCCGGACGAGTTGTTGTTGCGATTGTGGTTCACATCCTCGCCGCGCAGCGTACGGACCGATGCGAATCGAAAAGTATTCGAGCTTGCCGGTACCCCGATCCGATTGAGCGGCCAGAACGAACTCGCAATGGCGACCGGCCAACGGGGCAATGTCACGCACGACTTCCGTACCGACCTGTTTGTGGATGATTTCAACAAGAACTGGAATGCGATCCGGACCAAGTATCCGCTCTACGGCGCGCTCGAATCCATTTACCAGGCTGCCTCGGTGGCCGAACTGCTTCGTCGCCATGTGGTCGCTCCGTCGCAGCAATCGCTCGTTTCACTGCTCGCCGGCGGCGGTTCCGAGTCGTCGTCCTGGATGCCGACGCCCCGTCAGGTTGAGTCGATCACGAAACTGCATTCAATCCGAAAGGGAAACCGGCGATACCACGTCCTGTTGGCCAGCGGTGGCGTGGCGATCGACAGTCGACAGACGCTCGTGTCAAAGATGACCGAGTATCCGTCGCTTGGGTCCATCAACAATCCGGGAGACGAAAAGCCTCGCGTGATTCAGCATTGGTGGTGGGACGCCCGCTAGGATCCGCGCAAGGCGGGATCACGATTTTGCTGCCGAGAATCGCTTCAGCTTTCGATCGAGCGTACTGCGTTCGATTCCCAGGATGCCCGCGGCCCGGCTCTTGTTTCCCTCGGTGTGCCTCAAGACACGTTCAATGTGGGACTGCTCCAATTCGGCGAGCGTCATTTCGGGGGGCGTCTCTCCGTGAATCGCTGCGGAGCTTTCATCCACGGCCGCAGACAGTGCCAAATCCGATTCATCGATGTGCGACTTGGTATTCAAGACGACCGCGCGTTCGATCACGTTCTTAAGCTCACGGATGTTTCCCGGCCATGAATAAGCCAGCAGTCGTTTTCTTGCCGCGTCGGTGAAACCGTCGATCTTGCGACCCATCTCCTGGTTGAACTGTTTCAAGAAATGTTCGGCCAGACGCAGGCAATCTTTGCCCCGTTGTCGAAGTGGAGGGACAACGATTTCGACGACGTGAAGACGGTAGAAAAGGTCCTGGCGGAATTTGCCTTCCTTGACCATGGCTTGAAGATCGCGGTTGGTCGCCGCGACCACACGGACATTGACTTTGATCGGTTTGTGGCCCCCGACTCGCTCGAATGGATGTCCTTCGAGCACGCGTAGAAACTTGGCCTGAATTTCGCTGTTCATCTCGCCAATTTCGTCGAGCATCAGCGTGCCACCGTCGGCCGCCTCGAATTTTCCGCGTTTTCGCTCGGTCGCTCCCGTGAATGCGCCCTTTTCATGGCCGAATAACTCGCTTTCGAGCAGTGTCGGCGAGAGGGCAGCACAGTTCAGGCAGACCAGCGGGCCGTCACTTCTTGCGCTGGCATGATGCAGTGCCGCTGCGACCAATTCCTTTCCGACACCCGATTCGCCGCGAATCAGGACAGTCGCGTTGGTTGGAGCGGCAAGTCCGACTTGTTCAACAACGTCACCGATGCTTTGGCTTTGCCCGATGATTTGCACCTTGTCGCCAAGCCGCTCTTGCAACTCGCGCACCTTCCGCTGCGTCTTTCTTAGCGAGCGGCTGAGACGGTGTCGGTCGGAAAGATTCCACAGCGACTCGGCGAGGATCTCGCTCACCGCCACGACAAACTCAAGGTCCTCACCGCTCAGGGGAGTTCCGCCGACGGTGGAGGTCATGTGGATCATTCCGCGAAGTCGATTTTCGTGGTCGTGGACCGGTGCAATGATCAGACTCTCGACATCCATTTCCCCACGGCTGTTTTCAGTGGCAAGCTCGCCGTCGCCAACGACGTTTCGCGCCAGCAAGGCGTGGAGTTCATCACCCGCGATCGATTTCAGCAGTGGTTCCGGAGGCCGTCGATAACTTCGCGTTCCAGTTTGCCGCGTGGCGACGAGCGGTATGTCCGATATGGCCGCCGGTGGTTTCGCGGAATCCCAGACATAGATACCCGCGGTGTCGAGCGAAATGTGCTCCGCCAGTCGATCGAGGACCAGGTCAACCGCTTGCCCGCTTTCTTCGCACCGTGCCAGGCAGAATGCCATTTGCAGGAGGTCTCTGGCTCTGCTGCTTTGCGAAACGCCCACGCCGGATGCCGCCAGCGAACCGGAGGTCGCACCGCCGTGCAGGTAGTGACTGCGGCGACGACGGTCCGTGATCGACGCCTCGTCGAGTTCCATCGTGATTTGATCGTCGGTAGCCTGCGATGATTCGGCCGATGGACGCGGTTCACCGAGTCCGCCGTCGATGCGTCTGGTAAAGGTGATCGCAAATCCACCGACCTCGATCACATCGGCATCGCCCAACCGAGTCGGCTCAACCAACCGCTGTCCATTGAGAAACGTGCCGTTTCGGCTGCCGAGGTCTTCCAGAATCCAGCCTTCTCCATTCCACGAGATACGGGCATGCTTGCGACTTGCCTGCTCCGTTCGAATCGCAATCTGGCTCGATGAGGCACGACCGATAATGGCTTCCGACGGGGGGGCGAGCCGAAAAACGTCGCTCCATCGCCCGGCACTGCGAAGGACCAGGTAGGCTCCCCGGGAGGGATCCTGTTTCGCGGATGCAGGATGTGAGGAATCGAAATCGTTGGTTTTCAAGGCGAATTGCCGCAGATCGGAATGACAGAAGGAGAATCGATCAATGCAGAGGAGAACCCTTTCACACTAGGATCTGACGAAAGGATCGTCCAGCGCCGGCCGCCATGTGCTGCCGTCGCAAGCCTCTGTTGCCGATCAATTTCACGACAACTATTCTAGTCGAAGCCACTTTTCGCTCGAAATTACGCGAATTGTTGGTCACAATAAGAACCACTCTTCGACCCATTCCACCACCCCACCCGCACTGCCGCGGGCGGCATTCTCGGAGATCCACAGCGATGGATTTGGACCCCAAAGGTTTGACGCGTTTTGTTGCAATCATGTCATTTGGCCTGATCTGCCTGGCTAGCTCCGTGCATGGCGGTTTCGGCGGCGGGGGCGGCCAGAGATCGGTCGGGGGAGTGGTGATTGACGGCGCCGGCGTGGTTCGCGCCGCCAACATTCAGGAGCAGCAGGAGTTGGCGAACATGGTTCGCCGCGGCCTGGATCAGCCCGTGGGAGATCTTGGTCAGGCGGCCGAGATGCGAATGATCTCACTGAAGGGTCTGCAGCAAGCGATTCTGGAAAGTGAAAAATCGGGCGCGATGATTCCCGACGAAGTCGAATTCCTGGCCGGGCTCCAGCGGATCGAATACGTCTTCGTTGATCAGGAGCAAGAGGACATCGTCCTTGCCGGTCCGGCTGAACCGTGGGAATTGCGAGACGACGGGTTCGTCGTCGGACGCATTTCCGGCGGTTCGACAATGCGGTTGGCCGACTTGATCGTGGCGATGCGGAGCGTCGAGACGGCGCGTCAGGCTGGTATCAGTTGCTCGATCGAGCCGACACCCGAAGGGCGACTTCGGCTGCAGCAACTTTTGCGTCGAATCAAGCTGCGACCCGGTCAGAACCCTGCCGTCTTCGAAGCGTCGATGAAGGAAGCGTTCGGCCCCCAGATGATTCAAGTCACCGGAGTGCCATCGGATTCTCGCTACGCCAGGACCCTCGTGGCCGCCGACTTCGAAATGAAGCGGGTCGCGATGGGATTGACCGATTCGCCCGTGGCGGAATTGCCGAGTTATCTGCAAATGTCTCGCAACAGCCGTCATTCGTCGAGTCAGAATCCGCGCTGGTGGATGTCGTGTGACTACGATGCGCTATCCAAGAGCGAAGATGGATTGGCCTGGAAACTCAGCGGCCAGGGAGTCAAGACTCTCACCGAGCAGGACATTGTTGCCGAGGACGGTTCGGTCGAAGGCGCGGGTACCAAAGACAAGTTGGCGCAGATGTGGGCCGACAAGATGACTGAGAATTTTCCTCAATTGTCGCGTGAGATGCCCGTGTTCTCGGATCTCCAGAACATCATGGACATGACAATCGTCGCGACGCTGATCACTCAGGAACGACTTGGTCAGAAAGCCGGTCTCGATTTGTCGGTGCTGGCGGGTGAGGAGACAGTGGAACTCGATTCGTACAGCGTTCCCAAGGCGGTCGACCCGCAGTGCAGCTTCATCCGCGGTCGCAGCGGATGGGTGGTCACCGCCTCGGGCGGCGTCGAAATCAACGCGTTCAAGGTTGTCGAGAACCAGACATCTGACGCGAGTGTTGGCCAGCAGCGGAGCAGTTCACTCGCTGCTGCGACACCGGACCGCTGGTGGTGGAACCAGTAAGTCGTTTCCCGGATTTGAATGCGGAACTGAGGTGAATGTCGGCGTCCCCCTGTTTGAAGTGGAATCGGATGGGAACTTGGGGACCGGGGACGTTTGACGACGACATCGCGTGCGATTGGATCGAAGATCTGTATGATTCCGATCCGATCGCTTTTTTCATCGCGTGTTTGAACCTTGATGGGATCGAGATACCGGAGCAACTTGCCTGTGTGGGTGTCGCCTGCACCGCCGAAACGCTCCATGCTCTGGTTTGTGGTCCACGCGATGGATTGCCCGAAGCGCTACATCAATGGCGTGAAGACCATCGCGAACTCGACGTACGATTCATGCTTCCCTCGGCCTGCGACGGCTTGCGGCGCGTGCTCGATCCGCGTTCGGCAATGCACGTGATGTGGGCCGACAACCAGCCGATGTACGGGGAATGGCTGGAAAAGACCGAAGATTTATTGTCGCGGCTTGACGCCGCAGTCGCCGCGATGCGTTGACCCCAGCGTGACGCTGGCCGCGCCCGCGGATCGATGAATCTGGTTCGCCCGAACCGAGCGCACACGCCGTATAATCGTCGGGTAATCCGAAGGCTCGTGGCAGCCTTGCCGTGAGACTCCTTTCGCATTGGTCGTCGCAGGTGGCATCTTGACGCAGGAATTCATTGCCGATCGCAGTCCCAGCGTCCCGCCTCCTACGGTGTGGCGTGAAAATCGAGGCGGGTTCTTGAGCGCCTTCACGTTGTTCGTTTTTTTCATGGGAAGCGGAATCCTCGTCTACCGCCAGAACCGGTTCGTGCCTCCGAGGTTTCCTGAGTCAAACTTGATAGAACCGCCCTCGAACGAGGACGAATTGGGGTTGAACGAGGCAGATGCCGTGTTGCTGAGGGTCGTCGGGAGTGCCAACGACATTGGTGAAGTTCGCATTGAGATTTATGATTCCGAGTCGAGTTTTATCAATCCCGATCAAGCGGTCCTGGTCGAATCGGTCGCGATCATCGATGGCGCGGCGACGTTGCTGGTACCTGTCGATACTTTGCCTCGCCAACTCGCTGTGGCTGCGTACCACGATGCCAATTCGGACGGCGAAATGAATCGCAATCGGTGGGGAATTCCGACCGAACGTTTCGGATTCACCCGCAACTCGCGAACTGGCAAGCCGCCCGGTTTTCGTGAGTCCGTGATCAGCCGCCCGCGAGTCGGATCAACGATCAACGTTTCGATTCGCTGATCCGGCGGCGGCATTGAAGCGGGCTCAGTTTGCCTCTTCAGGCGACGAAGTTGACGGTGGTGAGCGTCGCCGATCGCCCGCGCTGGACGCGCGTCGTTCGACTTGTCGCGTTCCGGAACCGGATGCGTCAGTGCTGCGGCGGCCGGCGCCGATGTAGTCGCTCCAGCGCCGTCCGCTTTGAACCTCGGTCGGCCCCGGGGCGATCAGGAACACAGCACCAAGGCCGCAAATCAATCCCGCCGACATTGCGCCAAGTGTGACGAGAGATCCCGAAGGCCCAGTTGGGTGCGTTCCCACCTGTGGCGGTCCGAGTTCTGCGATCAGATTCGTCGAGAGTGCTGCGGTGCGGCTGGCCCGCGCCTCGGCGAGCAATTGTTCCGCTTCGGCCAACAAGCGTGTTCGATGTTTTACTTCGGCGTCAATCTTCGCGTAATCGGTTCGGGCAATGGCAATTTGATCGAGCCGCTCCAGGAGTTGAGTCTCGCGCTGATGAAGTCGCGTGACACGGTCGCGATGGAGATTCATCATCGGTTCCATGGCACGAATCACTGACTTCGTTTCCTGTCGCATTCGACGCTCGATTTCCTTCTCTGCGGCGACTGCGGCGCGCCGCTTGGGGTTTTCTTCGGTGAGAATTCCCGCCAATTGGCTGGCGGCGAGCTGGGCATCGATCAGGCCGTCTTTGAGACGTTGAAGCGACGGCTGGCTGGCAAGCAAGTCCCCGCCGCTGACCAGGAGTTGTTGTGGATCTTCGGCCCCGGCGACCAGCAATTTGTGCAGCGATTCGAGCTTCTCGAGTTCGAGTTGAGCCGTCTGGCGTTCCCGCGTGGTTTCTTCGAGCGTTCGCCGATTGGTTCCGTCACCCGAAATCGTATCATTCAGGTTACGCAGCTCGCCGAGATCCGTACCGAATTTGACTTCGATTTCGTGAAGTCGCGCGGCCGATTCATCGAGGTTCTGTTTCGCGAGGTCACGAGCGTAGGTCAGCTCGGCGATGATGCTGTCACCACGAACACGTCGCACAGTTCGAAGCTGTTCCGACAATTTGTCGAACATCGCCTGGCAGAATCGCGCTGCGCGAACCCGGCGGTCCGCCTTGACCTGCAGATAGACGACTTCGGTATTTCCGAATTCGGATCCTTT
This sequence comes from Rhodopirellula sp., assembly GCA_024644085.1. Lineage (GTDB taxonomy): Bacteria > Planctomycetota > Planctomycetia > Pirellulales > Pirellulaceae > Rubripirellula. The sequence goes on from JAHELS010000214.1 coordinate 8,242, forward strand.
GGGTGCGAGCAGGTTGACCATTTTGGTCGCGGTGGTGTCGATCAACTTGGAACTTGGCCACTGCGGATCATGTTTTTCACCTGCGGGAGGTCCGATTTGGCGCAGCGCGGCCGCAACAACCTCCCGGTTTTGGGTCATCTCCAGAATCGTTTCCTGGGCCGCTTTTAATTCGGTCTGGCTGCTGAATCGACCGAGCCGGTCAAACGAGCTGTTGGCCTCGTCGCGCACCACCAACGGCTGACGTGCGGTGTAGACGTCCTGCTTGAAGACGGCGTAGCCCAAGCCAACGGTTCCAAACAGAATCGCTGTGCCGCCCCACAACGGAGCAAACAGAACAAGGACGTTGCGAACGTGTTTCCACGGGATCGGTGCAGATGACATGACGCTTGATTCAAAGCCGGAGTTGAGATGCAATACCTTCAACCCTAGGTTGCAGCTTTGTCATTCGTCACGATTTCTGGGGCCGCTGCGGAAGTCGTTGCTCCGGTATTGACGGATTTAGCGTCTTGACCGATTGGGGCGGTGAGAGAGTGAGTGGCCCGATTAGAACTTGTACAGCAGGAGTAGCGAGTAATAGACGTCGTTCGGATCGGCACCTTGTGGCGTGCTGTCGTATCGATCGGTCGCGGCCAACCGGAGACTCATGTTCTCGCTCCCATCGAGTAGGATTTCCCACGCAAAATCGCTGACCAGGCGGTAATCGCTAAAATCCTCCCAGGCCGGAAAATAATCGACGCGGCCTTTCAACTTCTGGCGGGCTGTGAGTTGGCGTTCTGCTTCCACGCCAAAGACGGCCTCTGGGACCCAGTCGTCCACCGGAGCGCCAATCTCCTTGGATGCACCAGCACCAAAGCGGGTCACAAGCGTCGTGTCATCGTCGCGGAACCAGTAGTAGCCGAGACCACCATTGAGCCACAGTCGAAGGTCAAAGGCTTTGAACTTGTCCCATTCCATCCCGTACTTGCCAAAACCGGACCACGACGACTCTTTGAACAGGTAGTCGTAGTCGAGATTGAATCGCCCGTTGTCTTCGGTTGTGACGTCACTACTGCTCGCGTTTCGGTAGTTTAGATTCATGCCCAGCGTGTGCTGTTTGGTCACGCGTTTGGTTGCGATCCCCACCTGATAGGCGATGGTGTCCGAATTCCCGTCGCTACCATCCAGCCCGAACTCGGCGTGTGAATCCCAGCCTTTCATCCATTGCCGTGGATACTGGTACCAACGAACCACTTCGGCCTCGAGCGGGGCCGGCTCGATCGCAGCGTCCGATTTGGAGATCTTCGCCTGAATTCGTTCCTCGTCCGGTGAATTCGCAGCGTCCGCGCCGGCTTGTTTCTTCTCGGTATCGGTCGGCGCGGGCAATGGTTTTGTTTCGTCCTCATCCTCCACAGGCGTGGACTTCGGACTTGTCCCTGAATTTGAATTGATCAATGGAACATTGAGCGATTTCTCGACGGCCGGTCGGCCGCCGGTCGAGGCGAGGGAATTTCCCACTTCAGGCAGCACGAACTCGGTTTTCGGCCCGGGGATGACAGTGGGCAAAGACACTTCCCCAGGAATCGAACTCGACTTCGGAAGGTCGAAGTATGGATTCGACTTTGGTTGCGCCGCTGGATCGACCGGCACTGTGTAAGGCGTTGAGTTCGGGTATGGCGTCGATTCGCGGTATGGAGTCGTGTTGGGCGAGGGGCCAGGGAGGCTGATGACCGGTTGCGGTAACGCGCTCGAGAGCCCGTTGTATCCCTGGCCGTTCCACTGAGAGATCCCTTGCCGCCACGTTGGCACGGGTGTCACATCACCTGCCCAGACGTCAGCAACTATTGGCGGAACAAGGAACCAGACAGTCCATGTCAACAAACTTGGCATGGCCAGCGTCGATACGCTTTTGAACTCAACGAGGTTTCGCACGGTCAGGCATCCTGGCTAATGATAGAATCACTCCATTGGGCGGGTTTATCAAATCGAGGAGTACCGAGTCACGACCGATCAAGTTGGTTCTTGCGACATTTTTTTCCAGCGCGTGAAACACGTCTCAGTTGCTTGGCTGATCAACTCTCAAGGGCCTCTTTCAAATCGGCCGCGGCGCGCGGAATATTGTCATACGGATTTTCGTCCTCATACTCCAGGACCACGAATCCCTGGTAGTTACCCTCCTTGAGAATCTGCCCGATCCGCGGAATATCGGCGGGGTATTTTTTCCCCTCTGGATTCTTCATGCTGACTTTCACTTGAACGTTCACGGCATAGGGGACACAGACTTCGAGGTCGCGATAAGGATCATCTGATTGAAAGTTTCCGGTGTCCAGGTTGATCCCGACCCAGGGGCTCTGGGCGCGATTCATGATTTCCAGCATCTGGTCTGCCGTCAGCTGACCGTGGTTTTCAACGCCGATGAAGATCCCTTTTTTCGCGGCGTATTGGGCACATTGATGCAGCGCCTCGGACGCCTCTTCGAGCCTCGCGGGATTCTCCGCGAGTTGTTTTCCGGTACCCGCGAAAAAACGAATGTGCGGCGCACCAAGCAAGCTGGCACGGTCGATCCACGTGATCGCGTCGTTGATTTCGGAATCGAGTTTCGGACCTTTGCCAACGGTAAAGTTGTTTCCGATGGCAGTTCCCGAAATTGTCAC
>JAHELS010000215.1 GCA_024644085.1 Rhodopirellula sp.
AATTCGGCGGCCGCGTCGAGCCGGTCAACGGCGCGTTCAGCCTTGACGGCGATCGCTGCCTCAGCTGCTTCGAAATAACCGAGATTTCGGTAGTGCGCTATGACCGACGAACGTAACGCAGACGCGAGCCGCGCGACTTCCTGATCCGGTTCGAGATCCGATCGCAGCTCATAACATTGCAGCAACGCGATTCGCAGCTGCTCATCGAGTTCCTTCGTTGGCTGGAGTCCGCTGACGAGTTGGCTGGCGTGCTGCTGGAACACTTGATCGACGCGCAATTGAGCAACCGCCAAACGAACACGGCGAAGTTGCGGCGGAGGCAATGCCGATTCGAGCAGCCCGTAAGCCTGCTGGACGAGGTCGGAGTAACCTGCCTCGCTGCGCCGCGCCAGAAATGGGTTCAGTGCCGACAAGACTTCCGACGCCATGTTCGGGTGACGATTGATCAATTTCGATGCCAGGGCCAGCATCGATCGATGCTCGTCGGAGAGTTCTGAGTTCCGGTGCCCCTGGTCGGCGCCAGCGTTCTCGGCAAACGCCGCTGCATCGTCGGCAACTCGAAGATTCAATTGCCGAATCGCAGACGCCGGCCATAAGTCATGGTCCTCCGGCAGAGCGTCGAGCAGTTTCTTGTGGGTCCGTGTCGCCAATCCACGTGCCGACGTTTGCGTCAATTTCGTGGCGCTCTCGACAATTGAATTGACCACATTCATGGCGGCATCGGTCGTCGCCGGTTCGTTGTTCGCGATGACGACGGGCAACAGGAACTCCAGCGCCCAAATGTCGGTTGTTTTGATCTGGTCCACCGTCGCAGGCCACTCAATTCGTGCGCTGAGCGCCGCAATACTCGCACCGACGGCGGATCGCCGTGCCCAGGATGGCTGTGCGGGAAATCGCTCGTTGATCATCTCGAACGTTTTCATGAGAGAAACCAAGTCGGCCGGCAAGGGGCCCGCTTCCAGGTTTCCGGACGCTACCGCCGCCTCCAAGCGCGTGACCGCACGTCTTGCTTGTGTGTCCGCCAAAGCGTTTAACACTGAGAGTTGGACGGTCTTTGGTAATTCGTGTTGCAGCAAAGCCTGTTGGCCCGCGATCGCTGCTGAAAAAACTCGATGAGCGGCATAATGCGATTCCATATGCGCGAGCAACTCCTGGATCAATTGCGACTTTTCCGCGGTCGTATCGAGGGAATCGATCACGCTCGCGGCGGCGTCGATTGCAGCCAAGTCGGACTTGCTCAATTCGCTTTGCCGACCAGGCTTTCCTTGACGACGTGCCTGGAAGAGGTATGCAGAAACGAGCCTCAATCGAGCTTGCACCACGCGAGGATGTTGCGGATGAGTCTGAATCCAGGTGACCAGTACGTCGGGCGGAGCTTCACCCTCGTTGACCGCGACTAGAATCCCATCCAGCTCCGCAGCGGCCGCCAGACTTGTGGATCTCTCCAACGCCGATTCGATTAACAAACGGCTTGCGTTGGGGAGATCCAGATTCAACAAACGTTCAAAGGCCTCGTTGGCCCGCTCATATGCACCCGCGTCGACCAAACGATTCTGAAGGTGACTGACAATTCTCTGCGAGAGTTCGAGCGCGCCGGAAGAGCTCTGTATTGACGTCAGCGACAATTCCGCCGCTGCCAACGCGTTCAACTCCGACTCGGACAGCTCCTTGGCGGGCCTGGGGAGATTGGATGCGAGATCCAGGTAAACGCTCACGGAACGGAACAGGGTTTCTCGTGCCTCGTAAATGTCGGAATGTTCACCATGATTCGCGATCCATGCAACAAGCTCGTCGAGCGCGTTTTCACCCTGATCAATCTTGAACACGATCTGAGTGAGGTCCGCGGCAATAGCTTCGGGCGTGTCGGGGAAACCGGCTTTGACTTCTTCGAGTACCGTCAATCCTTCGACAATCGCGTCGCCGCCCATTGCAATGTTGGCTTGTCCGGTCAGCAACCGAGTGCGGGCTGTCGCACTTTGAGCGGGATCCCGAATCGCAAGTTCACGCAGCACCTTGAGCGCGCCTTCGGCCTCACCAAGGTCTACCAGGGTCTCGGCTTCGAGCGACAACAGGCTTAGCATTTGGGACGTCGACAATGACTTGCTCTTCAGCGAGGTGATTTCGAAGAGTGCGAGCCGAGGAAGTTGCCCCGCCAAGAGTGATTCAACGAGTTTGATCTTGACGTCGGCGTCGAGCAGATTGCCTTGCAGGATTTCGACCATCCGCTTTGCAAAAGCTTGCTGCGGGGCCAGCGCCAGTGTGCGTTTCCACGCGGCGATTGCCGCGTCAACTTCGCCGAGTTGATAGTGCGCCTTGCCGAGCAAAAGAAGAATATCTGGATTGTCAGTGTCGGTTTGCGAGGCGGTTTTCAACAGGTCGCGTGCCTCGGCGTACTGCTCTGCGGTGAAAGCGGCACGGGCATCGCGGAGTGCAATCTCGGCATCCGATTGTGCCAGCAGTTGTGCGGACGGTAATGCCAGGCAAAGAAAGGTGGTGGCGACGACCGCGTGGTAAAGGAAACGCATCAAACGACTCCACAAAGAAGAGAGAAATCAATCACCGCCGCCATGGGTCGCTGCAGCCGTGCTGGGCAAACGAACGACGCGGGCGTGATCGCGATCGCTCGGAAACGAGGCGAACGACGACCGAGCGTCATGATAAGGCAACATCCTGGGCGCGTTTGTAACGTCCTGGTAACAGAACAACGACGCAATCCGCCAGATCTTAGGAAACTTCTCGATTCTTCGGTGGCGAACGCCGACTTGCGGATGCCGCAACCATCGCGCGCCAGCCGGAGTACCGAAGGGACCAGTCAGATCATCGCAGGGAACAGAGAAACGCCAGCAAGTCGGCCAATTCCTGTGCCGTCATCTCAGCTGCGATCCCAGTCGGCATCAAAGATTGTTCTTGAATTTTCAACGATTCGAGCGTCTCTTTCTCGATTCGGTGATCTTTGCCGTCTGCTGATCGAATGACGATCACAACGTCGTTCTCGTCGATCTTCAATCCGGTCACGATCGTGCCATCGTCGATCAACGTCAAATACGTCGCATGCTTCGGATCGATTTCTTTCGACGGATCGAGAATGCTTTCGAGCAACTGTTGGCGCGATCGTTTTCCGGCAATCGCATCCAAATCGGGCCCGACCGATCGACCGCTCCCCTGGATGCGATGGCAATGGATGCACTGTTGTCCCTGGCCGTCAAGGAATCGTGCTCGTCCGCGATCGGCATCGCCCGTCATTGCAAGGATCTGATCGACGTTGATGTTTTCGCCGAGGCGATTGCGGCGTTCGCCTTCGGGTAAAAACCGCTCGAACAAAGCGGACGTGACGACGTTTGCGTGAGCAACGGCCGACCGCGCTACAACCATCGCTTGCTCGGCATCGTCCGTTTCGAGAAGCCGCGCGAATCGGCGCAAAGATGCCGACGTGGAAGCAAATGGGTCGTCGATGTCGTGGTGATCGCGACCATCGTTGGCGCGCGTCGTGTCGCCGCTGGGAGACATCGAGGCGATCCAATCATGCACGAGCTTGAGTCCCTCGGGGTCGTTTGCACGTGACCACAGCTTGGGCATGTGCCCAGTACCGAGGGTTGCCATCCGATAGAATAGAACCGATCGGTACGGGTCGCCTGGAGAGAGGACCTTGGCGTCGTCGATCCCGAATGATCCCTGGGTCGGAGCCAAGTCGATTGCGTTGATTTCGCCTGGCGGTAGCGAATACGTCAGATCGAGGGGCACCGTACCGCCGCCGCCCCGACGATGACAATGCGCACAGTTGGCGGCCAGGTAAGACCGCGCACGTTGCTCGAGCGCCGCCGCACTGTCCCGCGGATCGACCATCTTGGAGAGATTCCAACCCTTGGGCGGGCGGCGGTCGAGGATTCCGATCTCGATGAAGTGATCGATCTGCGAATCGCCCAGGTTTTCAAGTGTAAAACCGATTGCGCCGCCACTTTGTCGTGAGTGACAGGCACGGCAATGCGCTCGCGGAGCGATCGGCCATCGCTTGCCGATCTCGAATGTCGCCGTCGGTGATCCGTTATCGAGAGCCAATCCCGATTCATCAACAAGTAGCGCATCGGATTGTTGGTCATCCCATAGATAGCTGTACGGTTGCCAGGTCATGCCGTCGAAATGCAGGATCTGAGTTTCGTAGCGACGCCCGTCTTTCGAGAGCGTGTTGGCGAACACCGTCCCTTCGGGATAGGCCCAGGACCTTTGTTGCCGATTGATCTTGATCGTCTCGGTGCCGGGAACCCCCACCACAAACTCACTGGTCGCCCCGTCGCGCCACGCGCCGGCCGCGATCTCGTACCTCATCACACCCGCGGCCGGATCGAGCGTCACGGTCGATTCAAACAATCCGGTTTCACTCAGTTTCCGCGGGAAGTCATTCCTTTTTTCCGCGGCATCGTTCTTGTCCAATTCAAAAATGCCGCCGTCGTAACTCACAATCAGAACTTCGTTGTCACGCGACTCGGCGAAAGTAATGACTTGTAAGCCGGTCTCGGCAATCACGGGATTCCACGTCACCTGTTCTTCGTCGTGACGCAATCCCCAAACCAATCCCGTGACGTAATCCCCGTAGAGGTAGGCACCCTGCAGTTTCGGATGATTTTTTCCCCGGTACACGATTCCCCCCGTTACCGATTGGCCCACGGTGTGGGGGTACGAGACGAGCGGCTTGAGAATTGGTGTTGGCCCAGGTTTTACATCGCTGCGAATCGCCTGCGGCCCTTCAAAAATGCTCCACCCATAATTCCCACCTCGACGGACGTCAAAAACAAGCTCCCACAATTCCCATCCGACGTCACCACACAGAAGTTGATCAGTTCCGGGAACAATGGTGAATCGCCACGGGTTGCGAAAGCCGTACGCCCAAATCTCTGGTCGGGCGATCTTTCCGTCCCCCAGCGGAGTATTGACGAATGGATTGTCCGGCGGAATCGAATACGCTCGCCCACCATCATCCCGATCGACGTTGATGCGGCAAATGGTCGAACGCAAGTCGGAAAGATCCTGGCTGACGTCATATTCGTCCGGTGGAAATGGACGTGCGCCATCGCCCGTGGAAAAGTACAACAGACCTTCGGAATCAAATCGGATCGCACAACCGTTGTGCCCACCCGATGCCCACGTCAAAAGAATCTCTTCGCTTTTGGGATCCACACGGAACGGTTCCTCACTGCTGACCTCGAAACGTGACAACCGTGTCCCGTCGGGCCGAGCAACCGGATCGCGCGCGTAGACGACAAAGATCTGTCGATTCTCGGAAAAATTCGGATGCACTCCGAAACCGAAGGCGCGGCGGAATTCGTCGACCCGCGGTTGAAGGTCGATCGCCAAATCGGCCGCGCGACAATCGGGGTCATCGTCAAAGGTGTACAGCTTGCCGGTGACTTCAAGCAGCATCATCTTGCCGGTGTCGGCAAGCTGCATCAGCTCGACAGGCTGGTCGAACTGCAGATGCGGATAGACCCTTTTGACGTGATACGGCTTGGGTGGCTCGGGCGATCCGACCACGCGGGAGGTCGTCCACGGCACACGCTCGGCCGCCGAGAGAGTAACGGCCCAGCACAACACGAAAGCGACAGCGGTAGTTTTCATTCGAGCATTGTAGCCGCGCAGCCATTGGTCCGTTGTGACGCGACTCGACTGTCACAAGTCACGCTCGACGGATTTGACGACCGACGCCCAAGCAAAGTGCAGAGAGAAACTTCAACGCGAGCATTCCCGAGCGATCTCGCCAAGGACGTCAATTGCATGATCGAACGCAGCTTTCGCCTCGGCCCTTTCATGTTCGGCAATTCGAGACTGACGATTCTTCCAAAGCAATTCTGTCATTTCAATGCACCACCGTGCGCTCGCCTCCGAAGCCCGAATCGGTTCGCCGTCGATAGTAACGTTGACCGGATTGCTGTGGAGTTGTGGAAAGTGACGCACTGCGACCCAACTACTTTCGTCAATCGGTATGTTCGCCTCAATACGATGAAGATTACCGTCCGCCGGAACAATCTTCGTGAACCGCGGCTCGCCATTAACGACTATCTCAACTTCGCGATGTCCACCCTCGACCCACGCGCCAGAACGCTCGCGATGCAAGACAACGGTGTCGCCAATCACCGATCTGCCGCCCTCGCTCGACTCAGTCGCATAGGCAACACCTTCAGGCGTGCGCGGCGCAAACGCGACTTCGGCAACGAGATGGACGCGACCTGGCTTGTCAATTTCGACATCTCCGTAGCCGGGCGCGACACCGTTGACCTCGAACTTTGGCGCGTGCGCGTAACCGTCGGAAACATACGATCGACCCTCGGCCAATCCCTTGCACCACCGACCGAACTCAAGCTCGGCCTCCTTCCCAAGGTGAACGTAGACACGGCCCTTGCCAACACGGCGGCTGCTCATGCAGGGGAAGTCGGTCTCGCCGGAGACTTTCAAGGGGAATCCGCAATTGAGCAGGTGATACCACGTATTCCATTCCTGGATCCGGCGCGTGTCCATTGCGCTGATGAAATCGCAAACGCCTGCCACGGTGCTGACACAAATCTCCATCGCGCCCACGCCGTTCATTTCGGGAATCGCGTAATTGGGAAGCCGGTCCGCCGCCCGGCGATGCGATTCAATCAACTCGGCGTTCGACAATCGACGATCGCCATCACCGTCAATGATCGGGAAGGATTCCGGCAACAGGGCGTCGCCGATCTCCGACCGCTGCAGCGACCCATCCTCGTTTGTATCTAACCGATCCAACAAACGCTGTGACGCGGATTCGCCATCGATCCACAAACCGCTGGCTGAATGGGCGTATCCCGCGTATCCACCTTGATCCTTGGCCCAACGCATCACGGGTGTGGTCCATGTCGGCCATCCTTTCGTCTTGGTGCCTTCGCTCTCGGGATACGTTTGGTCGCGGAGATTCAACAGGCAAACATGACCCAGCGCCTGGGATCCGAATCCGCTGATCTCGAGATCGTATTTCAACAGCGTGTCTTCACTTCCGAACATCTGGGCATCGGCGCCGAAATAACGCCGCTGGTGCTCGAAACAGGGTCCCCACGTCAATACACATCCGACGTTCAGACCTTCGCCCTGGACCTGGCGAAACATGTCCGCGGGCGTGACACCTTCGGTTGGGTGGGTGTAGTGGGCGCAACCTGCCGCATGGATGTGATGGTCGCCGCTGAAAAAACCGTAAGCACGCGAGTTGAACCAGCGATCAAGTTTGATCTCCAACTCGTTCTCCCGATCCGTCGAAATTTCGACCGATGTGCGTCCGATGCGATATTCCGGTCCGCGGCAGAAGGAAACATCGAACTTGCCCGGCGGCAGCAGCACGGATTCGCCATCAATCCGGTAGACATGCGATTGAAAAAAGAAATCAGGCGCAACTCGCTTCGCCTGCAACGGATAGACACGGCCCTCGGAATCACGAAACTCCAGTCGCGCGATTCCGGGTGACCCGTCGTGGTCCGCAATCGAGATGCGCAGCGGAATCGCCGGATCAACGTTGAATAACACTGGCAACTCGTTGCGATGTTCAAGGTCGGCGGTCCCGTCGCCGATGTCAAAGTGCAAGATTGCCTCACGTTTTCCTGCTACGCTCGAAGCGAGCAGCACGATTGCATACTCAACTTCGAGGCCCGACATGTTCGGCGTCATCGGCGGATCACGATGAACTTCGATGCCAATGAAGCGCTCATTCGAAGCATCCACATTCTGATTCTCGAGCAACTTTGTTTGCTGTTGCCGCTGCATGCTCAGCTTGGCCGTACCGGCGTAGACCGGTCCTGCATGCGGGCTGGTCACGCGTAATCGCGACGTCGATGTGCTGTGATTGAGTATCTTGACCAGCACGGGCCGGTAGCCCGCTTCTTGAAGCCTTGGACTCGCCGGCCCCCGCACGACGCTGACCCGTTCTTCGGGATTGATCGTTACGACAGCCAGCACTTGCGCGTCGATCGCCTTCTGGATTCGCACCCCGTCCTGCGATTCAATTGCCGCGAGCACCTCCTCGGTCGTCCGCTTATCAAGCGGATGGCCAAGCGCATTGAGCGTTTGAAGTACGCGACGGAGATTCGAACCGAGCGGTTGGGCCGGCACCGACACGATGGCCGGTTGCTCTGCGAACGATCTTTCGCACGGCGCAATGAAAAAGCAAACGACGACGATCAGGACCGGAACGATCACTCGCACGAAAAATTCGTTGTTCATCGCTCACCACTGGTAAGGAATGACTTGGTTTGACTCGGTATCGAGAATGCCGCATTTGCGGTTGCAGACGGCTCCCACTACGAACAGATAACGACTGTGGGGATCGAGATCGAGTGGACTGGAACCATCCCACGACAACAGTTCGTCGTCCTTGACGGCGTGCCAGTGGTGCATGTGCCCGGTCAACATGATCCGGCTCTGGTGCGCCTCGAAACATCGCACCGCGTCTTCGAGAGCCTCGGGAAACCTTTCCAGGTACCAGATTTCCTCGTCGACCGCCGGATCCAACGTTGGAAAAACGTGACTGACCAGGCAATCGTCCAATTTGATCCGGGGCATCAACGACGAAAAGAATTCCCGCGACGAGTGCGAAGTGGCTGCGTTGCGAAACACGAGCTCGTAGTCGTGGTTCCCCCAAACGCCGACGGCACCGAGTTGCCGCAGCAGGTCGATACAGGAATCAAGTTCCTTTTCCTGGCACGCGACCACATCCCCCATGAACACGAATTGGTCCACGCCCTGATCTCGCATCCAGTCGATGGCCGTGCGTAGTTCGGGGTCGCATTCGTGGATATCGGTCAGCAACCCGAGTCTCACGTCAACAGATCCTTGACAACGTGGCCGTGCACATCGGTTAATCGGTAATCACGCCCCTGGAACCGGTAAGTCAGCCGCTCGTGATCGAATCCGAGCTGGTGCAAAATCGTTGCCTGCAAGTCGTGCACGTGAACCGGTTTTTCCGCCACGCTGAATCCGAGCTCGTCGGACTCGCCGTATTCAAAACCCCCTTTGACTCCTCCGCCCGCCATCCACATGGTGAATGCATCGGGGTAGTGGTCGCGGCCGAGAACCTCGCTCTTGGCCGTGCGGCCTTCGCGGAACGGCGTGCGACCGAATTCGCCTCCCCACACAACCAACGTATCGTGGAACAATCCGCGCTGTTTCAAATCTTTGATCAGTGCGGCGATCGGTTTGTCCATCGTGGCGCATTTATTGGTCAACCCGTCGGTCAGCCCGGTTTCTTTGGCCGTTCCATGGAAGTCCCAGCCCCAATCGAACAACTGGACGAAACGGACACCCGATTCGACCAGGCGACGAGCGAGCAGACAGTTGTTCGCGAGACTCGATCCACCCGGCTGAGCTCCATAATCATCGAGAGTTTTCTGTGACTCCTGGGTAATGTCCATCACTTCCGGCACGGCCGTCTGCATCCGAAACGCGAGTTCATATTGTGAGATTCGAGTCAACGTTTCGGGGTGTCCCATTTCAGCAGCCTGAATCTCGTTGAGATCCTTCAACGCATCAAGACTCATGCGGCGCATGTCGCGATCCATCCCAGCCGGATTCGACGCGTAAAGCACCGGGTCCCCTTTGCTGCGGCACTGGACACCCTGATAGACCGAAGGCAGAAAGCCGCTACCGAAAGAGTTTTTGCCACCGTTGGGCTGCACCCCGCTGGAGATCAACACGACGAATCCAGGCAGGTTTTCATTTTCACTTCCCAGACCATAGGTGACCCAGGAACCCATCGAAGGTCGGCCTGAGCGAGGTGATCCGGTGTAGACGAGCAGCTCGGCCGGGGCGTGGTTGAATTGGTCGGTGTACATCGAATGAACGACACACATGTCATCGGCGATCTCGTGAAAATTTGGAATCGCATCCGACATCCACATTCCTGACTCGCCGACACGCGACCACTTTCTTGGCGATCCCATCAGTTTTGGGACGCCGGTGGTGAACGCGAATTCGCGACCGGCGAGAAACTTATCCGGACAATCCTGATCGCTACGCTTGGACAGCTCCGGCTTGTAATCGAACAGATCCAAATTGGGTGGCGAGCCCGTCATGTGCAAGTAAATGACCCGCTTTGCTTTGGCGGGAAAGTGTGGCGGCTGGGGCGCAAGCGGATCGGCCGCGGATCGGCCCGCTGATACCTGTTCTCCGGCAAGCAGGCTGCCCAACGCGATGCCGCCGATTCCGGCCGTGGACTGCTGAAGAAAATGCCGGCGGGTTTGGTTTTGTAGTTTTTTAAGTGTTGGGTGCATAACGATTAGCGTTTCATGAACATTTCATCAAGGTTCAAAATCACGTTCGCGACAACGGTCCACGCCGCATACTCCGCCACGTCGGCTTCCGAAGGCAATGGCCCAATCGGTTCGGTGGCCATCCGCTTTGCTTCCTCGGTTTCAGTCAGGTATTGCTTGTACGTGTCGCCGGCCAACTCCGTGAGCCGCTCAATCTCGGCCGCCCTCGGTTCGCGGATCATGCACGTTCGCATTGCGTATTGGATACGCGCGGCAGGATCTTCGCCCGCATCGATCATGCGACGCGCAAGCGATTGTGCGGCTTCGACGTAGACCGGATCGTTCATGGTCACCAAAGCCTGCAGTGGCGTGTTGGTACGAATCCGCCGCACCGTACAGACTTCACGATTGGGCGCATCGAATTGGGCCATCGAAGGGTACGGACTCGAACGCCGCCACGTCGTGTAGACACCGCGGCGGTACTTGTCGTCACCCTGGCTTGTCGTCCAGTCGGTCGCCGATCCAAAAGCTGCCTTGAGCCCCAGCTCGGGCTGCGGTGGATTGACCGGCGAGCCATACATTTTGTCGCTCA
>JAHELS010000216.1 GCA_024644085.1 Rhodopirellula sp.
CCAAACTGTAATCTCGGTTTTCAGTATCCAAGTACAACGGATCGGCGGAGACATTGCCGTCCGTACCCGTCGGATCGGCGAGGGCCTCATAATTGCCGTGGGAACTGGTTGGGTTGAAAACGTCGTTGAAACCTATCGTGATGCTCGCGCCGCCGGAGGCGAAGACACCTGAGCGGGTGTGAAACGTGATCAGGTTATTGGTCAGATCCACCGTCGTTGCGGCACCAGTGGCGTCGACGCCGCGGAAGTTTCCGTCAATGGTGTTGTTGATGGCCGTGACGGTGCCTCCCGCAAACGCCGTAATCCCGTCGCCGCTGTTGTCGTAAATCAGGTTGCTGATCAGCGTGGCCAAGCCGCCGTCGACTTCGATCGCATCGCCGAATGATTCGCGCACGACGCTGTTGGTCAGCTCCAAACCGTTGCTCATCACGTTCAGCGTCGCGTCGGCCCCGTAACTAACGCGGGCGTGATTGACCACGTTGTTGACGCTCGTGGCGTTGAAGTTGATCCGTCCCCACGCTCCGCGGGACGGCGCCGTGGCATCAGCGTCGTTGTTCGTGTCACCTCCGACCGTGTCATCCGTATCATCGGTGAAATAAATCGGTTCATCGGCCGTGCCCTGCGCGTCGAGCATGCCATCGATGTGTAAATCGGTCAGCCCACCGGAGAACTTAATCACTTGGCCCGGGCCAATGGTGAGAGCCTGACCCGCGTCGATCGTGACATCCCCGCCGAGAAGATAGGTGATGTCGGGATTCGTCCAATTCAGGTTCCTGGTCGCGATACCGCCATCAATGCGTACTGCGTTGGTCGCATTGTTGATCGTGACGACGTCCGAGACATCCGGATTGGAAGATACGTCGATGCTGATCGCGGCGCCTGAGTTGGCCACAAAGGTCAGTCCGGTCATTGATGGGTCGGCGTTCTGGATGCGGATCGCATCGCCGAAGGAGTTATTGAACTTGCTGTTGGAAAGCGTCGCCGTCGCACCATCGATCAAAAGCTGGTTATCCGCCCCATAAAAGATCTCGACAAAGTCCATCACATTGCCGCTGCCGCTGAGAGCGATCCGACCCCAGGCACCGTTGAAAGGAGTGGTTCCGGCGGCGTCGTTGTTGGTGTCGCCGCCGACGGTGTCGTCGGTATCGTCGGTGAAGATGATCGGATTCGCCGCCGTCCCCTGCGCGTCGAGCGTGCCGAGAACGAATAAATCGGCCAGCGAACTGGATGTCTTGATCACCTGGCCCGGACCAATCATCAATGTGTCGGTCCCGCCAATCGTGATATCCCCCTGGATCACATACGTGATATCGGGATTCGTCCAGTTGAGGCTCTTGGTGGACGTGCCGACGTCCAGACGCAATCCATTGATGAAGTTATTGGACACCGTCACGCCGGAAATGTCGGGATTGGAGGACAAGTCCATGCTGATCGCAGCGTTGCGATTGCCGTCAAAACTTACGCCGGTCAGTGTGGGGTCGGCGTTTTGGATGCGGATCGAATCTCCACTGGAGTGATTGAAAGAGCTGTTGGAGATCGTGGCCGCTGCACCATCGATTGTGAGCTGGTTATCGGCACCGTAAAACATTTGCACGAAGTCCAGCACGTTGCCCGTGCCGCGGAGCGTAACTCCCCGCCAGACGCCATTGACGGGCGTGGTTCCCGCGCCGTCGTTGTTCGTGTCGCCACCGACGGTGTCGTCGGTGTCGTCAGTGAACACGATTGGATTGGCCGCTGTGCCCTGCGCGTCGAGCGTGCCGTCAACAAACAAATCGGTCAGCGAAGTGGATGACTTGATCACCTGGCCCGGGCCGATCATTAGTGTGTGTGCCGCATCGATCGTGACATCGCCGCCAAGCACATAGGTGATGTCGGGATTCGTCCAAATGAGATTCTTGGTCGAGGCACCGCCGTCAAGGCGAAGTCCGTTGGTCCCGTTATTGGTAACGGTGACACCTGAAATGACCGGGTTGGACGAAAGATCGATGCTGATCGCGGCGCCGCTATTGTCCTCGAACGTTACGTCCGTCAGCGTCGGATCGGCATTCTGGATGCGGATCGAATCGCCACTGGAGTGGTTGAAGCTGCTGTTGGTGATCGTCGCGGTCGCGCCGTCGACGAACAGCTGGTTGTTCGCCCCATAAAACATGTGGACAAAGTCAAGCACGTTGCCCGTGCCGCGGAGGGTAACTCCGCGCCAGGCACCATTGACGGGCGTGGTTCCGGCGCCGTCGTTGTTGGTATCACCCCCGACCGTGTCGTCGGTGTCATCGGTGAAGATGATCGGAGCCACTTCCGTACCCTGCGCGTCAAGCGTGCCGTCGACAAATAGATCGGCCAGCGAACTGCTCGTCTTGATCACCTGGCCCGGGCCAATCATCAATGTGTCGGTCCCGCCAATCGTGATGTCCCCCTGGATCACATACGTGATGTCAGGGTTCGTCCAGTTCAAGCTCTTGGTCGACGTGCCGCCGTCCACACGGAGTCCGTTGATGAAGTTATTCGAAACCGTCACGCCCGAAATGTTCGGGTTGGAAGACAGGTCCATGCTGATCGCAGCGTTACCGTTGTCCCGGTAAACGTTGCTCGTGAGCGTCGGATCGGCATTTGCAATCCGCACGCCATCACCGAAGGAATCGCTGACGATGCTGTTGGTGAGCGTGAGGTTCCCACCGTCGACCGCCAGTTGGTTGTCCCCGCCGTAACGGATGTGGGCGTGATCGATGTTTGCCGTGCCGGTCGAGGGGACATTGATGCGGCCCCAATTGCCACGCCCGGGGACTGTCGCGTTGCCGTCACCGTTCGTGTCGCCCCCGACGTCATCGCGAATCGTCGTGAAGATGATGTTCTGGCCAGACGTCCCCAGCGCATTCAGAGTCCCCTCGACGAACATGTCGGTCAGGCCGCCGCTGAACTTGACGATCGTGCCGGGATCGACGGTGAGTGTCACGCCCGGCGCAATGGTCAGGTCGCCGGTGACTTCCTGGACCTCTGTATTGGTCCAGGTTGTGTTGGTGGTGAGCGTCCCCGACCAGGAGGCCAGCACGCGGCGGTCCTCGAGTTTTTCTAACAACATCCGGCGGGTGTGCCGACGCCACCAGGATCCGACTTTCGCGTCCCTGCCGCGTCCCCGGCAACGCCGCCTCAAAGAAGTCCCACTCATCACCCGTCCCCCAACTCTTGCACTGCGTCTTGATCTCGGTGTGGATCGCGCGTTGCTCGCACGGCGCATCAATCGCGAAATTGACTTAGAACGCGCAGGCTCAACGACGATGGGGGCGGTTCGTGAACGGCCATCAGAGCGGTTTCTGTAGGTTCACGCGAATCATTTCGAAAGCCGCGGTTGGTGGGGACAGAGGAACCACCCTCCTTGCACTCTAACCGATCGGGAATTGAGTGGTTCGATCAATCGAGCAGCGATTGAAAAACTTTTTCCGCGGCCGAAATGGTCTCTTCAATGATCGCTTCGCTATGTGTGCGGCTGAGGAACAGTGCCTCGAATTGACTGCACGGCAGATAGACCCCTTCACCGATCATTCCCCAGAAATAGCGCGCGTATTTGTCACGGTCGGAGCGGTCCGCGTCGGTCCAGTTGTTCACCGGATCGGGATTAAAAAAAAGCGTCATCATGCTGCCGACGCGCTGGACTTGGTGATCAATACCGGCGCCGGCGGCCGCTCTCGCCAGGCCGTTTTCCAACCTTTCACCAATCAGTTCGAGGTAATCATACGGTGAATCATCCCGTAACAAACGCAGCGTCGTGCTGCCCGCAGCGACCGCAACCGGATTACCGCTGAGCGTTCCCGCCTGAAACACCTTCCCGGCCGGCAACACCTGGTCCATGATGTCGCCGCGACCCCCGTAGGCACCGAGCGGCATGCCACCGCCAACGATTTTGCCGAGTGTTGTCATGTCGGGTGTGACCCCGTAGCGCTGCTGCGCACCACCGAGTGACAAACGAAAGCCGGTCATCACTTCGTCGAAGATCAAGATCGCGCCGTCGGCCGCAGTTGTCTCGCGAAGCACTTTCATGAACTCGGCCGTAGCCGGCACGCAACCCATGTTGCCGACGACCGGCTCGAGAATCACAGCGGCGATCTGACCGGTGTATTCGGAGAACGCATTTCTGATTCCTTCACAATCGTTGTACTCGAGCACGATCGTGTCCCCGACCGCTCCGGATGTCACACCCGGTGAATCAGGAACGCCAAGCGTCGCCGCGGAACTTCCCGCTGCGACGAGCAGGCTGTCGACATGGCCGTGATAATTGCCGGCGAACTTGATCACCTTGTCACGACCGGTTGCGCCGCGGGCGACGCGAATTGCGCTCATCGTTGCCTCGGTGCCGCTGTTGACGAGTCGGACTTTCTCGACACTCGGCACCGCGGCAATGATTTGCTCGGCCAATTCCGATTCCGCTTCCGTCGGCGCCCCGTAGCTCGTGCCTCGCTCCGCCGCCTTCACGATCGCCTCAATCACTTCGGGGTGGGCATGGCCGAGGATCATCGGCCCCCACGAACCGATGTAATCGATCAATCGGCGGCCGTCGATGTCGAAAAGATACGGTCCTTCGGCGTGCTCAATGAACAACGGCGTGCCACCGACGGCGCCGAAGGCGCGTGCCGGGCTGTTGACGCCGCCGGGCATAAGTTTTCTGGCTCTTTCAAAAGCGACGGCGCTTTTCTCGCCAATGCTGTAATCGGGTGTCGTGACCAATTTTGCCTCTCGGGGACTCGTGGTTGTGCATCGTGTTGTGCGATGTCCCGTTGATTGTCACGAGTCGAGTCGAGAATTTGAAGAGGCCCGCCGGTCGATCCAGTGGATCAACGAAGAATTGAAAGGAATCGCGAGAGAGCCGTGTTCGGCGGCGCCGTAGTGTCGTCAAAGGTCACAACAACGGGACATCCGACGAGTGAATTCTCGTCGGATGTCCGAGCGCGGGGGCAATCAGATCGACGATTGCGAAAAGACGTTGACCTCGCTCGAGGCGGGCAGATCGCGAATGCTCTCGATATTGGCCACGTACACGAACGTTTTGCCCTCCATCAGCTTTTTCAATCCACGTGCGTGCACCGTGACTTCGCGGTCGACGTATGGCTTCAGATTCACCGTCGGCTCACCTTTGCAATTCTTGTGCTCCGGCAAAGTGATCTTTGCATCCGCAGTGACCAGGACGTAAGTGTGCACGGTTTTGATTTCCCCCGACTTGTCGAGAACGGTTTTCTCCTGGTGCTGGATCTTTCCCTGCAAGCTGAGGGCTTCGTACTTGATCTCTTCCTTGTGCTTGCCGCTCTCACAAGCGGTAAGGGGCGAGATGGCCAGAGCGACGATCAACGCTGCGATGGATGCCAGTTTCATTGCAGAACTCCTGCGATGGATTGAGACTTCATGGGATCGCCGCACACGCGGCCGATTTGCTTCGCAGGGTTAAACGAACCAACATAACGCACGGGAAAAAACGTGACTCCCGCTACGGCCCGGTCTCAATCCGCTCGACCTCAACCGATGACGCGTAGACAAACGATAATCTCCCATCGTTGCTGACGGCCAGCGGAACGTAATCGCTACCGCATCCGAGACCGCTCGTTGGATCGAATCCATGCCAGGCATCGTCGAGAATCACTTCGGCCCAAACATGCCCCGGGCCCTGATGCAACCATCCAACGACTTGACGCGCCGGCACTTCGGCGGCCCGGCAGAGTGTGATAAAGACGTCACTGTAATCCCAGCAGTGTCCGAACTTCTGCTCGAGCACCTGGAGCGTACCGTATCGGGAACCCAACTCGGGTCCGCCGAAACGAATGTTGTCTTCATCCGTGAACCACGCCAGGATTGCCGCGACTTTTTCCCGGTCTGTTTCCGCGTCGGCGGTAAGCTCCGCCGCGAGCTTCCCGATGGGGGGATCGTCGACGGGCCAAAACTCATTGCCGGAGGTTAATCTGTCTCGCGCAAGGGACGCATCAACCGGTAGCGCCGCGAAGGTTGCAGCGGTCACGATTCCTTCAACCTCGACGAACGGAACACCGGCTCGCTTGGGCAGCGCTTCAAATTCATACCGTGCCGAGTGGGATGACCTGGAAGCAGTGATCTGGATAGGCCTGGGGGCGAATTCCCAAACCGTTTTTGATGGCGATTCGCGGTCGCCCGTTCGCAGCTCGAGCACGCGTCCAATGCGGAATGAGTCTTTGACCATCCGAGCCATCTCTGATTCGACCGATTCGCGTCGCTCGCCACTTTCCCACTGAAGGAAAAGGTTGAAAAGCTTGTTCCACTGCATCGGCGCAAAGTCATCCAACGGTACCGCGGAGAATTCGACTCGATACGTTGACCGCTCAGGTTGAATCGGTAATCGGTATCGGGCTTCGACCGCAAATCGAGCCTCCGAGGAGTCGCGACAGACAAACTCATGAATCGTCGTCCCTCGACGCCAGACGTCGCGAGATCCTTTTTTCATTCGATTGAGTGATCGATGAACGGATTCGGCGTCAGCAACGCTGCGACAATTCAGTACGTTGATTTGCACTCGGCGTTGGCCGTCGCGGATCACGGTGTTGTTCAAATAGGTAAGTGTGCCGCCGAGCTTACGGCTCAGTGGTGCCAGTTGCCCCGTGGGCACGATGACTTGGCGGTCAATCGACCAGCCCTCCGGCATCTCTGCGAAGGTTTCGTCGACAAACGGTTCGCTCGTTGCGGCGGTGAACCCTTGGGCGAATACAGCGTCGGAACGGAGCGTCAGCAATGCGGCGGCAAACGTGGAAAAAAGGATCGCTTGGGCTAATCGCGAATCGAATCTGGCTCTCACGGCTCCCTCGGAAAATCGTCGTACTTCGGAGTAATTGAATCAAAGATATTTGGGCAGCTTTCTCATGGTTCCACGAAACTTGTCCTCGACCATCCGATGCAATCCGAGGTGAATACTGTCAATGCGGACGCCACCAGCAATTATTTCGTCACACAATCGGAATTCCTGCTAGGTCGATCCCGGTGCCCATGGCGTTATGCCGGGGCGTTATAAAGGAGGGGTTCGGCGCAGTCCCCATCTTATCGTTCCGAATCACAAAGCGAGGATCCTGGCGATGAACAGTCGAATGACGATGGCGTTTGTATCCCTCTTTGTCGCCTCGGAGATCGCCAGTGCTTGCGGAGGCGGTTCGAGCAGTCTGGCACGCGGAGGACGATTCGCAACCGGTAGCTCGGGACTGGTGAGGTCACCGATCAGCTCGCCACTCGTCTCGTCGGTCACAGCCCAATCGATGCGTATGAACATGGCCCGCCAAGCAGCAATCGCCCAAGCCCGTGCGTACCATGCCCAGATGCGGCCGATTCGAATCGAGAAGGCGAATCGAATGCGTGAGCAAAAGATTGCTCAGCGCGAAGCCCGCGCGCAAATCCGCATCGCGAAACTGGAAGAGAACAAACGCAAGCAGCAGGAATTTCTGGCCGACGCAAGAACCTGGACTGACTCGACCGGCAAACACACCTTGGTCGCGATTCTTGAAGATGCCAATGGCTGGGGTGTGAAATTGCGAAAACAAGATGGCGGCCATGTCAATGTGCCGCACAAGCGACTGAGTTCTTCGGATCGCGCGTGGGTCGCTTACGAAATCGAAAAAGCTGATCGCGACAATCGCTTCATGATCGCCGGGCTGTAATCGTTACCAGTCCCAACGCCAAAAAAACAAACGGTCCTGCGCATTGCATGCACGGGACCGTTTTCTATTGAATCGCGCCGATGTCGACGCGTTTGGATGTGAGCGCAAACCAGAAGGCGCCGCGAATCTTAGGCGATGGCCGTATCGAGTGCTTGCTGGAGGGCGGTTTTAGGCCGAACTCCAACAAAGCTTTCGGTGACCTCGCCCCCCTTGAACAACAACAACGTAGGGATGCTGCTGATGCCGAACCGCTGGGCAACGCCGGGATTGTCGTCGATGTTGACCTTGCCGATTTTCACCGACGGGTTCTCGCCGGCCAGTTCGTCGATCATCGGGGCGATTTGGCGGCAGGGGCCGCACCATGGTGCCCAAAAATCGACCAGCACGGCACCGTCGGCCTGAAGGACTTCGGAATCAAAGTTGTCGTCGGTAAATTCTTTAACGGCGTCAGAAGCCATCGTGATGTCCTTTCGGAGGAATTGGGATCGATTCGACCGCCGCGCCGGACGCGATGGCAGCGGCAGAATTGTAAAACCCCAGCGTGTGATGTCAATTTGCTTGATTCGGCGCTTGCAAGGTCGAAATCTCGCGGGATTGCGCCGATGTGGCAGTGCCGATCGCGTAAGGACTGCTTACTGCTGCAAGATTCGGGCCAATTGATCGAGGATCAGTGCCGTTGCACCCCAAATCGCGTATTCCTGGTGCTCGATCGCGGAGGCCCGAAACGTCAGTTCATCGACCTGCTGGCCATCCACCTGGACACCACGTCGCTTGACAAGTTCGGTGCGTGAATCGTCGTCCCATAACACGTCCAGCGGCAAAGCAATGACTTGCTCGACCTCGATGGGGTCGGGTTTCCAAGGTTCGCGTGGCGGTTCGATCACCACCACGACTGGATGCACCCAGTTATCGCTGGCATAAACGTAAACCGACGACAATTCGCCGCAGTGGTGCCGCACGGCGGGGCGCACGCCAAGCTCTTCCTCGAATTCGCGCAGCGCCGCCTCGAGGACGTTTTCGCCCGGCTCGACTTGTCCGCCGGGCAAACAGACCTGTCCGCCGTGATGTTGCAACGTCGACGGCCGCAGCGTCAGCGGGATCGTCCAGGTGCCATCGGGCTGCTCGTATATGGTGACCGCAACGGCCGCGAGTCGCGATTGCGTGTGGGCCGGGCCGCGATGTCGACCGTAGGACAATGCCGGCGAGACACCAGGTCGCGGCAGGGTTGCGGGATCCGATAGCCGATGCTTCAGCGTTTCCGGCGAAAACATAAGCGTCGTTACATCAACGTCTCGAGCAGCCGACGCAACTTCCGCAACTCAACGCGATGATCGAGGTTGTCCTGCGGGACCATGTGCACGGTCAGCGCCCGATCATACTTGTCCCGTTCCAACTGCGTGACGATTTTTGCGTAGTCAACTTCGCCCTGTCCCACACTGACCTGGAATGCATCGGGACGCGAGTCGCGCAGGTGCACATTGCAGACGAATTTCAAAATCTTGTCGAGACTCTTTCCCTTTGAGTTTCCGCAGATATAGACACTCGGATCGAGCGTGATGCCGAGCCCATCGACGTTGTTGCACAGCACCATCAACGTATCGGGATCATCACTGAGGCATCCCAGCTGGCTCCGCACCGCAACGCGAACGCCTTCTGTTTCACCAATCTCGACCAATTTTTGAAGACGCTCGACCTCTTCATTGAAAGGCGTCCCATGCTCGCCGGAGGGCACTGTGATGTTGACAACCTTGGTGGCTTTAGCCACCCGACAAAACTGCTTGAAGTCCTCGTAGTGCTGATCACCAGTGGAATCCAATTCGAGACTGTAGCCGGAGATCTCGAGTCGATGGGTATGGCGCAGTAATTGGATCCCGCGGTCCAGATCTTCCAGGATGCTGCTGGGCTTGAGCATTCCCGACTCGTGAATCGCAATTTCTACTGCCGTGAACTCGAGATCCGAAAGAACCTCGATTGATTCCTGAAATTCCAAATCCGGCCAGCATTCAGTCGACGCTGCAACAAACACGCTTCGGTCCTTCCCACCTAAAAGTCGCTTGCAAGCCACGTATGGTCCGATGGGCTCGCATGCCATCCGTTCAATCTTTCGCAAAATCCGCCAGCCCCACGTCGGACTCCCGGGCCGGCGACGCAATCCAACCAATCGGTATTCATGCGACAATCGCACAGCTTACCGCGACGGAGCATGTTGCAATAGACCGTTCACGCGACCGTTCGTCCCAGGCGTTCGGCCGGTCAAAGTCGATCTGGAACCGGATTGGCGGCGTGTGTGCTCATTCCTGCGACGCACCTCGACCGGCCCAATCGATGATTTCGCTTGCAACCTCTTGGACCGTCTTTTCGGCGGTATCGATCCGCAAGTCCGACACTTGGTCGTAGAGGGTCCGCCGCTGCTTAAGCAACCCGCTGATTTCCTCGATCTCGCTCAGGTCGGTCAACGCTGGACGTCGATCGGCTGTCGAGGCGTCCCCCTTGAGACGGCCCGCAATCGTTTCCGCATCCGCATCGAGCCAGACGCAGCTACCGGTTTGTCGGATCCGCTCGCGATTCTCTTCACTGAGAACAGCTCCCCCTCCGAGCGAAATGATCGCAGGAGGCATTTGCGCAACGCTTTCCAGCGCTTCGGTTTCGAGTCTGCGAAACATCGATTCACCACCCTGGTCAAAGATTTCGCGAATCGATTTTCCCGAGTTTGCCTCCACAACCAGATCCAGATCAACCAGCGGCCGGGCCATCTGTTTCGCCACCAAGACCGCGACGGACGTCTTTCCGGTTCCGCGATAACCGGTCAAATAGATGTGTGCAGTGGGATTCATCATCCGTATTCTGTAACTACGCGAGCCCTTTGACGAGTCCCCCGCGGGCGGAATTGGTGAATACCGACATTCAAATCGACCAACACAGGCGACGTGGGCGCGCGTGGACGATGCGCGCGATGGCGATTGCGATTTCGCTTCTTCCATTCGTATCGATCGAACTCGCACTGCGATGGTTCGCGCCGGCTCAATCCGATACCGAAACCATGCGCGCCCTGA
>JAHELS010000217.1 GCA_024644085.1 Rhodopirellula sp.
GTGCGACCAACTTCGCAACCCCGCTCGTTCCGTAGACGTAGTCTTCCGTTTCGTTGAAGCAACCAGAAATTTGACGGGTGTGAGCGTACGTGCGACTTCCGTTGGCCCACTCGTAGACAATCGAGAAGTGATCGTAGATATCACCTTGAGTCAGGTCGCTGCGCCGTTGGCGACCGCCGAGACCGTAAGCACGCACGGGCGGCAGATCTTCGTGTAGCCACAACGCCTTGTCCAGACTGTGAATGAATTGTTCGACGATGTGATCCCCGGAAAGCCAATTGAAGTAATACCAATTGCGGCACTGATACTCCATGTCGCTCTCGCCGGGTTTGCGGGGTCGAACCCACACCGGGTTGGTCAAGTAATTCACCTGCGTTGAAACGATGGTCCCGATCCTGCCATCCATGATCTGGGCGATCGTCTGTTTGAGCCCCTCGTCGTAGCGCCAGCAGAGCCCGCTGACCACATTGAGCCCCTTCTTGTCGGCCGCCTCGCATGCGGCATGGACCCTTCGCACGCCGGTTGCATCAGTGGCAACAGGTTTCTCGCAAAAAACTTCTTTGCCGGCCGCCACCGCCGCTTCGATGTGATCGGGTCGATAATGCGGCGGAGAGGCGAGCAGCACGACGTCAACTTCGGATGCCAACAGATTCTTGTAGCCGTCGAAGCCTTCGAAGCAAGTGTCATCGGTGACTGCGAATTGCGTCGCATATCGTTTCCCAAGCGACTTGCGACAATTCCGCATCGATTCGTTGAATAGATCCGCCAGGGCGACGATCCTCACTGCGGGGTCGGCCTGCATCGCGTTCACAGCCGCGCCGGTCCCGCGGCCGCCGCATCCGATCACGCCCACGCGGATGAAGGAATTGCCCGCAGCATGAACATTTGCCGCGGGGGCGGCGAGGAAGCCGCCTGCGGCCGCAGTTCCACCAATCGCTGACCCCTTGAGAAACCCGCGCCGCGAAGGGGATGATGCAGTCTCGACCGATGACGATGGTTGGTTTCGGTCCGCCAGCTTTTTGCTCACGACGCTTTGCTCGCTTAAGAGTTAGAATCACTTTGGACACGCGGCATGATAACCCTTTTCGAGTCAACTTGGATGCAGATGTTTTCTACCGTTTTCCGTGTCGCTGCCGTGACGATTCTGGTCGCGGCGTCGCTCCCTTGCCTGGCCAGCGATCCGGTTGCCGCAGATCATAGGATCGAGACGCCAACCCGTAATTTTTCACTACCCGCGACCGATCATTCCATCGCGACTCTCTCACGCGACCCGTCGGTCAAGTTCCATGTTCTCTGCTTCGTTGGGACCGAGTGTCCACTAGCCCGTCTGTACGGTTCTCGGCTCGAAAAAATGTTCGTCGAATTTGCTCCGCAAGGAGTGCAGTTCATCGGAATCAACAGCAACATCCAGGATTCCATGGACGAGTTAAGGAAGTACGTCAACGAGCACGCGCTCACGTTCCCCGTCGCCAAGGATTATGACCGGCGAGTCGCGTTGGACTTCGGAGCGACCAGGACTCCCGAGGTCTTCGTCATCGATCGATCGGGTGTGATTCGTTACCGCGGTCGTATCGACGATCAATACGAACCGGGAGTCAAACGTGATCGGGCAACGAAACACGATCTGCGCGACGCGCTGCAAAGCCTCGTTGCGGGCGAGGGGGTGGTAACCTCGAGTACCGACGCGGTTGGATGCCTGATCGCGCTGCCGCGTGGCATATCTGCGATATCGAATGTCACGTATTGCAATCAGATTGCTCGCGTATTCCAGTCGCATTGCATCGAATGTCATCGAGAGGGTGAAATCGGACCTTTCTCGCTCGAGCAGTACGAAGATGCCGTTGGGTGGGCCGACATGTCGCTCGAGGTCATTGACCAGGGCCGCATGCCGCCATGGCACGCCAGCGACAATCATGCTGAATTGGCAAACGCGAGGGCGATGCCGGGCGAAGACAAGGAATTGATTCGCCAGTGGGTCGAGTCTGGATTGGCATACGGAAATCCCACCGAACTTCCGCCATCGGTGGAATACGTCAGCGGCTGGCGGTTGCCCAGGATGCCCGACCAGATCCTGAAGATGAGCGAGATACCTTTTGAAGTGCCTGCCGGCGGAACGGTCGAGTACCAGTACTACGTCGTTGATCCCGGTTTCAAAGAAGACAAATGGGTTCACGCGGCACAAGTGATTCCCGGCAACGCCTCGGTCGTGCATCATTGCATCGCATTCACGCGGCCACCCGACGGCGCTGATTTTCGAGACATCGGATTACTCGCCGCGTACGTTCCGGGTCAAGTCCGCCGCGGGTTCCCCGAAGGTTTTGCGCAGCGCGTTCCGGCGGGATCCCGAATCGTGTTTCAAATGCATTACACGCCCACCGGAAAAACGGAAACTGATCTGACACGGATCGGATTGGTCTTTTCCGATCCCGACGAAGTGACACATGAAGTTTTTGCTCTCGGAGGTGTCGAACAGGAATTCGAGATCCCACCGGGAGCATCCAATTATCAAGTCGACGGTGACATCAGCTGGTTCCCGCGCGACGGCATGTTGCTGTCCGTGATGCCGCACATGCACCTTCGAGGCAAATCGTATCGCTTCGAGATCGAATCCGATGGACAGACCGAGACGTTGTTGGAAGTTCCGCGCTACGATTTCAATTGGCAACACAATTACGAACTGTCGACACCCTTAATGCTCGAGAAGATCGACAGGCTTGGGTTTTCGGCTATCTTTGATAATTCGGATCAAAACCCTTTCAACCCCGATCCGACCGAGCATGTGACCTGGGGTGATCAAACATGGCAGGAAATGGCGGTCACGTTCATCAGTGTTGCGATTCCCCGCGACGCGGCGCAATTGGACTCGGACCCAGGAGACAATGGCGGCGCGAGTTCGGCGTCCGCGGGTGACACCCCGTCGGACCAGCAGCCCTCCGAGATTCAGCGTCATGCAGCGAGCAAGCAGGCCGCGCGCGAGTCGAAAGCTGAAGAATTCGCAACGCGGTACATCGAGCGATTTGACGCCAACGGGGACGGATACATTGCGTCGCACGAGTTGCCACACTCGGTCCGATTGTTCGCCTTTTGGAGTTTTGATCACAACGGAGATTCCCAGATCAGCCGTGATGAGATCAAAGCCGAATCGCTGTGGCGTCTTCCCGAATCACCCTAGCAAAGCGACGCCGTAGTGTTCGATCGTTTTGAGCGGGTGGCCGACTGGATCATCCGCCATCGTCGGCTGACTTTCTTTCTGGTCGTTGTTTGGACGGCCCTGATGGCAATCGGGCATTACGATCCGAACCTGATATTGCCCGAGTCGCCGCCCGAACAACCTGTGTCCGCAGCCGAGTCCGGCGACACGGGATTTGACCAGCCGCCGAGCGTTCCCGTTCCTCAGGTCTCACCGGTGCGCGTGACCTCGGGTGACGTGATCGTCGTTGCACGCTCGGACGGTTTTTTTACGGACCAAGGGGCCGAGGCCATTCGCGCGGCGGTCACAGCGCTCGAATCACTCGACCAGGTCGATTCGGTGTTGTGGATGGATCGGGCGCCGATGTTGAATATCTTCGGATTGCCCGAACCGATCCTGCCCCGAAAAAATGCGTCGCCGTCGCGATTCGAATCAGCCAGGCTGCGTGCACTTGCGCACCCGTTGGTTGGCGGACAGCTTCTCTCTTCCGATGCAAAGACGATGCTGTTGATGGTCCGCATCGATTGGTTGTTTGTGACCGACGACAGCGATTGCACCGACCGTCTGCGCGATACCGCGGCGGCCGCGGCGGCGAAGTTTCCAGATGTCGAGATCGAGTTTCAGGTTACCGGCGAAGTCCCAATTTTCGTCAGCCGGGCTGCGAGCAATCGCGCCAATGAGATCAAGTATCAATTGATTGGCTATTCCATTGCCCTGCTGATCGCTTTTGTTCTGTTTCGCGGTTTGTCGTCAGTGGCGATTGTCGCACTCGCCCCGATCTTTGGCGTCTTTTGGACGCTGGGACTGCTGCACTATCTCGGCTTTGATGACAACCCGTTCAATTCTGTGATCGTGCCGGTCTTGTTGTGCATGTTGGGGTTCACCGACGGCGTGCACATGATGGTCCAGATACGCCGCTACCGGGCTGCGGGAATGAGTGCGCCCGAGGCGGCACGCCAATCGATCCGCGATGTCGGACTGGCATGTTGGTTGACATCACTGACGACGGCTATCGCATTCGGTTCCCTGGTGCTGGCCCATCACGAGATTGTTCGCGAGTTTGGTTATTGCTGTGTGATCGGAGTGCTGATGACGTTCGTTGCGGTGATCACGATCATACCGCTTGCTTGTGCGAGTCCACTCGGCCGGCGAGTTCATTCGGGGTACGGTCGAAATCTCGTTGACAAGAACCTCAGCCGGATTTCGGTGGTGATCGATTTTGTGTTGCGGCGCTCCCGAATGTTCAGCATCGCGGCGGTGTTGGTCACCGCGCTACTAGCCGTGGCGACTGCACAGCTCCGCCCGGACGAAAGGCTGACCAGTGCGCTCGCGTCACGCAGCGAAGCGGCACTGGCGCTTGCGCACATCGACCAGGCCTTCGGAGGGATGGAGACCGCAGAAGTGTCGGTCCGTTGGCATCCCGATGTTCCCTCCGATTCAGGTGAAATCGCCGAGGTCGTCACTCGCGTTGACGATGCGCTGAGGTCGGTGCCGACGATTGGAACTCCGTTGTCAATTCGAAACTTGATTGACGCGTTGCCGGGCGAGGGTGCTGCGGCCACACGAATGTCGTTGCTCGAATTGCTGCCGCCGCCGCTGAAACGAGCTTACTACGCCCCCGAGCGACGGTACGCGCGCGTGCAGTTTCGGTTACAGGACATCGGGATCGCTTCGCATGCCGCAGCGTTCGAGCACGTCGAACGAGAACTTGAAAGGATCGAGCAGTCTTATCCGAAATTCCGGCTCGAGCTGCGCGGCGATGCCGTGCGGCGTTGGCGGAACCTTTACCAGGTGTCAGTCGATCTCGCGTTCTCGTTGGGAACGGCAAGCCTGATCATTTTCGGTGTGCTGACGGTGGTCTACCGGTCGCTGCGATTGGGATTGATATCCGTGGTCCCGAACATCTTTCCCCTCGCATTCACAGGTTTCCTGCTGTGGATCTACGGACAAAAACTTGAGATCGTCACGGTCTGTGCCTTCACGGTGTGCCTGGGTATCGCGGTCGACGATACGATTCATTTTCTGACGCGGTACCGCGAGGAGAGTGCGGTGAATCCCAATCGCAAGGAGGCAATCCGAAAGGCCTTTATCGGTGTGGGTACGGCTCTGATCATGACAACCGTGGTGCTGGTGATCGGTTTCAGCACAGCATTATTGAGCGACGCGCGGGACCACCGAATCTTCGCCATGATGGGAATTCTGACGATTGGAAGTGCGCTTTTCGCCGACCTGATCTTCTTGCCGGCATTGTTGCTGCGTTACGCCGATGACCGGCCGCAAATTGGCGTCTCTCACGACGACCCCGCTTCGGTGTAGGTTAGGCGTCGTAATTTCGACGTCGATCCATTAGAAAGACGTCGGTTGGATCACCCGGCGGCCCGTTCCCCCACCGCGACCAGCGTGACGGCGACTTCAGCTCACCCAAATTTTGCATGACAGGCATGGACGATAACGACCATTGGATTTCAGATCTCGCGACTTACAGCGATCAGTTCAACTCGCAGTGGGTGGCGATGCGGCGTCACTTGCATCAGCACCCAGAACTATCCGACGCCGAATTCATGACGACCGAGTACCTTTCCGCCGCGCTGGGCAAACTGGGACTCCCGACGCACGTCCCGGGTGAAGGACGTGGGGTTACGGCCGACTTGATATCTTCGCCCAAAATAGCGGAAGGACCGCGCATCGCCATCCGCGGCGACATCGACGCTTTGCCGATCGACGATACAAAATCGGTCGATTACCGCAGTGAGTGCGACGGCGTGATGCACGCGTGTGGTCACGACGTGCACGCGACGATCGTATTCGGGGCGATGCAAATCCTCTCCGCGATGAATGCCGAAGGCCGATTGCCCTGGCCCATCGCGGTGCGAGCCATTCTGCAACCGTCGGAAGAACTCGCGACCGGCGCCCGCCACATGATTCACCATCATGCGCTCAGAGATATTACTTCGATACTGGCGTTGCACGTCGACCCAACCCGCTCGGTGGGATGTATCGGATTGCGCGCCGGAAAGTTCACGGCTGCCTGTGATTCGGTTCACGTCGAGTTCGCGGGCAAGGGCGGGCATGGGGCGCGACCTCATCTGACCAATGACCCCATCGATGCCAGCACACACTGGGTCCAATCGGCGTTTCGTCGCTTGTCGCGCACCGTAGACCCTCATCAAACAGTTGTGTTCTCGATTGGCCAGATCAAATCCGGACACAGTGCCAACGTGATACCCGACTCAGCGAGTCTCTCGGGATCGCTGCGTTCGCTCGACCAGGAGGGCAGGCGAGTTGCCCTCGAGACGCTCGAGGACGTTTGCGAATCGATCCGCCGCGAAACCGGCTGCAAGGTCGAGATGAACCTCGGTTATTCCGCACCCGCAGTCGAAAACGACAGCCAGGTAATCGACTTGCTCGCCGACGCGGTGACGCGAACGTTCAGTGCCGGCGCGATCGAGTGGATCGATTACCCGAGCATGGGGAGCGAGGATTTTTCGTACTATCTCGAACATATACCCGGTGCGATGTTTCGCCTCGGCGTTGCCGGCGATCAAGTCGGGCACGCCCCGCTTCACACGTCGACCTTTGATGTGGATGAACGGGCGATCGCCGTTGGGTGCAAATTGTTTGCCGCGGCCGTCATCGGTTTTTTTGATCCGTCACGTGCATCTTCCTGATTCGCAGCACCCATGAACCTTGTACAACCGACAGATATTTGGCGGATTTCGTAGAATGAGACTCGGCGTTCTTGCGACGTCCAAATTCGTGGAGAGGTGTTGATGGCCAAACTGCAATTTCATTCCAGTTCCTCGCACACCATTGGCGTGGAGCTGGAACTCGGCATCGTCGATTGCGAGACGCAGCAGTTGGCCAGCCGTTGCGGCGATATCCTCGAGCGTTTGCCTTCCGAACTCGGCAACGTCGTCAAGCATGAGTTGATGCAATGCTGTGTCGAAGTCATCAGCGATGTGTGCGGCGACGTATCGGCTGCTCGCGCTGATCTGGCTGGAAAGCTTCGCCAAGTCGAACAGGCCGCTGATGCCGAGGGGGTTCGGTTGTGGTGGGGCGCGACTCACCCGTTTGGCCTTTGGGAACAGCAGCGGGTCACCGAAACCCAGCGGTACCTCAACCTTGTCCAATTGCTCCAGGAGCTCGCGCGTCGAATGATCACATTCGGTTTGCACGTGCACGTCGGAGTCGATTCGGGTGACAAGGCGGTGATGATTTGCGATCGCATCATGCAGCATTTGCCGACGCTGTTGGCGCTCTCCTCGAGCAGCCCCTATTGGCAACGCCGGGATACCGGTTTGCATTCGCATCGATCGAAACTGATGGAAGGGCTGCCGACGGCCGGGTTGCCGACGCTGATGCGCAACTGGAGCGAGTACGTGTGGTTGGTCAACCACATGGTCGAAACTGGATTCATCAACACAATCCGAGAAATTTGGTGGGATGTTCGGCCGCATCATAATTTCGGCACGGTCGAGGTCCGCGTTTGCGATATGCCCGGGAATCTTGATCATGTTTGCGGATTGACGGCACTGATCCAGTGCCTGGTTAAGCGGCTGAGCGATGAGATTGACGAGGGGACTTACCAATTCGATTGTCATCCCATGATGGTTCGACAAAACAAGTGGCGGGCAGCCCGATTCGGAAGTTCTGCGCGGCTTGTCCACGCACGAGATTATCGCGTCCAAAGTGTTCGTGAGATTGCGACCGATATGGTCGACCGTCTGCGGGATATCGCGATCGATCTCGGATGTGAATCGGATCTGCTGTTCGTCAAAGAGATCGCTGATTCAGGCGACTGGGCCACCCGCCAGCGACGGATCCTCGAGACGGGCGGCAGCCCCGCCGAGATCGTCCGCCAACTTTCGGCGCAGTCACGAATCAGCGATTGCGGCGCAGCGACGAAATGACCGCACAGCACCGCAGGGAGATTCGACACCTCGACTTGAGCGGGTTTGATGCACTCGCGTCGTCAATGGTGCTTCATTTGAATACGCCGTGTGTGATCGGATTGGTCGGCACATTGGGAGCTGGCAAGACGACGTTGGTTCAATCGATCGCCCGGGCTGCCGGCATTGACACTGCGGATGTCACCAGCCCCACCTTCACCTTGATGCAGTCGCACCGAGGTGATTCGATTGTGATTCATCATCTCGATGCGTATCGCATCGCCGATGAGGACGAATTCATTGAATTGGGCGTCGACGAATTGTTCGTCGACGATCGTGCGTGGACACTGGTTGAATGGGCCGACCGAGTGTCGGATGTGATGCCGCGTGATTCGCTGTGGATCCGAATCGATATTGAAGACGATTCCGATTTTCGATCGATCGCGTTGGAAACGATCGATCCCGAGGTCGCTCGCCAGATCGATCAAGTCGTTACCGGACTTGAGCTGCAATAGGGGTCGACCGAGATGATCACGCCACCACCGCATCTCCCCGTCGTTCGACAATTACCAAGAGACTTCTCGCTCGAGCGGGCATTCTCGCGGCTATCCTCACGGCCCGGCTGCCTGTGGCTTGATTCCGCCTCCGCCGGTCCCCGGTCGAGCGACCAGGACGAACTGGGACGCTATTCCTTTCTTACGTCCGATCCCCTCGAATCGCTGGTCGTCTCGATCGACGATTGTGATCCGTGGCCAACGATCGACCGCTGGCAGCGGAGGTTGCCCTCATCGACCGCCGCCGGTTTGCCTCCTTTCCAGGGTGGCATTGCTGGATTGATCGGATACGAGGCCGCTAGCTGGCTCGAGCCGGTCGGGGTGGCGCGCAGAAATGATCTGCCGACACCGACGATCTCGCTCGGGCTCTATGACTGGACCATTGCGACGGATCATCAATTGAATCGATCGTGGGTCATCAGCCAGGGGTTCGGAAGCGACAATCCAATCGATCGGTATCAGGCGGCGGTGCTGCGCGCCGATGAGGTCGAAGCCATCCTGGCGACCGATCACCACGCGTCAACGCCTGCGACCGTTCCGCCCTGCTCTGCCGGTGTCGAATCGCGGCCCGGGGTCGATTCGCAGCATGCAACCAGCGAGGAGGATGTTTGTAGCAATTTTTCGAGTGACCGGTTCCAGGCGTGCGTTGCGGAGATCGTCGGACTGATTTGCGACGGCGATTCGTTTCAAGTCAACCTGGCTCAACGTTTGCTGAAACGGGCCGGCATGCCGTCGGCCGAGCTGTACATGCGGTTGCGCGCATCCAACCCCGCACCGTTTGGCGCTTTCTATCGCGGCGACGGATTCGAGGTCCTCAGCAGTTCTCCGGAAGGTTTCGTGCGCCTTCGAGATGGCCGTGTCGAGACGCGTCCGATCAAGGGTACCGTCCCGCGCACCGGTGACGTTTCGAAAGATGAACGGCTTGCCTCCGAATTGACACGCAGCGAAAAGGACCGCGCCGAGAACGTCATGATTGTCGACCTGATGAGAAACGATCTGTCGCGAGTCTGCACGGACGAAAGTGTCAAGGTGAAACAGTTGTGCGAAATCGAGCGTTACGAGTATGTCCAGCATCTCGTGTCGGTGATCGAAGGAAATTTGCGCCACGACAAGTCGGCGGTCGATCTGTTGCGGGCCTGTTTTCCCGGCGGAAGTGTCACCGGCGCGCCGAAGATCGAGGCGATGCGAACGATCGCGCGTTTGGAGCCCAGCGTGCGGGGGCCCTACTGTGGCTCAATTGGCTACATCAGCTGTGGCGGCGATGCCGACTTCAACATTTTGATTCGCACGATCACCGCGGCGCACGGTTACTGGCAGATTCCCGTTGGGGGCGGGATCACGGCGCGAAGTGATCCGGCATCCGAGGAAGCGGAAACGTGGGCCAAGGCGGAAGGAATGCTCAGAGCGATGCGCTAGTTTCTCAGACGGAGCGGTTAACGTCGCCATCACGCCCCACGTGATTTCGTCGGGCCCATGACCGCATCCAAGTGGGGGAACGTACCAGCGAAATCTTTGTAGGCCGGACCGAGCTTTGCGAGTTCCGGCGATCACTCAAAACAATGCCGGAACTCGCAAAGCTCGGTCCGGCCTACGACTTGCCCATCGTGCTTGTTCTCGCGCAACATCAAAAAGCACAAGCCAGTGAATCATCCGCTTGAAATACGCAAAGCACACTCGCTGGCGCTGCGTGCTTGTAGAGTGATTGACGTGTTTTGCGGATTCAAAATCGAATTTCAGAACCACGCTGGTGCCGACAATCTTCCGCCGATTGCGAGTTGATCTGAACCTGCTAGAATTTTGCGTGTCGTTGGTAAGCAGCCACCGGCGCACCTGCCCCTATAGCTCAGTTGGTAGAGCAATTGACTCTTAATCAATGGGTCCTAGGTTCGAGTCCTAGTGGGGGCACTTACGGGCGAATCCGCAATACGCGGGCGAGAATCCATGCGTCGGCATGGGACATATCGGCGCCGCGCATTGGATGCCAC
>JAHELS010000218.1 GCA_024644085.1 Rhodopirellula sp.
TGTCCCCCTGTGCGAATTCTTCGCGTCCGGCCCGATCACGATGCTCACGTAAAAGTTCCAGCGTCAAGAGCGCCGCATGCCCTTCATTCAAATGGAAACGCTCGATCGCCGAATGCTGCAAGGCACGCAGGATACGCACGCCCCCGATCCCGAGAATGGCTTCCTGGCAAAGTCGATAGCGATCGTCACCACCATAGAGTTTTCCGGTCAACTGCCGGTGTTCCTGGCTGTTCTCCTGGAGCTCTGTATCGAGGAAATAGACGGGCACCGTGAATCCGTCGCTAGCGGTCACGTCGTACTGCCAGGCCCGGACTTTCACTCGCCCGCCTTCAAGCGGCATTTCAACCGACACACCTGTGTCGTTCAAGAAGTCATCGACTTGCCAGTCAACCGGTTGCTCTGTCTGGTTGCCTGCCGCATCAAGATGCTGGACGAAGTAACCCTGACGCGCCAACAGCGTCACGCCCACCATCGGAACATGCAAGTCCGCGGCTGATCGAACGGTGTCCCCGGCAAGCATCCCCAAGCCACCCGAATATGTGGGCACGTCCGGATTGACTGCAATTTCCATCGAAAAATAGGCGATGCGACGCTCAGAGATCATGTTGCAATCCTGCGTTACGTTCGAGACTGAGAGCCTTCAATACAGCAGTTCAATCCAGCGGCCTTCCGCCTCAAGGTCGGACTTCCAACGAAACCATGTTTGATTGGAGCCTGCCACTTCGGCCAAAACGTCATCCAACTCTTCACGAATCTTTTCCAATCCAGCGATGTACACGTATGTATTGGGATCCGACAGCAATTTGCAAAGTTCTTCCCCACGCTCGTGCAACGCGGTGCCCCAATCGGTCGCGTCGGACCAACCGGGACGTTTGCTCAGTGCGTTGAAGGCTTCAAACGTTTCGCGATCGTAGTACAACGCAAAGTCGTCCTTCTCGTCGTTGCGATACAGCAGGTCGAGTCCCGTTTGGCCGCCATGAAATAGCCAAACACGGCCCTTGAAGTCGGGTCGCTGTGAATAGATGTGTTTGACGAAGGCGCGAAAGGGCGCAATTCCCGTTCCCGTACAAATGAGAATCAATGTCGCGTCGTGACCGTCCGGCAACTCGAATGCCTGTCCGTAAGGACCAGTCACGGTGAGCGTTTCGCCAACCTGCAAGTCGCACAGATAGTTCGACGCTATCCCTGGGTATTCCTCGCCGCTGAATTCGTCGGTGTAGCTGCACCGGCGTACGCAGATACTTATCTGCTGATGGCCATCGGGCGTCGTTTCTGGGACGTCGGCGATGCTGTAGAGTCGAAGGTGATGTTCCTGTCCGATCTCCGCTTGCCCCGGTGCGAGCACGCCGATGTTTTGTCCAACGCTGGCATCGAATTCCTGGCTCTCGATCTCAATCGCGATTTCGCGCACCTCAGGGGAAGATTTTGCGGCACTAATCCTTTCGCTCGACAGCACCGTTGCTTTGTATTGCGTGCTGATATCATATTCTTGCAATTTCATCGTTTCGCTCCCGATTGGTCTTTCTTGCATTGCAGGTGGCACCCGCACCCGCGACACCCAAGTCGCCCCGCTAACGCGTCGTCCCCGAGCGCCGCACCGTGAAAAATCTTTCGCCACGTCATTTGAACAGTCACCCACCCGCCCCCGATGATGGTGATTCCGATTGCTGCTTTGATCAACGCTTCAATCATTTCCGTTTCGACTTTTTCACTGGAACAACCCTGCGAACCCCATGAAGCAGATCGATAACATCCCGGCCAGCACCAACGTCAACGCTGTTCCTTTAACAACCTCTGGCGATTTTGCCAGCTGAAGCTTCTCGCGAAGTCCCGCCAACAAGACGATCGCCAACGTAAACCCGACTCCCGCCCCCAGCGCGTATGCGATCGACTGCACGAAGCCATAACCCTTGTTCGTTTGGAACAATGCAACTGCCAGAATTGCGCAGTTGGTCGTAATCAGGGGCAGGAAAATGCCCAGGGTCCGAAACAAGGTTGGGCTGACCTTCTTGATAAACATCTCGACCAGCTGAACTGTCGATGCGATGACGGCGATGAAGGAAATCAGTTGCAGATAGGGCGCGTCGAGCAACACCAGTAGGGCATGGATTCCGTACGCAGCCATGGAGCTGATCGCCATTACGAAGGTCACTGCAGCGCCCATTCGCAGGGCCGTTTCACGACGCGCGGAGACTCCCAGAAACGGGCAAATACCGAGAAAGTACGCCAGCACAAAATTGTTCACCAGACAGGCGTTGAAGAAGACCGACCAGAGTGCTTCGTTGTTCATCCCGCGATCCCGCTTTCACCGGCTGACGTGCGGCTGCTGAACCAATTGATCAGCAACAGCCATGCCGCGAGAGTGAAGAAGCCACCCGGTGGCAACATCATCACCGTCCACGGCTGGTACGATTCGCCCAGCAGCCGCAATCCAAACAGGCTGCCATTGCCCAGCACCTCGCGTACCACTCCCAGGCTAAGCAGTCCCAATGTGAAACCGGCTCCCATGCCAAGTGCGTCGAGAATCGATCGTCGGACTCCTTGCTTCGACGCAAATGCCTCGGCACGTCCCAATATCAGGCAGTTGACGACGATCAACGAAATGAAAGCGCCGAGTGCCCGATGCAGTTCCAGGCTGATCGCTTGAATCACGTAATCAACGATCGTGACAAACGTGGCGATCACGAGGATGAATGTGACAATCCGAACTTGCCCAGGAACCAAGTGGCGGATCAACGAAACAACGACGCCCGACATCAGCAGCACAAAGGCGGTCGCCAAACCCATCGCCAGTGCATTGACAGCAGTATTGGAGACCGCCAGCACCGGACACATCCCCAGCACTTGAACGAAGACCGGATTGCGTTTCCAAACGCCGTCTAAAAAATCGTCGGCACCAGTCGGTGAATGATGCGGCACATCATGGTCGAGTCCGACAGCCATCGTTAGCCCTCCTCGTCAGACTTTGAGACTATCGGAAAAGGGGTCTGACCCTTTGGAGGTGCCCGGAGAGGGTCAGACCCCTTTTCCGATAGGCTCTTCGTGAAATCGGCGCTTCGTGAACCGACGCGAGGAATCCACTTCACGGTGCTCTCTCGCAACATCTCCGCGACCGCTTGCGATGAGATCGTGGCTCCAGTGATTCCGTCGATTTGCCAAGGCGATGTTTTCGATCCAGGCTTCACGAACTCAATGGGATGAGCAAGCTCGTTCTCACCGGCAGCCAAACTTACATCCAACTGAACAAAGTTGCTCAAAAAGTCTTCGTCCGTTTCGATTCGATCACCCAGCCCTGGCGTTTCTCGACTTTCCAGAACTCGAATGCCGGTGATCGCTTGTTCGTCGAGCGAGTACGCATACAGCAACCGGATCATGTCCTGGTATCCAACGCCTTGCGTTTCCAATGCCACGCCAACGAGTTCGCCCTGCCGATCGAGTCCGGCAAAAAAGACCTCTGAACCATCCGCGTCGCCCGGTGCCGCAATAAACTGAGTCGCGTTTGGATCAAATCGATAGGACACGATCGTGGTCGCACCGGGAAGCAGATCGAACACAGCATTTTTGCGGAGCGTGGTACGATTGCGGGCAATGATCGGGCGCGTGACTTCAAAAGTGGTCACAATTGCCAGGCTGCAGCAGATGCCAACGCTTAAGACGACACAGTAAATCCGAGCGATTTCTGCGCCGCCTGTTCTGGATTCGGTCATGACGTGGCTCCCCGCGTGGTTCCGTAAACGCGTGGCTGAATCCAATGGTCGATTTGAGGTGAGGCCGCATTGCCGATCAGAATCGCGTACATCACACCTTCAGGCATGCCGCCCCAAATACGGATGACGACGACCAACAACCCGATCAAGACTCCGTACACGACACATCCCGAGTGCGTGATTGGTGACGCCACCATGTCCGTTGCCATGAAAACGGCACCCAGCATCAATCCACCAGAGAACAACATGAAGATGGGTCCGGCAAAACGATCCGAATCCATCGCGTGAAGTACCGTGCTGCAAATGGCGACCGTGGCAAGAATGGCGACGGGAATCCGCCAACTCATCATTCCTCGGGCAATCAGATAGACCCCGCCCAGCAAGATCAGCAGCGACGATGTCTCGCCGATCGATCCGGTTACCGAACCCAGAAACAAATCGATATTGCCGGTCGTATCGTGATTGAATTTCCAGTCCGCCAACGGAGTCGCTGCTGAAATCCCGTCGTACTGAGGTTTCGCCAGCGGCGGCGTGAGCGTGGAAGACGGCAGCCAAGCGAAACTTTTTGACGACGTCTCCGGCCACGTGGTCATCGCTGCGGGGAATGCGGCTTGCAAGACCGCTCGTCCGACCAAAGCGGGATTGAAGGGATTGCAGCCCAGACCGCCGAACAAGAATTTGCCGACTCCGACGGCGACCACACCACCGAAAGCAACCATCCATAGCGGCAGGCTCGGTGGACACACCAAACCATACAACATGCCAGTGATCACAACCGACCAATCGCCCACCGTCGTTTCTCGACCGCTGTTTCGACACAGCAGATGTTCGGTAACGACGCATGAGACGACCGCTGTGATCAACACCAACAACGCGGCGAAGCCAAACGCGTAGACGGCAAAGACGCAAACGGGCAGGAGGGCCAATACGACGTTGAACATGATCGAATCGACCGACGACGACGCAGCAATGTGCGGTGACGTCTGAATCTTCAATGTCGTTTGCAGTTTGGTCATCCGGCGGCCCTCGCTGCTTTACGCACCGAAGCCTTGGCGATGCGAAACTGCTGAACCAGCGGGATGTGTGACGGGCAAACGAACGTGCAGCAGCCACACTCGAAGCAATCCAGCAGGTGATGCTCGTCCGCCATTTCCTGATGTCGCCCGCTGGCTGCAAGCAATCCCAGTTGCGACGGATTTAAAGAGATCGGACACGCGTCGACGCAGTAGCCACAGTGAATGCAGGGATATTGTTTTCGCGACGTCGTTCGCTTCGCCTCACTGGAAGTAAACGCGATCACACCGGTCGACCCTTTTATGATCGGAATGTCCAAGCTCGACGCGGTCGTTCCCATCATCGGGCCTCCCATCACCACGGTCGACAAATCATCCTCGGTCCCGACCGTTTCCAAAATGAATCGCAGCGTTGTCCCGATGGGAATCCGATAGTTGCCCTTTTTTCTGATCGCCGGGCCGCCGACCGTGATCACCCGCTCATGCAGCCCGATTCCAGACGGCAAAAGTTTCCCAAGCTCAGCAGTCGTGCCGACGTTGACACAGATCGCATGCACATCGACCGGCAATCCGCCCGACGGAATCTCGCGCTCGAGAAGCGATGTGATCAACATTTTTTCGGCGCCCTGCGGATACTTCACGGGCAACACTTCGACCTTGATCGTCGCGCCGCTTGGTATCGCATCGCGCAGCTTCTCGGTGGCGTCCTGCTTGTTGGCTTCGACCGCAATGACGGCGTGCTTTGCGCCGGTTGCCCGCAACAAGTATGAAATACCCGTCATTACATCATCGGCGTGCTCCAGCATCACGCGATGGTCGGTGGTCAGGTACGGTTCGCATTCGGCACCATTGATCACCAACGTATCGACATTCTTTCCTTCGGGAACTTTCAGTTTCGCGTGGGTTGGAAAGCCGGCGCCACCCAGTCCCACGACCCCGGCCGATTGGATGGTGTCAATGATCTGCGCGGGACTTGCCGATGATGCACTTAGCGGCGGACCCTCGATCACTTCCTGCGTTGAGGCGGGAAACGGCTCTAGAAAAAATGCAGGCTCCATCTTGCCGTTGATGTTGGGCGAAGGTGCGATGCGACGAACGATTCCCGACGCCGGGGCATGAATCGCCACCGAAACAAAGCCGTCCGGCTCCGCAATTCGTTGACCACGCGCAACTTCGTCTCCCTCGCGGGCGGTTGGAATGGCCGGTTTGCCGATGTGCTGTGAAAGTGGCACGATCAACAACGGCGCGAAGGGAAATTGATGGATTGCCAATCCGCAGGTTTCCTCCTTCGACTCCGGCGGATGAATGCCATGAGCAAACGTTTTGCCGCCGATGAGTTGCCGGACAATGTCTCTCATCGGTTATACTTCTCAGCGCGAGCGATCCATTTGTCGATGTCCTTCTCGCTACGATCCTTCGGCAGGCCTGGGTGAATGATTTGGGCCGTGCATCGTTCGGCCGCTTTGACCAAGTCCTTGTAAGGGCCGCCCTGCGGATTCTTGATGACAGCTTTCTTCTGGTCGTTGTACTGAAAGATGCTCGGATTCAAATGGACACATTCGTCACACGAGGTGCACTTGGGCGTGTCAATCCACGGTGCCATGTAGTCGGCAGAGTTCTGGGCGCCATTGCCGGCTGATACACCACCCCGCGTGTCCTCGTGCACAAGACTTTGAACCGAAGAAGCCGAAGGACTCGAACCGCCTGTCACAATCTGCATGATCCCGCTGGCGATTCGATCGGTCAGCTCGCGCCGTACATCGTTCTCGATTTCGGATCGATCCAATTTCTTTTCCCCGACCCGAGCGATGGCCCGCAGGATGGTCCAGAAATCGCGGCGATCTTCGCATGACTGGACAATCGGCGGCGCGACCAGCAACCGCATCAATTGCTGTTCCTGATTGACGCTCCACACATAAGGAACTCGCCCTTCCCGGTCATCCTGGGACATCTCCAGGAAACTTGCCAGAGGAATCATCCGTTCGTTCCAAGTCTCGGGCGGCGCGACGCGAAAATGTTTGCGAAATCGGATCTCAGTCGCCGCGAAATCGGCGAAAGTCATGGGAATCTCCATCGACTTGTGCCGTCCGTTTTCGGTGTACTTCAATTCGTAGATCGGCCAGTCTTGATCGATGGCCGGATTGCCTTCCAGATCGAAGCAGTCCTCGGGTCGATTGCCGAGATCCGGGTTGTAACGGAACAGCGGATATGCCCTCGATTCGACCACCAACTTGGCCTGATTGGCGCTCATGTCGTCGCCGATTCCGTGTTCGGGCTGGCACGACGTGTACAGGTTGAAGAGCGCCGGCCGCCGAGCCTTCAAACCTTCGATGAAACCCTCGATCAAATGGTTCGGATGCGCGATCGTGCTCTGCATCACGTACGTCGTGCGATGTGCCATTCCGATCAACCCGATTTCTTTCCGCACCTCCTGCTTCCCCTGGATCGATTTGCCGTGCTGGGCCATGTCCGACACCTGGCCAAAGAACCCGGACGTGCAGGCCTGACCGCCGGTATTGGAATAGACCTGAGTGTCAAGGACCAAAACTTTGATCGGTTTGCCGGACATCATCGCGCGCGACAGGTTTTGAAAACCGATGTCGTACATTGCGCCGTCGCCACCGACGGCAACCACCGGCGGACAAAGCTCCCACTCCTCGTCCGTGAAATGTCGCCAATTGAAATAAGTCAACGATTCATCGTCGGCATCATCCGTGTAACCCGAAAGTTCGCGCTCGGCCATGCGGATTGCTTTGAATCCGTCGGCCATCTTGCTCATGTGTCCTTCAAAAACTCCCATCGCCATCGACGCGGCATCCTGGAACAGGTGATTCGCCCACGGGAACGGATACGGATTGAAGGGAAACGTGCTGCCCCAGACGGACGAACAACCTGTGGAATTCAAAATCCCTGCGTTGGCTCGGCCACACCCGGTCGGTCCCGCTTCGTATTTCCATTTCAGTTTCTTCAGCCTCGCCAACAAATCGGTCACGCGGCGCAGCCATTGTTGATCGATCGGCTCACCGCCTCGCTTCTGTTCAACGCGCTGGGCAATTCCAGCCAACGTCACGTCGGCGTTGCCGATCTCGTCGATGATTTTCGCGATCGACTCAGGATCGCCGAC
This sequence comes from Rhodopirellula sp., assembly GCA_024644085.1. Lineage (GTDB taxonomy): Bacteria > Planctomycetota > Planctomycetia > Pirellulales > Pirellulaceae > Rubripirellula. The sequence goes on from JAHELS010000218.1 coordinate 7,845, forward strand.
GTCGATTTCATGGACCAGTCGATGCTGGATGTGTGATTCGAGTTCTGCGATCAATTCGGTCAAGCGGGCAACATGCCGTGTGACACGCGGTTGCATCAGCGCCTCGACGGTTGCGGTGAACAAGTGGATCACACTCTTTTCGCCACAGCCAAGGCATGCGCCATCGCCACTGGCCAGTGACGAGTAGTTGCGTTTGTCCAGCAACAGTGTTTCCAGGGCTCCGATGCCTTGCTCGATATCGTCGACTCGAATGTACTTTTGAGGCGTTGTCGGCAGGTCCTGCCAGAGGTCCCAGTTGCGACGCAAAGTTTTTAGCGATTCATCGGTTTGCTGCACGCTTCGCAGTGCATCGTCGTCGCAAACTTGCACGCACTCCATGCAACCTTTGCAGGTGTTAGGGTTCACCGTGATGCTCAGCAATCCGCCTTCGCCAGCTGACTCCTCTTCCTTCAACGTGTAATAGGGTCGCGAGAGGGCAAATTGGAATTCGCCGATTTCGTCTCGAAACCACTGCAATTCTTGCTTCAGATCGTCACGCGCCCCATTTAGATTGCTTTCGCGCAGCGTCTTGCCGATCGCCTCGTCCAGCATCCCGATGACGTTGTCGTTTTCGCTTGCCTCGGAGAAGATTGCTCGCAGGTTTCGTTCAACATCGCGAACCGCCTTGGGCAAATGCGTGAGGTTTGCGTGATGTTTGCGGACGCGCCCAACCACGGTGTCGAAAACCTGCGTGACTTCGTTGACCAGTCCGGGGATCGCGGTGTCGGGACAAACCGTGTAGCAACGCCCGCAGGCCGTGCAGTTCTCGGCGACCCACTGCGGATGTTGAAAGCGAATCCCGCTCATGTCGCGAAACAGCGTCGTCACGGCGGGCATGTTCCCCAGAGCGATAAAGGGATCAGTGATACTGTCGTTGCCCATCCCGCGTGCGTAAAGACTTCCTGTTTGCTCCCAGAAGCGATGCAGGTCCGAGCAAGCTGACTGGCTTTTCGGTTGTGTTTTCAGTAGTACGGGCAGTCGAGGTTCCTGCTTGGCGCCGCCTGCATTCGTCGCATCCAGTTCGATCGATTCGTGGGGCACCGGCTTGACTTCATCGAAGCCTCGCTTCACAACCGCCAGATTTTCTTGCACGACGCGTGCACCCTTGCGGCCGAATTTGTGCTGGAGTTGGTCGTGGATCGCTTCGAGCAAACGTTGCTGTGAAAGGCCGGCCTTTTCAGCCACCGATGACGCTGCGAAAAATGCTCCCTGAAAAGCGATGCCTTGCATTCGCAGTTGCAAATCCGGGTCACTCGCCACTTCACGAGCGATACGGAACGCGTCCAGGTAAAAAACCTTGATTTTCCTGTCGACGATGATCCGACGGTAAGGCTCGGGAATGCTGCTCCACACCGCATCGGGTGACGACTTGTCGCTTTGAATGATGAACACGCCGCCTTGCTTGAGCCCACCGAGCGCATTGGTATGGTGAAAGACGTTCGGGTCAGGCGAAAGTACGACATCAACGTAGAAATACTCGCTGTTGATGCGGATCGGTTCCGGCGCCGCGGACAAATAGTACGTCGTTGGTTGCCCTTTTTTTTCGGATCCGTACTTCGGGTTGGCTTTGATGTGAAAGCCAAGCAAGTCGTACAACGTCATGGCCAGATTTTTGCCGGTCGTGATCGCACCCCAGCCTCCAATCGAGTGCATGCGCACCGTAATGCTGCTCTCGGGCATCAAGTTCGGATTCTGTGAACCGTGAATCGCGAGCTGACGAATGTGCGGATACTTGTCTTCGATTTCTTCCTGGTGAATGCGTTGCTTGGGGCTGACCGGATTCTCTCGCAAGAAGTCGATCGACAGATAGAAGAATTTTCGTTGAGCTCCGTCGGGCAGCATGTTTTCGATGGCGGCGACGATACCTTCGGGTTGCAAGTCCCGGCTGCCCATCCCGAATGAACCGGAGAAAAGCGGGGACGCGTCGTCCATTGTTTGATAGGTTGCCACTTCAGGAAACGGTCGACGTTCTTTGTCACGCCCGTTCTCGATCGCGCGGCTCATCGTCGCTCGAACTTCGCGCATCAGCGGTAGATCGACCGCGAGGGGCTGATCGAGCCGTTCGAGAATCGCAACACCTTTCTTTCCTTTCAAAACGTGACTGAGCAGATCGGCGGGAAACGGGCGAAACATGACCAGGTTGACCACGCCAACTTTGATGCCACGACTTTCGCGCAAGTAGTCGGCGACCGCTTCGGCCGTGGGAATCATGCTCCCCTGGCCGAGAATCAAATAGTCGGCGTCATCGGCGCGGTAGCTCGTCACGCGCTCGTATCGCCGGCCCGTCAGTTGGTGATACTCACCGAACGCCCGCTCGGCGAGTTCGACGATGTGATCGAAAAAGTAGGGTCGTTGTGCCGCGACGCTTTGCATGTACGAGTCTTGATTCTGGACCGTACCGGTCATCACGGGATTATCGACATCCCAGACTTCGGGAATGCGACGCCGGGTCGGGCCATAAATGATCTGCTGTGCCGGTGTCGGCGTCTCAATGATGTCATCGGGACGACCAAGAAATTCCGCGATCAGTTCTCGTTCAGGCACCTGAATGGATTCGATCAAGTGTGTCGTCAAGAACCCGTCCTGTGCGATAACGCCCGGTGTCAGCGCCAATTCGGCAATCCGGTGTGCGATTAGGTTCAGGTCGGCGACCGACTGGGCGTCCTTGGCGAACATCTGGAAAAACCCGGTGTCGTCCATGCAGTGGTAGTCGTCGTGGCCCGC
>JAHELS010000219.1 GCA_024644085.1 Rhodopirellula sp.
CCTTTCCCACGACTTGCAACGGGATCAGTTCGAGGCATTGCAAAAAATCAACGCCTCACAACTTGCACAGCGACCACCGAATCGTGAGTTCGACGCCGTGATCAACTCCTACGAGTTGGCCTGGCGGATGCAGCAGAGTGTGCCCGATCTCATGGATTTGTCGAGAGAACCGATGCATGTCCAGCGGATGTACGGTATCGGCGAAAAGGCGACCGACGATTTCGGCCGACAATGTCTGATGGCTCGTCGGCTGTGCGAAGCGGGTGTCCGATACGTTCAGGTGAATTACGGTGACAATTCGAATAACCCGCGCTGGGACCAGCACTCAAATCTCGAGCGACACGCCGATCATGCCTTGAATACGGACCAGCCGGTCGCCGGATTGCTCGCCGATTTGAAGCAGCGCGGGTTGCTCGAGGACACGCTCGTGTGGTGGGGCGGTGAATTCGGTCGCACGCCGTACGCGCAGACAAACGGAACAGGACGGGATCACAACCCGTATGGTTTTACGGTGTTTCTCGCCGGTGGCGGCGTAAAGTCGGGATTCAGCCATGGAGCGACCGACGACTTCGGACATCACGCGGTTCAGGGAAAGGTGCACATGCACGACTTGCATGCGACGCTGCTGCATCTCTTGGGGCTCGAGCACGAGCAACTCACTTTCCTGCACAATGGACGACCATTCCGATTGACTGACGTGCATGGCGAAGTCGTGACCGAAATTCTGGCTTGATCCATGTTGCATTCGTCTTTTCGATTTCCATTGGCCGCGGTTATCCTGCTCGCATGCGTTGGCGTACATGCGGACGATGTGTCGCCAGAAATGCCTCCGGTTCTGCTGAAAATGATCCGCGACGAAGCGGTTCATGATGAGTTGAATCTAAGCGACGCTCAGCGCCAGCGTCTCCTCGGCGCACTGAGGACCGTGGACGGGCGTTGGTTCCGATCACGGAACATGCCAGCGGCCAACCAGCAGCAGGAAATCTCGACGCTCACTAGCGAACTGCGCGGAGGGCTCGACGATATCCTTGATCACGACCAGTCCGCTCGTCTCGCCCAGCTTGAACGACAGGCGCTGGGAACACGGATGGTTCTTCGCGACGATGTGGCCGTCGCCCTTGAGTTGACAACTTCTCAGCGAGATTCGCTCGTCGAAGCATTTGCAGAAACCGATCGTCATGCCGCTGAGACGCAAAAGAAGTTGCGTGACGGTGAACAGACAACCGAGTCGGCCGACCGCATGCTCGCACGCCTAAAGGCGGCCGAGCGAGAGCAACTTGCCAGAACCCTAACTGAATCACAGAAATCAAAGCTCGCGACGCTTACCGGCATGCCGTTCGATTTCGGGCGGGTGCGCCGGACTTATCCATTGGCACCCGAATTGACCGAAGAGGGTGTCACTTGGATCCAGGGCGGTCCCGTGACGCTCGAGCAATTGCGCGGGAAAGTGGTCGCGGTTCACTTTTATGCTTTCCAATGCATCAATTGCAGGCGGAATCTGCCGCACTACCAGGCGTGGTTCGATGATTATTCCAACGAAGATCTGGTGATCATCGGAATTCAAACGCCGGAAACTTCCTCCGAGCGTGTTGCCGCTCGCGTCGCAGCGGCTGCACAGAGCGAAGGGATCAAGTACCCGGTCATGCTTGATGGTGACGCGTTGAATTGGAAGGGCTGGAGCAACACGATGTGGCCTACCGTCTACTTGATCGACAAGCAGGGATTCATCCGCCGATGGTGGCAGGGCGAAATGAATTGGAAGGAGACACGGGGAGAGGAACAAATGCGGCGGACGATTGAGCAGTTGCTGTCCGAGGACTCGTGATTGCTCGTGCGTGGGGTGCACGAGCCATCGGCGGCGAATGGAATGCCGCTGCAGATTGCTTGCGGTTTTTCCCTAGCGTCTGGTCAACGTCACGGCGCCGCGTTCCACCTTTACCGGGAACTCGGACAGTCGCCGCCGGACGCGGGCGAGGGGATGTTCGTCGGCCGATTCCATTGCTGACCTGATTTGCTCTCCCATCAGTCTCTGTGACGCGCCCGCTGCGACAATTCCATCCGTGTAGGCGAGCAACGTTTCGCCGCTGGTCATGCGGAATGATTCACTGATGCACCTTGCATCAATGTGGGCGTTCAGCGGATCGCTGGTTCCACTGGTGAGTGGCCGAAAGCCATAGCGATTACCGATCAACGCTGCGATGGATCCGGCGGATGCAACTTCCCCCTCTCCGGTCTCTGGATCGACACGGGCATAGAGCAGCGAAACCAGCTGCTCACCTGTGCTGGTTTGCCACAGAGAGTCGCTGATTCTTTGAAGCATTTGCGCGGGTGTGTGGCGGTACCCGGCGTGAGCGACGAGGGCAGCGCGGGCGACGGTCGCGTGCATGGCACCACGCGTGGAAGTTTCAACCGCTTCTGCGACAACGAGCATCAGGGTTCCATCGGGAAGAATGTCCCATGCGTGCCATCCGGTGGCCCAATCGTTTTTCGATTCGATCATGCCGTCGACGTGCCACCCTTCAGCCAGATTCGAGCCGATCGGAAGCGATTCATATTGCCACTGCGCGATATCGGCGACTGCAACCCCGCTGTGGTTGCGACCGGGATCGTCGCCTGTGGCGGCCGTTGCGAGTTGGAGTGAGAGCTTGGATGCGGCCAGCCGGGCGGCGGCTGTATCGGCTGGTGTGAACTCAGCTTTTTCCTGCTTGAAACACCAAAGCGTTCCGATTGGCACGCCGTCGCTCTCGATCGAAGCACAGATTCCCGCGGCGAACGATTCAGGGCAATTCCACGTGTCAACTCCGCCGGCATCAAGATCATCGACCGCAACGACTCCCTGTACCATCGATTCCAAGTCACCTCGGCTTAATCTCAGTTCACGCGGTTCTTCCTCGAGCCGCTGGACCGGCATCTCGTGAATGGCGCGGGTCTTCAAATACTTCGTCTCATCATCGAGCATGTACATCGCGGCGGCGTCGCACCCGCATGCGACGGTCGCGTCGGAAAGGGTTTGCTCGATCTGGTCGGCCAGTTTGGCGCGATCTTGCTCGCCGGCGAGGATGGGGGCGCGGGAGGCAAGCTCTGCCTCCTGGCGACGGATTGCTTCGCGATTGCGCTGCAGTTCGCGTGCAACGCGTGACGCCGATTCGGCCAGCCGCGTTGCGGCCGCCTTGCTGACACCCGCCGTGGACTGGGACTCGATCGCTTCGATCGAATCCTCCGTTACCGCCGGTAGTAACTCGACCCGTGAATCCCGCGACGCGCGGTGGTCAAGTCGCCAACCCGTCGTGTCGGCATAGGTATTCCAAAAGTGGTTGACGGAATCCTGCGAATCAAACGGTGTGTCGCTGGATGCGGACTGCGATTCGCAGTGAATCCGCAGAAAGCTGGGGATCGTTTTGGTCACTTGCTGGCCTGATATTTTTGACTTGCGGTGCCGGCGATCCCTGCCGTCGGAATACTGGTCGAGCGTTGGGGAGGGCAACGCTGGACACACCGAAATCCGAGGTGCTAATGAGGCTGATCGTCACCCGTTACTGTTTGGCTGAAGCGTTTGACCGTCAAAGTTGACGAAGTCACGTGGCGCGCACTAATAATCCTCGCGTCCCGACCAGTCAACAAAAAAAGCCGAGGCTTGGGGCCTCGGCTTTCGATGGACTCTTCCAATGGAATCGAACTAGTCTTCGAGTTCGCTGGTCAGGACGAATTCCTGCCATGGCACATCGCTGCTCTTGCCGCGAGGCGTCAGCAATGCCTGGTAAACGCGGTAGTCAACCGAAACGGTGACGAACCGAGTTTGTCCATCAGCGAAAGCACAGTTCACGCCATCTACATGCGCCGAAGAGGGCCGGGCCAAGCTAGCCGCATCAAACCTGTTCTGGCCCATCGACAGATTGAAAATGTCCTCCGCAACCGTGTTGCCGCCACCGTTGATCTTGTGCTGCTGGTAGACCGGTTGGACGCTGGCACCAGCCGGGCTGGTGATTCCGAGTCCGTTGAGTTGTGCAGCCTGAGGATCCTCAAAATGCCACACCGCACCGTTGGTGAAACGCGAGTATCGCAATTCGGTCGTTTCCTCGATGTCTTCACCTGATGCGGGTGCAAGATCATTGAAATCAAGGAACCCGGGGCGGAACCATGGGGCGGCCTGAACGTTCTCGGAATACAGCATCGTGTAGCCCTGGCCATCCTTCAGGTCGTCGAGATTCGGTGCGCTGGCAGTCGGCAGCATCGTTGTGGTGCCAGGATCCAAGCCGCGATATCCGGCGATGGAGCAGCCGTTGGACTTCTTTTGCGACGCAAGGAATGTAGCGCAAACGGTCGCCACGTTCGAGCTTGCGTCGTGGTTCTGGGTCGTGAAGATTTGTGACATCCCGTTGTTGGAGATGTAACTGTTCTTGCCGTGCGATCCCTTGGAAACAGGATTGCTCGGGCATTGGAAAATCGCAAGGTTCGGACCGGCAAGTTCGTGGAACCCGTTGCCGGAAAGCCCCGTCGATTGCTGAAGGTCGCCCGCTCCGTCGCTGATGATCGGGTACCGATCCTGAGTCCAATGTTCGTAGGTGGGTTGGGCGTCGAGCCAAGGCAGAATCGCTACGCCGAATCCGCCGACCTTAACGTGAGTCGGCACCATGCCACTGAAGTTTGCCAGGTCCGACGGGTCGACGCTTGAGCTCGATGCATCGAAGAAACCATACTTGTTCACCCACGGCGGCAGGCTGCCTTTGGTGTTTTCGTACTGTACCGCAGCAAGCCCCAGATTCTTGATGTTGGCAGCGCACTGGTTTCGGCGTGCTGTCTCTCGAGCAGCATTGACGGCGGGAATCAGCAACCCCATCAGGATGCCGATGATGGTGATCACCACCAGCAACTCAACGAGGGTAAAACCGTAGTTTGGACGCTTCATTTGGGGCTCCACGTGGAGTGAGAGAGATGAGAGAAGTCGTAAGAGGCTTGTCAGGGGGAGGCTGGTCCGGCCCCACCGTCCTGGTCGAAATTGAATTATCGCAAGCTTGGGGGAGTTGTGCAAACGTCCCCTTATCATAACGCGTCATCGTCCTCAAAACCCGAACAAAATTCCATCTTCGCCGCCTCCACAGAGGGGAATCAGGGCTGGTCCTCCCACACACTCCGACTAATCTAGGCAGGCAAATCAGGAATTCGCGGAATTGAGCCTCCAGATTCCTCAACGCTGTCGCGGAACTGATGTCGCTTATCTATCTCGATTTCAATCGGACGACGCCCATCGCACCCTCGGTGCTCGAGGCGATGCAGCCTTACTGGTCAACCCATTTTATGCTTCCCGACCAGGAGCACTCCCACGCTCAAGCCGTCGGCGAAGCGCTCGAACATGCACGTGAAGGTCTCTCCGGGTTGGTCGGATGCGAGCCGTTCGAAATCGTATTTACCGGGGGCGGCACCGAAGCGAACAACCTCGGCATTCTCGGAACCCTTGGCACTCAGGAACCGGGACACGTGTTGGTCAGTGAGCTGGAGCATGAATCGGTCCAAAAGGCGGCCGCAAGTCTGGCCAGTCACGGCTGGGAGATCGAAACGGTTCCCTGCGAGACCAACGGACTGATCGACCCCGAACGGCTGGGAGCGCAAATTCGCAGCGAAACCCGATTGGCTTGCATCCAGTTGGCGAATCCCATCCTCGGGACGATCCAGCCGGTACGGGAAATCGCCGATATTTGTCACAACCGGGGGGTATCGGTTCACTGCGACGCCAGCCAGGCATTCGGTAAGATTCCGGTCGAGGTGACCTCCCTTCGTGCCGATACCGTGACGATCAGCGGTCATAAGTTTTACGGTCCCAAAGGCAGCGGAGCGATCTATGTCCGCCGGGGAATGCATCTCACCCCGATTGCGTATGGCGAACCCCGCGAAATGGGGCTTCGTCCCGGGGCCGAAAATATCCCCGCCTGCATCGGGCTCGGCGCCGCCGGAACGCTGGCAACCAAGTGCTGTGTCGACGCATCGGCGACCCTTTTCGAGCTTCGTGAGCGATTTACGAAGGGGCTAATGGAGACCATTAACCCGCAGCCGGTTTTTCTTTGCAGCGAGTCACCGCGGCTGCCCAATACGGTCGCGATCGAGATGCCCGGCAGCGCCCGTCAGATCCAGAAATCGGCTCGTCAATTGGTCGTCGCAGCGCCTCGAGCGGCGACGCCGCCGGATGAAATGACTCGGGCATTGCGCGCCATCGGCAGAACCGAAGCACAGATCGGCCGCACGCTCCGCGTCTCGCTTGGGTGGATCAATAGCCGGGACCAGGTGGATCGCGCAGTCGAATTGCTAGCAGACGCCTGCGATGGGGTCATGGCTTAAGTTCGAGCCAGGTGGATTGCTTTCTGGTATCGAGCGTGGGCTTGACTTGAGCAGGGGAAATCAGCCTCTTCCCGGTCGTTCATTGCGACCCCTCTTCTGGATGACGTTGATGGGTGTCGGGTGCGGGGCGGGTTCCCGATCCGACCGATTTCTTCTCGCGTCCGCTGCTTTTGGCCCTGGTTTTAGTTGCTGCTATTTCAAAAAAAGTCCGCAGCGTCGATTTGGCTCCGAAAACCTAGGTGTTTCGTGAGTTTTTAGGACGGAAATGATTCGTCTACCGATTCGCGACGCGACTTGGACACTTAAGGATTGCACAGCGCCGAGTGCCCGATTTCTGGGCAGGCGGCCGGTGCTTGAGTTGGGAACACCGATGCACGCGAATTGTGCAATCGCCGTAAGTGCTTTTGAAAGCAAATGTTGGGTTGGTTGATTTGACCGGTTGTAACGATGGCGGCAACAACTTCACCACGCGTGTTCCAAACAAAGGAAGGCAAGTCTCGCGATGGATCAATCCGACAACACAACCACTCTTCGTTATGCCAGTGACCCCGACCCGGAGCAAGTCGATAGCCTGTCATCTCACCTGAATCTATCCCCCCCGAATTGTGAACTCCCGTTGGAGCAACGCGGCGCTGAGGCGCTGCGGTTGGCACAGGAAGCCTTCACGAAAACGGGCAGCTGGGTCGTCTTCTACCGGGAGATGCTTGGCTCCGACGGCGTCGTCCGTCGGCTCTTTCGTGAGCCGTCCGAGATGAGGGGCTTCGAGGACAGCCCAGAGTTCGCCGAGCTCCAGGAAATGATCGCCGCAATGCGAAGCCAGGATTCGTCCAAAGGTGATGCCACCGAGCCGGAGCGAATGATCACCATCCGGTTGCCCAAGAGTTTGCACGATGCCCTCCGCATTGAGGCCGACGAGATGAATTTGAGCATCAACAAGCTTTGTATCAGCAAGCTGCTGCAACGCATCGAAGGCCGCTTTATCCCGGTTCAGCAAGGGCGTAGAAGAGGCCGTAGACCGGGACCACAAGGACCTCGTAAAAAGGCCGTGCCGCAACCGGGCCCCAACGGACAGGTCGGCCCGACCCACTGACGCAGTCCGTGCCGATCGTGCAGCGCGACCCGTGTCGCGCAGCCTTGGGAATTAGTCGCGGACGATGCTAGCAAGGATTGCATGGTGCATCGTCCGCGACGTTTTTTCAAAGGGGGAGCGTGCCGCTGCGTGATCCCAATTTCTGGCGGGGCAGATTCGTGCGTTTGGCGAACATCGCTACAGGCGGCGGTGTCGTTTTTCAGTCGGTCGTTGGGTGCCGTCACGGGTCACGCGAAGATTGAGCTTCCAAAAGAGGGGTGCTCGACGCGGCCGGTGCGGCTGGTAGATCCTTTCGGCTGACCCGTCCCTTTGCCACAATGCCATCATCCCCGTCGCCGCGATCGCACGACGAATTGGATCTCAAAGTCTCCAGATCAATCCCACCGCTCCATGATCACGCTTCCCAGTTTCTCGACCTCACGCCGCGAGATTGCGGGCCTCGAAATTGGCTCCTTGGCCCGACAATTCGGGACACCACTGTACGTTTACGATCTGGCATCCATCGGCCGTCGAATCGCCGATTTGAGTGAATTCGATGTCATCCGCTACGCTCAAAAGGCGTGCGGCAATTTAGCGATCCTTGACCGAATGCGGCGCCGTGGCGTCGTCGTCGACGCGGTCAGTGCCGGTGAGATCCGTCGAGCGATTGCAGCAGGCTACTCGGTCGATCCGGAAAAGCACGAAATCGTCTACACCGCGGACATATTTGACCGCGAGGCACTCGATTTGGTCGTCGAGCATTCACTTCCGGTCAATTGCGGGTCGCCCGACATGATCAGCCAACTGGGGGAGCGACGCCCGGGGTCTGAAGTAACGCTCCGCATCAACCCGGGGTTCGGACACGGCCACAGTCAAAAGACCAATACGGGGGGCGAACAGAGCAAGCACGGAATCTGGCACACGCAGATTGACGAATGTTTGCGGCGCGCCGACCAGTTCGGGATCACCGTGACCGGCTTGCACATGCACATTGGATCGGGAACTGATTTAAAGCATCTCAGCGAAGTGTGCGACTCGATGGAAAGGGTGGCGCTCGAGGTAGGGCGAACGTTGAAAACGATTAGCGCCGGTGGCGGACTGCCCGTCCCCTACAGGACAGAGGAAACCTATGTTGATTTGCCGAAGTACTTCGAGCTTTGGAACGCGACACGCAACCGCCTGAGCGAAAAGTTCGGTCACCCTTTGACGCTCGAGATCGAACCGGGGCGGTACCTGTCGGCCGAGAGCGGGTATCTGATTGCTGAGGTTCGGAGTATCAAGCAGGTTGGCGGAAACCTTTTTGTGCTCGTCGACGCCGGATTCAACGACTTGGCCAGACCTGTGATGTACGGGGCCTATCATCCGATCTCGGTCGCCGGTCAAACCGTGGACGCTGCGGACCGTGAAGAAGTCGACGTCGTCATCGGAGGACCGCTTTGCGAATCGGGCGACATCTTTACGCAGCGCGAAGGAGGCTTCGTCGACACTCGCCGATTGCCAGCGCCCCAGGTAGGCGATTGGATCATTCTCGAAAACGCCGGCGCGTATGGTTTTGTGATGGCCAGCAACTACAACAGCAAGACGCGTGCGGCTGAGGTGTTGATCGAGGATGGTCAGGCAAAGTTGATTCGCAAGCGTGAAACGTTTGATGATCTGGTGCGCGGCGAGATCATTCCCGATTGACCGGCACCGGCGATGGAGCTTTTTCACTTGTGCGAAAGTACTCGGCCGGGAAAAGAGCCTGTGGCGATAGCTCGGGATGCCGCCAGGGAAATCGAGGTCCGCGGTCTTCCAGCAAAGGGATGTCGTGACCGTCGCTCTCGAGCAGAAGTTTCCATAGCCGGCTGTTCATCGCCGCGATTCGTTCGGCATGCTGCCGCTGGTTGATTAGATTGTTCATCTCGCCCGGATCCGTCTCCAGGTCGTAAAGTTCATCGCGATCCCACAACCCATGGCAACGGATGTATTTCCAACGTCCCCCGATAATGGCGTGCAGCGTTGGAGTGTGCGGGTAATTGCGTTCCCAGTAGTACTCGTACAGAAGTTCCTGGCGATCAAGTGAGCCGGGATCATTCTCGCAGAGCGCCTTCCAGAAACTTTGGCCATCGGGACTGGGAAGCGGCGGAGCCGAGGCGGCTTCGAGTATCGTCGAGGCGATATCAATGTTGCCGACGAGGCCATCGAACGTCGAACCAGCAGGAATCCGGTCTTTCGCAACCATCAGCAACGGTACCTTTGCGCTGGCTTCGTATGCGGTTCGCTTGTCGATCAAACCGTGGTCGCCGAATTGAAAACCATTGTCCCCCATGTAGATCAGCAGCGTCCGCTCGTCCTGGCCCTGACGGCGCAAGAATTGTCGCAGCCGTCCCACGCTGTCGTCGACTGCCAACAGCGATTCGCAATACCGCCGGTAATAAACTTCCGGAGAAAAATCGGCGATGTTGTACCCGAAGTCGGCACCATGACGACTGTTGCGCTGGTTGCGAACCCAGATCGGCAAATTGCCGGCATCCATTTCGGCGACAGTTGGGGTCCGGATCGGCAGCACCGCGTCGTCATAGCGTCCGCGATGGCGATCGGCAGGGACAAAATCGGCGTGCACTGCTTTGTGGCTGACGTATAGAAAAAAAGGCTTGCTGGAATCCCGCCGAGCGAGCCAATCGATCGCGTAGTCAGTCAATTCGTCGGTGATGTATCCCTTTTGCGCCACGCGTTTGCCGTTGATGTTGAACCCATCATAGGTCGTCTGTGGGACTTCACGCGTTGTCCCGTGTCCGTCAGGCCAGTACGTCCCCTGGCCCTTGAACGCGACCCAATGATCAAAACCTCGTTGCGGTTCGTCGATATCGCCTCCCATGTGCCACTTGCCGACGAAGGCAGTTTCGTAGCCTGCTTTTTGAAGGTGCTGCGGAAAGAAGACCAGATCTGCATCGACGGGGTGGTAATTGTCGACAACACGGTGGTTGTGGGCGTAGAGTCCGGTGAGAATCGAAGCTCGACTGGGGGAACAGAGCGATGTGGTGACGTAGGCGTGAGTCAGCATCGCGCCCGTTTTGGCCATCTCGTCGAGGTGGGGCGTTTCAAGAAACGGGTGCCCCGCAGCGCCCAGACAATCAAATCGATGGTCGTCACAAAGAATCAATACCACATTGAGGCGATCGCGTTGCT
>JAHELS010000036.1 GCA_024644085.1 Rhodopirellula sp.
CAGGTGATCCCGGGCGACAAGATGCGTGAAGATGTGACGCGATGCCTCCGAGCCGCGATTGTCGGTACGTTCGTTCTGCCACCGCTGATCAGTTTCTACTGTATCTATCTGCTGCTGACTTTGAGTCCCGATGCGTACCGCGTCCGATCTTTGCGGCGACGAATCATTTTTTCGTGGGTCGTCACTATGGTGGCAATCCCGTTGTGGCTGGTGCTCTATCACGAGATGATCTGAGCGCCATCGTGGCTGTCGTGCGGATCAGGCCGCACAGACATCCTCCAAATTGCCGAGAGCGCGATGGCCAGCGAATCGTCCTTCCGCGATCAGCCGCTCCGGTTCGCTGAAGTCGAACCACGCGACGTTCCCGACATCGGGCCGGACGATGACGTCAGCGGCATCGAGCAGGTGCCGACGCATCAGCCGTTCGCAAATGTCATCGACTCGCATCATCACCTCGATCGCGGTATTGCACTCGGCAATCTTTGTGTTGTCCTGGCCGACGTCGACGGCCAACGTCAAGTCGCTTGCGTAAGACTTCGCGACGAACGTGGGAATCGATTCAATCACTCCGATGTCCGAGAGCAGCATTCCATCCCAGGGGACGGGCGGGAAAATTCCGGGAATCGCAGCCGACGCCCGCACGGCGTCACGGAGGGGACCTTTCTCCAAGACGACGCGTTGCCCCGTCAAAAGATCGACCGCAACAATGCTGAGCGGTATCGGTAAATCGCGAAGATCGACGTCGGGTAATAAGTAGTCGATCGATTCCTGGAGCGGGTGATCCGAAATCAACGAACTACTCGTCACCGCGCGGGTAAGTTTGCGGTGCGCCTTGAGGTATTTTCGAATTCGCCCGTACCAGGGGAACAATCCGCCGGAGCTCTCCTCGTCGCCCGGTGGTGCGGCGCCGAAGAGAATCTCCTGTTTGAGTTGAAAGATCGGCGAGCGCAGAAGTTCGATCGCTTTCGCCTGCACGCGAAGAATATCTGGATCAGCGGCGCACATGGCGCCTACCAGACTTCCCATGCTGACTCCAACGATTCGCTCGGTTTGAACTCCTGACTCGCCGATCGATTGCATCACGCCCAAGTGGGCGAGCCCGCGCGCGCCGCCACCGCCGAGTGCCAAGACGGCACGACGCTGCTTGGCCGAAAGGTCCTCACTTTCCGGCTTGCTAGGAAGAAACAAATTCAAAAGGTTCATCCACACTCTCCAAACATCATCTTGTTGCGTGGCGGCAATGATTGAAAACGGCGTCTCCTTTGCTGTTGACGCGATTCACAGGGGCTACTGGTTCTTGTAAGGCATCAGGATTCCACCGGAGGTGACGTCCTTGAGCTCGTCCCACCCATCGTCTGCGATGCGGCCGCCAAGCTCGGTGACTTGTCGGAAATCACGGTCGCTGGCCTGGCCACCGGTGATTCTCCATCGCAATTCGCGGCAAATCGTGTCCGCAGCCGAACGAGTCACCTCGTCCGACGAGTCCGCGGCGTACAGACTGGTCACCAACATCACGATGGCGTTCTGCAGGGTGGATGAGATCACCGACATGCGGCATTGGCGATCGGCCAGCTTCAACTGGTGCTTCCGCATCGTCGCGCTGATCATGAAGGCGGAGCTTGACAACAGCTTCTGCGCGAATCGGGCGTGAGAGTGCAGCTCGCGCGACATCGACGGCAGCGGTGTCCAGCTCGAACCGGTCACTCGGCGATGGGCGTACCATTTGGTGTAGTTCATCATCGGGCCGCGTAGCGCCCAAAGATGCGCCGGATTGGCCAGGTTCGGCTGAGCAATTCCCCGTTCATGCAGCGTGCGCCCGATCGGTTCAAAGAACGCTTTGCCGTGATTCTTGACCAGCGACTTGAAGAAAGCCATGCCGAGCATCTCGCCCTCGCCCTCGTAGATGCAGGGCGCCAAAAACTCGTGGACGTTGTCGCCGAAAAGATGGCCTTCAAGGAAAGACCGCCCGCCGTGGGTCTTCATGAACAACTCGATTGCAGCCTCTTTCTGAGCTTCGCTGCCGAAAATCTTCGCGACGATGCATTCCATTTCGCCCCGGTAACCCTGGTCGATCAACCCGGCGCACCATTGCGTCAACGCATCGCAGGCCACGATCATGCCGGCCAGGCGGCCGATACGGCGTCGCACCAGTTCGCGGCGCTCGATCGGCTGGCCATAGGTGCAACGGTAACTTGCCCACGGCAGCATTTCCGCCATCATCCACCGCATCGTTCCCGCGGCGTTAGCACAAAGCGAGACACGGCCGAGATTCAACCCGTGATAGGCAATCGTCAAGCCATCACCGCGAACGGGCGTCAGCAGATTCTCAGCGGGCACGCGGAAATTCTTGAACACAAGCCCGTTGTTGTGTGCTCGACGCAACGCATAGATTCCGTACCGGTTCAAGTGGAAGCTCTCGTCCTCCTGTTCCGGAAGATCAACAATCAGAACGCTCGGCACGTCGTCGATCATGCAGACCAGACCAATCGTACGTCCGGGAACGGCGTTGGTGATGAACAGCTTTTCGCCGTTGACGACGTAATGATCGCCATCGAGGACCGCGGTTGTTTTCAGTGCCGTCAGGTCGCTGCCCGCTCCCGGCTCGGTGAGCGCGAAGGCCGAGAGCCGGGTCCCGTCACCCAACTTCGGCAGGAAACGTTGTTTCTGCTCCGGCGAGCCAAATGACCGCACAGGATCGACCGCGCCAATGCAACCATGTACCGATGCAAGTCCGGCGACCGTCGGGTCGATCGTTGCCATTTGCGTGATCATGTGCGCGAATTGGCGCATCGACGCGCCAGCGCCGCCGTAATTCGCATCGACCAGCAATCCCCAGTATCCAGCGTCGCCGAGTTCACCGAGCACCTGGTCGGTGATCTTGCCGGCGTCATTGATCAGTGTGCCGCCGTCGCGGTGCGAGCGAACGACATTCAGCGACTTACGTACGACGCGGGAAACATCCTCGGACTCAACGTGCGAAGAACACTGGAACAATTCCGTCGAGACTTTGCTGTCCCATACTGCCCGGTGCGCTGGACTGTTGACCGTTTGGTACTGCGGTGCGAAGAGGTCCTCGACCTGATCGTCCGCCGTATCAACGACTCCGGTCCGCCGGGCTTCGTCGGCCGATGCACCGCCGAGCCGCAGCGCGACTTCAGCAAACGATTCACCGTTCGACTCGACGGTCTTTTCGGATGTCTCGGTAGGATGATTTTTGGTCTTTTCCTGTTCCATGCTTTCTGAACCGGTTTGAGAAACGGGTGCCGACGATGATTCGCCCGATACCGAATTTGAATGATTCGTGTTGTATTCAAGACTCATGTGATGATCTCCTTTGATGTCCCTGCTGTTCTTCCATTGTTAATGCTCTGGCGGCCCGAACGCATTCACGACGACGAAGCATATTGCTGCGTCGTGTCACCTTCGCCGAAGAAACTTTCGCCCCGGTTTGACATTTCGACCAATTGTTTGGGGGGTGCAAAACGATCGCCAAGTTTCTCACTCAGGCGGTTCAGGTTGCCGGTTACTTGCGCGAGACCAATTGAGTCAATCACGTGCAATGGTCCGCCGCGATGCGGGGCAAAGCCGGTGCCGAGCACCATGGCCAGATCGATCGCCCAGGGTTCCTTCACGATTCCCTCTTCGTGGCACCGCACCGCCTCGGCCAGCATTGGATAGACCAGACGCCGCTGAATCGCCGTGAGAGAGTCCTCGAGAAAATCGTTTCCGAGATCCGCCGGTTTCGCCGCGGCGTCCGCGAAAGGAATGTCGGCCGCGTCGCCCCGCTTGCCTTTTCGGTAGCGGTAAAAACCGGTACCCGCTTTGCGTCCGAGATGTCCTTTTTCGACCATCGACTGCAACTTTTCGACCACCGGGGCTACACCGGGCAGAATCCCGTCAAGCGAACCAGCAACGTGCGCGGCGACGTCGATTCCTACCTGGTCGAGCAGCTGCAGCGGTCCCATCGGCATCCCGAATCGTTTGACCTGCTTGTCCATTTTTGCCACATCGTGACCCTCGGCGACCATCAGCACGGCTTCGCCGAGATAGGGAAACAGCACACGGTTGACCAGGAATCCGGGCGAATCCGAAGTCACAATCGGCGTCTTTCCGAGAGCTTTGACAAAGGCAACCAATCGAGTAATCGTTGCATCATCGGTATCGGCTGCCTTGACGACCTCGACCAATTCCATGCGGTGAACCGGGTTGAAAAAATGCAAACCCGCAACTTGCTTTGGTCGCTTGGTCGCCGCCGCCATCCGCGTGACCGACAACGAGGATGTGTTGCTTGCGAGGATGGCCGAGTTCTGAACGACCTTGTCCAGCGTCGCGAACACCTGGTCCTTGATGTCCTCTCGCTCGACCACCGCCTCGACGACCAGGTCGCAACTCGCCAGGGAGGCGTCGTCGCAGCTGTACGAGACTTTCGCGAGCAGGTCGCTTCGTTGTTGGGAATCCCAGTCTTTGCGGCGGGCAAAGTCATCGACCAACTTTTCGATCCGTTTACGTCCCGCCTGGGCAGCCTCGTCGTTGATCTCTTTCATCACAACGTCGTAGCCACGCACCGCGGCCAATTGACCGATTCCCGCACCCATCGCGCCGGCGCCTACGACGCCGACCGTTCGAATGGGTGTTTCGTGAACCGCAGATCCGATTTCCGCGGACCAGGTCGACAAACTGCGGGCGCGTTCCCTCGAGAAAAAGAGTCCCAACAGATTGCGGCACGTCGGTGTTGCCAACAGATCGACGAATTCGTTTCGCTCGCACAGGAACCCGTCGGGGCCTTTTTCGTATCCGAGTCGGACCGCCCTGAGTGCCGCTGAGAGAGCCGGATAATGCTTCACTTTCGATGCGATCGATCGCCCGGTCATTCGGAAAATTATCGAACGCCCGAGGCTGGTCGATTCGAGTGCCCGTTGCCACAGCGGGCGACGCGAGCTGGGACCGGCGACGTTCTCGTGCAGTGCGTCATCAATGAAAGAGGGTAGCTTTTGTTCCCAGTGGTCCGGCTTGATGGCCACGTCGACCAGTCCGATCTTGAGTGCATCGCCGGCGTTGAGATGCTTGCCGGTCAAGATCAACGGCAAGGCGTTACCTAGACCGACGATCCGCGGCAAACGCTGCGTACCTCCCCAGCCGGGAATCAATCCGAGTTTGATCTCAGGTAATCCGATCTTGGTCGAGCTGTTGTCGCGGGCGACCCGATATTTACAGGCGAGCGCCAATTCCAGTCCGCCACCGAGACAGGGGCCATGAATGACCGCCATCGTTGGCATCGAGAGCCATTCAATTCTCTGAAAGAGGGTTTGGCCGCTTTCGATCACCCGCATCGCGTGACTGGCCGATTCAATCTCGGCGATGGCATTCACGTCGGCACCGGCCAGGAATCCGCTTTCTTTCCCGCTCTGGAAGATCACAAGCTTGACTTCAGCGGTGCTGTTTTCCAGTTCGTGAACGATCTGGTCAAGCTCCGACATCACCTCGCGATTGAGAATGTTCAGCGGACGGCCGGGCACGTCCAACGTGACCGTCGTAACACCGCGGTCATCTGTGACCACATCAAAGTTGTTGTAGGGTTTCTTATTCATCGCGTTATTCCTTTTCAGTTTCGACAACCATCGCAAAGCCCTGTCCGCCGCCGACGCACAAAGTCGCAAGGCCACGGCGTTTCCCCGCCGCTTTGAGCGCCCGCAGCAGCGTCAGGACCAAACGGGTGCCGGTTGTGCCCACGGGATGCCCCAGAGCAATGGCACCGCCGTGAACGTTCAATCGATCTGGAGGGATCTCGCCGACCGCGGAGGACATCCCCAGTTCCTTTTCCGCAAACTCGTTCGAGGCGAAGGCCTTTTCGCAGGCGATCACCTGGGCCGCGAAGGCTTCGTTGATCTCGATCAAATCGAAATCGCTGATCGAAAGCCCGGTTTGTTTCAGCAGCTTGGCGGTTGCGTAAACCGGTCCGAGGCCCATCCGCGAGGGCGCACAACCGGCGATCGCACTGGCGGTGATGTACCCCAGAGGCGGCGAATTGAAACGACCAACGTCATCGGGCGAGGCCAACACGAGCGCCGCGGCTCCATCGGTCAGCGGGCAACTGTTTCCGGCGGTAACGGTCCCGTCGGAATCGAAGATCGGCCGAAGCTTTGCCAAGGCCTCCATCGATTGGCCGTAACGGATGCCATTGTCCTTTTCGACCTTGCCTCCGCGGGCGTCGACATTGACGATTTCGCCCGAGAGGAAGCACTCGGTTTGGGCAGCTTCGGCTTTGTGGTGGCTTTCCATCGCAAAACGGTCCTGCTGTTCGCGCGTGATCGCAAATTCGTCGGCGAGCACCTCCGCAGTCTGGCCCATGTTCAAACCGGAAACCGGATCGGTCAGACCCAATTCGATCCCGATCACCGGCTTGAAATGACGAGGGCGGAACGAAGCAAGCGTTTTCAGTTTTTGCATCATCGTTTTCGAACGAGCCAGGGCCAGCCAGCGGCGGGTGGCTTCGGGACCGACGAGCATTGGAATGTTCGACATCGATTCAGTGCCGCCGACGATGGCGACTTTGGCACGTCCCTGATTGATCGCCTGCCAACCGCCGAGGATCGACTCCATACCGGAAGCACAATTGCGATTGACCGTGTGGGCGATCCGGTCGATCGGCAAATCCGCTTTGAGCGCGATCACCCTGGCAACGTTGGCGGCATCGGGTGGACCGGCAACGTTGCCCATCACCACCTCGTCGATATCGTTTGCATTGAGACCGCTGCGGCGCAACGCGTCCAGCAGTGCGATCCGTCCAAGTTCCACGGCTGAAACGTCACGGAGATCCGTGAACGCTTTTGCAAACGGCGTCCTCGCACCGGATACCACCGCGATGGGTTGTGAATTGTTCATCAGTTCGCCTCCATTGTTGCATCATCGGTAGAGATCTCCGCGGCGTTGGCCTCGCGTAATTCGCGGCGAATCACTTTGCCGAGGAAGTTTCGCGGCAGATCGCCAATGCACCGCTCGAAAATCCGCGGTTGTTTGTGTTTGGAAAGGTGTTCGTTGCAATATTCGTGCAGACGTTTTTCGTCCCAGGGAACGCCGGGTTTCATGACCACGTGAGCCTTGACGATCTCGCCTCTCTTTTCATCGGGATGCCCGACGACGGCTGCGTCCGCAACACCTTCAGCTTCGCGCAGAACCGCTTCGACTTCGCTTGGATAAACGTTGTAACCCGATGTGATGATCAAGTCCTTTTTGCGACCGACGATGCGGTAGTAACCGTCGGGTTCCTCCACCGCCAGGTCACCGGTGTGAAGCCAGCCCATCCGAATCGCCTGGCTGGTCGCCTGGGGATCATTCCAATATCCGAGCATGACTTGCGGACCCCGAATCGTCAGTTCGCCGACCTCGCCATCGCGAACCGCCGTTACACCATCGGCGTTGTCGACGATCTTGCACTGAGTTTCGGGAAGCGGCAGACCGATCGTGCCGTAGCGAGGCTCCTGGTAGAGGTGACCGACGTGAGTCACCGGCGAGGTTTCGCTCAGGCCATAGCCCTCGACAACCAATGCCCCGGTGTGCCGGGCAAACTCGCTGCCGACCGCTTCCTCAAGCGGCGCTCCACCCGAGATGACCCAACGAAGTCCGGTGATCTTGGGGCGGTGGGAACGGAAACGCTCGTTCATCGCCACCAGCATTGCCGGCACAGCGTGAAATACCGAAGGTTGGTGTTGCTCGAGCAAACGAATGACTTGTCGCGTGTTGAACCGATGATGAAGAATCAGCGTCGCACCCATCGCGGCACCGCCCATGACCGTTGCCGACATTCCATAGCTGTGGAAAAACGGAAGTACGGCCAACATTGATTGCTCGCCGAACGTGCGTTCGGTCCATTCGTATTGCTGCCAGGCGTTGGCCACCATGTTGGTGTGGCTGAGAGTGACCGCCTTGGGTGAACCCGTGGTTCCACCCGTGGGCAGAATGTAGGCAGGATCACGCGCCGGCTTGATCGAAATTGGTTGCCAGCAGCGATCCGTTTTGTTGAATTCGTCCCAGAACCATCGGCAACGTTCGGTCGTCGGCAACGTCCAGTGTCCGGTACGGCTGCGCCGAGCCCACAAGTAACCGATCTGGTACAGCGATGGCAAATGCTCGCGAATCGACACCATCAACGATTGCACGTCGGTGTTGTCGTCGGTGTTGACCATGTGCGACAACATGTCGAGACAAACGACGAAGTGACAGTTGGTCTTCTTCAGCAGTGACTGGACTTCTGCGGCAACCATCAGGGGGCTGATGGCAATCGCCACGCCGCCTGCTCGCCAGATCGCATTGGCCGCGATGATGTATTCAGGCACGTTGGGCAGCAGGATGCCGACGCGGTCGCCCGGACGCACGCCGAGCCTTTGAAGCATCGCCGCGGCCCGAACCGAATCTCGGTTCAGCTCCGCGTAACTCCAACGGCGATCACCGTAAATTAACGCCGTGCGGTCGGGGAGCTGCTCCCCAGCATGCTGGAGCAGGGCAAACGCCGGGACGTCATGGTAAGAGGTGATTCCCTGCGGCGCCGTGGCGTCCTTTGCCGCTTCGTTGACCTCTCCTTTGGAGCCAGACTTCGAATCGGAACCGGCATCGACCGACTTGTCCGGGGGTCGATTGTTTTGTCCATCGAGCAGAAAACCCATCGTGGTCCTCCCAACACCGAAGTAATCCATCCTTAGGTGATCGCGGTCTCACTGCTTCATCAGTGAAAAATCCCGCGTCCCTGATTCAATCGGCGAACCAGGCGGCTTTGGGATGCCAGATTGCCGACGTGGGCTGTCGGCTCGAGCCAGCCAATGACTGTCTATGGAAAAGGAAACATGGTCCCCGGGCCTGGAACCCAAGCCGGGTACACAGGAAGAGAGCGGAGAACCGAGCCGAAATTCGCTCCCTCACCGCGTGCAGACAATTCTACGTCGAGAACTCCCAAAGGGTCAACGAATTTCCCTTAAAATTCCCTAAAGTGGTTTTATCTCTCGTTAAGCCGGTTTGGTCATTTGGGCATTGTGAGGAAAATCACAAGACGCTTTGAGTCGCGTGATTTCCTTTCCAGCGTATCGGCGGGGCGTGGTCAAATTCGCGAGACGTACTGGCCACTGAGTCGCCGCACCAGGCGGCGCATCTCGAGAACGCTGATCACCGCGATGACTCGCTGCGCGGGTAATTCGCTCTTTCGAATCACTTCGTCGACCAGCGTGCTGGTCGAGTCGATTGCGTCGAGCACTTTGCGTTCAACTTCGTTCAGCGTCAACTCGGTTCCATTGCGCACTTCGCGACCCTCTTGCGTCTGGACGGGCTCGCGAACAGGTCCCAATTCTTCGAGAATGTCGTCGACGGTTTGCACAAGTTTAGCGCCGTCGCGGATCAATTGATTGCAGCCGCGTGAGGCGCGGCTCGTGATCGGTCCGGGCACCGCCAGGACTTCGCGGTTCTGCTCCGATGCGAGTCGTGCCGTGATCAACGCCCCACTGCGGTCGGGCGCTTCGACGACGAGAGTTGCGAGGGACAACCCTGAAATCAGTCGATTCCTTTGCGGGAACATCCCGCCGCGCGGCTTGGCCAGTGGGGCATATTCGCTGATGACGGCGCCGTCGGCCGCGATTGCTTTGGCTAACCCCTCGTGCTCGATCGGATACATCTGCCCGAGCCCTCCACCGAGGACTGCGATCGTCCGGCCGCCCCCATCGAGTGCCCCTTCGTGTGCAGCGGCATCGATTCCGCGTGCCAATCCGCTGACGACCGTCACGCCGGCCTTCGCCAGCGCGTAGGCAAACCGTTCGGCTTGCTTGAGTCCGTACACCGTTGCGTGCCGCGTGCCGACGATCGCCACGGCGATCTCGTCGTCGGCCACAACCTCGCCGCGAGCAAATAAGACCGGCGGTGCATCCGGCAAATCATTCAGCATCCGCGGATAGGCATCGCTCTCTCGGCAAACGATTGACGTTTCGTGCTCCCGGCACCATCGCACGATCGATTCAGCGTCGACGTGGTGCGACGCAGTGCGAATGGTATGGACCAATTTCGGGCCGATTCCGCGAACGGACGCCAATTCCGGGCCGGACGCCGAAAGCACCGCGCGACAGTCTCCGAATCGCTCGAGCAGGGAGGCGAGGGAGCGTGGGCCGATCCCCGGTAACATCGCCAATTTCAATGCATCAAGCGTCGTCCCGGGGATTTCACCCGTCGTCGCGGGAATTTCCGATTCGGCTGTGTGATCCGAAGAATGGCCGCTCACGTTGTATGCCATGGATGTGGAAACGAAGGAAAACCTGTCAGTGGAGCGGCGGCATTATGGAGTGGCCCGATCCGCGACGTCAAACAGCCGGAGCCGTCGACGTGTTGGCGAATTGACACCCTCCCGTCAAACTGGGAGAAACAGGCGAGACAGCTAGCCATAGCATGCCTCTCTCTTGCCCTCGGATGTCGTGAAACTCGCGTTGTCGATCCGCATTGAATCGAAGTTTCGCGGCCGGCGGACAATAGCGTAGGATGCGACCGAATTGACACCCACCTCGAATCCGGATTGTCTCGCAAATGGGAAAAGCCAAGTCTTCCGCAAAAAAACCGAAGCGGGAGAAGGAAAAGGTCGACGACCGCGAGCCAGCGGAGATTCGCGCCGAAGAATTTCGCGTTGGGGCCCAGCGGGAAACAGTCGAAGCGTTTGTCGTCGCATTCATTCTTGCTTTGTTGTTCCGCGCCTTTCTCGCCGAGGCGTTCGTGATCCCAACCGGCTCGATGGCGCCGACGTTGATGGGTGCTCACAAGGATCTGATTTGTGATCGATGTGAACAACCGTTTCAATGCGGTGCAAGTCGCGAGCGTTCCGGGCCTGAAACGCAATTGGTTGTGGTTGCGGGCATTTGTCCGAATTGCCGGCATGTCAACCCGATCGATCTTGCGGGCGATGCAAACCACGCGACCTTCAATGGCGATCGCATTCTCGTCAGCAAGTTCACCTACGCGCTATCGGATCCGCAGCGGTGGGACGTGATCGTTTTCAAGTATCCAGGGAATCCGAAACAGAATTACATCAAACGTCTGGTTGGATTGCCCAACGAAACATTGACGCTTCGGCATGGTGACGTTTATGCGCGCCCGACCGGCAGCATCGAGCGGGATGAGATCTTGCGGAAGCCACCCGAGAAGTTGTTGGCGATGCGTCACCTGGTTTACAACACCGACTATCAGTCCCCGCTTCTGATCAACGCAGACTATCCGAGCCGTTGGCAGCCTTGGCGCAAGGGCTCGCCCGGCCCCCCGAGCGATTCGTGGAAGATCGAGCGGTCCGAAGACGGAATGACCGCGACGCTTGATGGATCGGGCAGTGATCAATTGCAATGGCTGCGGTATTACCACCGTTGGCCCGACGATGACCAATGGGAAACGGCCGAACAGGGAGGCTCGCTCTCCGACGTCGATCCTCACAGCAGCCGCGCGATTACCGACTTTTACGCGTACGATTCTTACGTCCAGGTCAACGCAAGTTACGTGTACGATGAGCGGCCGTCGACTCGAAGCGGCTCACGGCTTGAACGCATGCTTAACGGCGGCTATTCCAAAGGCGTGCTCAATTCCAAGTACCAAAGCGGCGCGGGACCGGCACAGTTCGGTCGGGCCGCGGAATGGGGTGGCCAGGACATCGGTAACCAGGATCTCGGCCGCGATGGGATGCATTGGGTCGGCGATCTGATTCTTGAAGCAGATGTCGAAACATCTGCTGGCGCCGAAGAATTGGTACTCGAACTTGTCGAGGCGGGTGTCCAATACCAGTGCGTGGTCGACTTGAATTCGGGGTCCGCGACGCTGCGCATCGATGACGTCGAGCCCCGATCATTTGATGGCGGCGATGGAGTTCCCAACGCTCAAACCGACCTCCGCGCAGGCGGCCGCCACCACATTCGGTTCAGTAACACGGATGACGAATTGCTGGTATGGGTGGACGATGAACTGGTCGAATTCGATCGACCCGCGACCTTCGATTCGCGATTGTTTCGGCCTGATCCCGATAACCATCCGCATTATCTCGAGTCCCACCCGCTCGACGCGGCACCCGCGGCGGTCGCCGTCCGTGGCGGCAATGCAACCATCCACTCGCTGCGAATCGATCGCGATCAGTACTACATCGCAACGAAGGACAGCAGCGACGGGATATTCGATTACGACCGAACTGAATTGTGGCAATTGGCCGGCCGCGGCGTCAGCTTCGGCGAGATCCAGGCAATCTTCACGATGCCCGAGAAGTGGTCTGAGTTCGTGGGCTGGAATACTCGACGAAAAGTCAGTTTCGAGCTCGAGGACAAACAGTACTTTCCGATGGGCGACAACAGCCCCGAGAGTCTGGACGCGCGGTGTTGGGCCGGTACCAAACTGCGAATTCCACTACCCCGTGGAGTCAATCGCGATGCATGGACGTGGTCGGACAAATCGTACGTTCCGCGTGAGTTGATGGTTGGCAAGGCGCTGGTTGTTTTCTGGCCGCACTCGTGGAACAAACCCGTGCCTTTCACGCCGAATATCAAGCGTATGAAACTGATCCGTTAAGGACGACAAAAGGAATGGCTGGAATGGAATCCTTGATATCCGATTCAGATTCGGACACCGACGCGTCGACCGGGCCGGTCCTCGAGGCAGTTGGCTTGCAGAAGACCTACGGTCGTCGTCGAGTGGTCGATGGCGTGAATCTGCAGGTGGGGTCGACCGAAATTGTTGGGCTTTTGGGGCCCAATGGTGCCGGAAAATCGACCAGCTTCCGAATGATTTGCGGCATGATCGAACCCGATCGCGGACGTGTTTATCTTGATGGCCGCGACGTTACGAATTGGCCGATGTTTCGTCGTGCGCGCGACGGTCATATGGGTTACCTGCCCCAGGAACCGAGCGTCTTTAAGAAACTGACAGTCGAGCAAAACATCTCGGCACTTCTGGAACTGCTTGGCATGGACCGAGCCGCACGCCGTGAACGAACCGATGAGTTGCTGGAAGAATTCAATATCGCGCACATCCGAAAGAATCGCGCCGGGGGACTCAGCGGTGGCGAGCGACGGCGTCTCGAGATTGCCCGGTGCCTGGTCTCCGACCCGAAAATCGTGATGCTCGACGAACCCTTCGCGGGAATCGATCCAGTGACCGTTCAGTCGATCCAGGGCGTCATCACACAGTTGCGCAACAGCGGCATCAGCGTGTTGATCACCGACCACGCCGCCCGTGAGATTCTCGGCACAGTCGATCGTTGCTACGTGATTTACCAGGGACAGGTCCTGGTCGATGGCACCCCCGAAGAAGTCAAACAACATCCCAAAGTCCGCGAAGAGTATCTCGGGGATCTGGATTCTGCTGATGCGAAGCCGTCGGTCGTTCCGCGACCCCATTTTCGCACCGACCGCCCACAGCGCTCAACACGAAAAAGACGCGTGACCGACGTCTGAGGCGACGCCGCGGCCGAGTCAGGATCCTCCGCGCGTTCACGGAAACAGTGAACCTTCGCGTGGTCCGCGTGAGTCGGTTTCTTTGCCGGCCGGGCTCTGGTAAATTCCCTGCGTCGCGGACGACCGCCGCGGAATCGTTTGCGAACTAACGGATGGGTGGCCGAGTGGTCGAAGGCACCAGTCTTGAAAACTGGCGTACGTTTGCGCGTACCGTGGGTTCGAATCCCACCCCATCCGCTCGCTAGTCGTGCAACACGTTTGCTTTTCAAAGAGGACCGCGCGAGTGGGCCAAGTCACCAAAATCGAACACCCGCTGGTCGAGCATCATCTTTGCCGCGTCCGCGATTGCGAGTCGCGGCCCGGCGAATTTCGCGATGCGGTCCAGCGGTTGGCGGTGCTGATCGGGGTCTATGCGACGCGTGATTTGCCTGTTCAAAGCGTCGTGGTCCGTACGCCGCTGGCCGATGCCGATTGCCAACAACTCTCGGTGCGAATTGGTTTGGTTCCAATTCTTCGCGCCGGTTTGGGAATGGTCGATCCCCTTCAGGATCTGTTGCCCGACTCGGCGGTTTGGCATTTGGGACTCTATCGCAATGAAGAAACCGCCGAACCGGTTGGCTACTATGACAAGTTGCCCAACACGGGCGCGCCGAACGTGGCGCTCGTGTTGGATCCGATGCTGGCCACTGGTGGTTCGGTCGACCTTGTGGTTCGGCGGCTGATGAAATGGGGCGTGGATGAGATTCGCGTTCTCAGCATCATCGCGTCACAAGCAGGCTTGGAGCGTGTCAATCGAGACTTTCCCGATGTGAAGGTCTACGTGGCCGCGATCGATCCGGTGCTGAACGATCAATCGTTTATAGTTCCCGGTCTTGGCGATGCCGGCGACCGCATCTTTGACACGCCGCAGCAGGGCTAGATCGCTGCGACTTCTCACGAGGCGAGAATCATGCAGGCGAGATTGATTTGTGCGTTTGGGTTGATCGTCTTCGTCGCACTTGCGTGGTTGATCAGCAGTGATCGTCGCCGGTTCCCTGTTCGTGTTGTCGTGGGCGGATTGCTGCTGCAACTGCTGTTGGCGTTCACAGTCCTGCGGACTGCGCCCGGGCGTTGGTTATTCGAGCGAATCGGCGATGCCTTCACAGCCGTGATGGAGACGGTGAACGATGGCAGCGGGTTTCTGTTTACCGCTGGCGGCGAGAATCCGCTTGGAGATTCATTGTTGGGAACGTTCGCTTTCGGCGTACTTCCCACCGTCATCTTTTTCTCCTCGTTGATGAGCATTTTGTATTACGTCGGCGTGATGCAGCGCGTGGTCTGGGCAATGGCATGGGTCATGCGATTCACGCTCGGGACAAGCGGCGCGGAAACGTTGGCTGCTGCCGCGAACGTCTTCGTCGGACATACCGAGGCACCGCTCGTCGTCCGACCGTACCTGCCGACGATGACGCGGAGTGAGCTGTGCGCGATGATGACAGGCGGTTTCGCGACGGTCACCGGTGGCTTGCTTGGCGTTTATGCCGGGATGGGAATCGACATCTCGCATTTGTTGACCGCCTCGATCATCAGTGCCCCCGCGGCCTTGCTGATCGCAAAGGTGATGGTACCGGAGACCGAGCCGGACCAAGTCATCGCTGAGATGACAATGTCGCCGCCAAGCGAACACGTCAACTTGATTGCCGCGGCGGTGGACGGTGCCAGCGAAGGATTGAAACTTGCCCTGAACGTCGGTGCCATGTTGATCGCGTTCCTGGCGCTGCTCGCTCTGGTCGACGTGATTCTCGGATACGGGTGTGCCCAGGCCGGTTGGTTGAATGCTGCGGGCGAGCCGCAGATCACGCTGGGCGTGATTCTCGGTTACCTCTGTTGGCCGCTGGCGTGGTTACTCGGTATCCCGGCCGAGGAATGCCTCGCAGGGGGTCGACTGATCGGGTTGAAGACCGTGGCCAACGAATTCATCGCATACGATGCTTTGGGGAAGCTCGACGTCGGCGCCGGCGGCGCGATCAGCGAGCGGACCGCCACCGTGTTGACCTATGCATTGGCCGGATTCAGCAATTTCGGCGCGATCGGTATCCAGGTTGGCGGAATCGGAGGTTTGGAGCCATCGCGAAAAAACGATCTGGCCCGGCTGGGATTGCGAGCGATGTTCGGCGGGCTGCTTGCCTGTTGCATGACCGGAGCGGTCGCCGGTCTGTTGCTGTAGCGCGCGTGGGCCTGGGGTCACGTTCTGCTTTTGCTCGTCACGAATGATCGATCAGCTACGCTGTTCGATTGGGACGAAGTCACGTTCGTTGCACCCGGTGTACACCTGTCGCGGTCGATTGATGCGTGTCGCCGGGTTCGCGTGCATTTCCCGCCAATGTGCAATCCATCCCGGCAACCTGCCAATCGCGAACAGCACGGTAAACATTTGGATCGGGATTCCCAGTGCGCGGTAGATCACACCTGAGTAGAAGTCGACGTTGGGATAGAGTTTTCGCTCGATGAAGTATTCGTCTTTCAGCGCGACCTCTTCGAGTTTTTGTGCAACTTCGAATAGCGGATCGTCGAGATCCAGCTTGGCCAGCAGCTTGTCGCAACTGGCACGAATGATGGTGGCACGAGGGTCGAAGTTCTTGTAGACGCGATGTCCGAAGCCCATCAGGCGGAAATTGTTCTCCTTGTCCTTGGCCATGTCAACGTACTTTTGAACATTGCCACCGTCGGATGCGATCTTCTCGAGCATGTTCACGCAGGCTTCGTTGGCACCTCCGTGCAGCGGTCCCCAGAGGGCACCGATACCGGCCGAGATCGAAGCAAACAGGTTCGCATTGCTGCTGCCGACCATCCGAACGGTCGACGTGCTGCAGTTCTGTTCATGATCCGCATGCACGATCAACAACAAATTGAGTGCTTCTGCGAAGTCGGGATCGACCAGGTAATCGTGCGCCGGAGTGGCGAACATCATGTGCAGAAAATTCTCACAATAGCTCAGTTCATTGTTCGGATAGATGAAGGGTTGTCCCATCGATTTCTTGTAACTGTACGCCGCGATGGTCGGCAATTTCGCAAGCAATCGATCGATTGAGATCTCGACCTGACCGGTATCGTTAACGTCCATCGAGTCCTGGTAAAAAGTCGACAGCGCGCCGACAACGCTGCTGAGAATGGCCATCGGGTGCGCGTCGCGGGGGAATCCGTTGTAGAACGACCGCATGTCTTCGTGGATCATCGTGTGTTCACGAATTCCCTGGCGGAATGCCGCTGCGCGTTCCGCATTGGGCAACTCGCCGTAAATCAACAGGTAGGCAGTTTCGATAAAGTCGCTCTTTGCCGCCAACTGTTCGATGGGGTAGCCGCGGTAACGCAAGATCCCTTTCTCACCGTCAAGAAACGTGATCGCGCTGCGCGTGCTGCCGGTATTTACGAACCCTTCGTCGAGGGTGATCAGGCCGGTCTTGCTTCGCAGTTGGCTGATGTCGATCGCGCGTTCTCCCTCACTCCCTTCGACCACGGACAGCTCGAGTTCCTGGTCACCGTAGATCAGTTTCGCGGTATCGGTTTCTTGCAATTCCAGGTTGGCAGTGCTCATCAGCGATTCCACAGAGAAAACGTACAGAGATTCAGGACAGCTGCGACCGCGGGCGGGTTGCAGCTGGGACATACAAAAGAGAAGCAACAGCGCAGTTTAGCGGTGCCGATGGCGCGGGACAATCAGACGTCCATGGCGGGCGGTAGAACGCCGCAAAGTCCCGCTCCAGCAAGAAGCGGAGCCGACTGAAACTGCCTCACCCGCCCGCCATTGTTCTCCCAGCCGGCGAACCTACCCAACTTTCTGGTCCTGTTGACGGGAACGCCGAATGCGCATCGATTCAATCTTTCGATTGCTTGCCTTGAGAATCTCAAATTTGGCATCGCCGATCGTCATTTGCTGTCCCGCCTCCGGGATAGCGCCTATGTGGTAGAGCACGTATCCGGCGACTGTCTCGTAGTCATCGCTCTCGGGAAGATCCCAAGCGGTAGTCTCGTTCAAATCATCCATCATTACTCGGCCGTCGACTTCGACCGTTTCATCATCGATGATCTCAATCCCGAATTCCTCATCTTCATCCGATTCATCAACGATTTCGCCAACGATCTCTTCCAAAGCATCTTCGATGGTGACAACGCCGGCGGTCTGTTGAAACTCGTCAATCACGATCGCCATATGGCTGCGGCTGTGCAGGAATTCTCGAAGGATCAACTCGACACTTCGGTCGACCGGAACGGTCCAGGGGCGGCGAATGATTTCGGTAAGCGGCTTGTCCGGGGCACTGTCGCTCGAGAGAAACGGCAACAGGTCTTTGACATAGAGAATGCCAATGACGTGATCCAACGTTCCTTCGAAAACCGGAAAACGTGTTCGTCCAGCGTCGACAACCGTTTCGAGGATCTGGTCCCAGCTCCAGGAAATATCAATCGCGTTGACGTCACTCCTCGGCGTCATGATGTGCCCGACGGTATCCTCGTGCAGCGTCATCACGCCCTGGATCATCTCACGTACACCAGGACCGAAGTATCCTTCCCGTGTTCCCGCGGTCACGATCGTGCGAATCTCGTCTTCCAACTGTTCTTCGTCTTCGTCTTCGCTTTCTTTCGCTCCGGTTAATCGGCGGGTGACAATCTCGACGAACTCGCCGGGCGCGGACAGCGGGCTCATCAAGATCGACAACGAACGCCAAAACGGCCACGTGTGATAAAGGACCTGGGTGGACGCGAAACGCGTGACAGCGGCGGGAAGCCAGACGTGGATCATCATCATCAGCCCGCCGGCACAGACACCCCACGTGGTCAATCGCCAGGGCGACAATTCAGAGTCGCCGATGAAAATTGCGGCGGTCCCGGCAATCAAAAACAATACCGTGCCAATCATCCGCAGGTACTCGCTGCCGCGGATTGCGGCGTCCTGGTGATCGAGCACGGCGCCGAACCGATCTCGGTTCCTCTTCAACCGGCAATAGGCTTCCAACGATCGGCCCGCAAAACGGTCGAGTAGTTCACCGCCGAGCCCGCCCACGCTGCTGAGCAAAAATCCGAGAAACGAGAGTCCGAACCAGATTGACGTGTCGTTCAAGAGCTTCCTCCCTTGAACGATACTTCCGCACGATCGGCTGCGAACCGAGCGACTCGGTCGACTCCCAAACCGGTCAACACGATTCGCTCGGCATCACGCATTGCGTCGCGCTCCTCGTCGCTTTGGTCGTCCATGCCGGCGATATGCAGGGTCCCGTGGACGATGTATAGCAGCAACTCGTTGGCGGCCGACCAGCCCAATTCTTTGGCACAGCGAACGGCTGTTTCGCAGCTGGCTACCAACTCGCCTTCGATCCAGGGACTCTCGCAGCGATAGGAAAAGCTGATCACATCGGTGGGATAGTCATGTCCGAGATGAGCGAGATTGATTCGATGGATCTCAGCGTCACTGGTAATGCGAATCCCGATCACGCCGCGGTCGAATCCGCAGAATTCCGCTGCCGCCAAGACGGCATCTCTCGCCGAGTTCTCGGAAAGTGGCGACACGGCGCCGTCGTCGACCACCCAGTCAAGCTGCAACTGTGTCGGTTGTGCGTCGAACTCGCCGGTGGCCGAAGTACGCCTGGAGCGACCGACGGCCTCAGGCTGATTGTTGTCCCGGGTATTTGACACGTGCGTGGTAGATCGCGGTGAGAGATTTGACAAGGGAGCGACGGATGCGGTCGAGTTGCCGAAACGTCAATCCGCACTCGTCGAATTGACCGTCGCCCATTTTCTTTTGGGCGATCGAATCGACCAGCCCCTGGATGCGGGCTGGTGTTGGATCGACAAGCGTCCGGCTGGCACTTTCGACCGTATCGGCAAGCATCATCACAGCAGCTTCGAGCGTTTGAGGCTTTGGACCGGGGTACCGGAAATCCTTATCGCTGACCGTGTCTGCATTCGGGTCGGCTTCGCTGCGACGCGCGGCTTCGCGGTAAAAGTATTCAACCAGGGTCGTGCCGTGGTGTTGCAGGATGAAATCGATGATCGGCTCGGGTAAATGATGGCTGCGCGCCAAGTCGGCGCCGTCTTTGACGTGGGCAATGATCACCAGTGTACTCATCGCCGGCTGCAACGAATCGTGCTGGTTCACCCCTGTGCTTTGGTTTTCGATGAAGTATTCCGGCTTGAACATCTTGCCGATGTCGTGGAAATAGGCTCCGACACGAACCAGCAAACCGTTGGCACCGATCTCGTCCGCAGCCGCCTCCGCGATCGAAGCGACGTTGATTGAGTGATTGTAAGTGCCCGGTGCACGTTGGGCCAATCGTCGCAGCAACGGATGGCTGGCGTCGCCGAGTTCGAGCAAACTCAGGTCCGTCTGGACACCAAACGCTTTTTCGACCAGCGGCAGCAAGCCGGTCATCGCGGTCGCCGAGACGAGAATACAGAACCCCGCCCAAAACGAATTTTTGAACAGCCCAAGCAAGACCATTTCAAACATTGGGCCGCGGTAAAGCGTTTCCAGGTCGTTGCTGAAATCGCCACTGAAAAGCGTCTGGCTGGTCACGATCCCCACGCCGACCACGGTCATGATTGTGATCACCGCCGAAACACCGCCGACATACAACAAGTGGGTGCGGCTACGTATGCGTCCCAAAAGCAGGATGCAACTGGTGCACGCCGCCGCCATCATCACCAACGACGCCAGACCCGCACCGAGAAACAGCGTCAGGCTAAGACTTGCCGCCGCCATCAACAACAATCCCAGCTCGCGCCCGTAGACCACCGCGCAGATGATGGAAGCCAACACCAACGGTATCAGCTCTCCACGCCATTGGTCGCGCGAGGCGAAGTATCCCAGCGCTATTGTCACCACCATCACGGTCAACAATTTCGCTAGTTTCCATCGGTCACGCACGAGAGAGCGATCGTCGACGAAGAAGATGTACGATCCACACAGTAAATAGAGCGCGCAAATCATTCCCGCGTAGGCGCCGATGCGGGCGGCCTTATCGACGAAATGCATCTTGGCCGAGAGTTCTTCCCACTCGCGTCTCAGCAAGGCGAGTTCCTCGTCGGACAATGGCGTACCCGCCTCGGCCAGCTTCGAGTTTCCAGTCCGGTACGTCGTCATCACCGGCGGTACCGAAGCGGCCGCCTGGCTCCGCGCCTGTTCGCTCAGCTCGTCGTCGTATTGCAGTGTTTCGTATTCCGGCAGCCGCTCGACGATCCAGTCACTGATCATTCCCGCGACCAGCTGGCTTTCATCGCCTTTGAACTTCGTGCGGAACTGTTCTTTCAATCTTCTTGAAAACTCGACGCTCGCTTCGGCAATCCGCGCGTCGCTGATTTCGACGAACTCAACGTCATCCGGTCGCCCGACCGGGTAAACGCGAATCCGTTCCTGGCTGCCCTGATCGGGCGAGTGCTGCAGCGCATGGATAAAGCCGGAGCGGTAATTCTCCCGCATCGCAATGTCGATCGCTTCGTCTAGTTTCTTGAGTTTCGGTTCCGCCGCGACATCTTCGGCGAGCACGGTCTTGAGCATCGCGAACCGCTTGGCCGGGGTATCCTCCGGTTCGGTCTCGCTGCCCTCGTAGAATTGTGAAAAGGCCGCTTTTTCCTTCTCGCTCAGCTGGCCAAACGAAGGGGCGCCGAGAATCAGAAACAACTGGTCGCGCAGCGCCGCCCGCAATTGATCCAGCGGCTGTGTCCGGTTGCTGTAGAACGCGAGTTGCTCACGGCGTTTTCGATCGCGCAGCGATTTTGTTTCCGTTTCATTGGGGACCTCGAAGGTCACTCGCGTGATCAGATCGCGGGCCGGGATTTGACCGCGGCGGTGAGCAAACGAGGGCTTCCAGGTCTCGCACAGCGCGAGCAGCGCGATCGCGGCAATCACCGCCATCGCGATGCGGATCATGAAATCCGCCTTGTCGCTGTCCTGCCACCACTGGACCAGCCGTGGTTTCTGCAGACCGAGGGAATCGATTCGCTCGGGACGCGTCCGTTGTTTGCTTGCACCGCTCATGGCAATCAATCGAGCAACGAAAAACTCTGTGAAAGCCGATCACAATAGGATCGACCCATCGGCACGCAAGAGTCGGCGTGCCCGCACAGAGATCAATGCTGATCTTTGGCGTCCCCGTGCACTACGTTTAACTCTTTCGGATCCACGTCGTCGTACGCTTCGACAATCCGCTGCACCAGCCGGTGCCGAACAATGTCGCAGGCTTTCAAGTGAACGATACCGATCGCGTCAATCTTTCCGAGGCGGCGAATCGCGTCTCGAAGTCCACTGGTTACCCCGCGCGGCAAATCCTGCTGGGTCGCATCACCGCTGACGACCATCTTGCTCCGCTCGCCCATCCGGGTCAGGAACATCTTCATTTGAGCCACAGTCGTGTTTTGTGCTTCGTCGAGAATGATGAATGCATCATTGAGTGTGCGACCACGCATGTACGCCAACGGAATCACTTCGATCACATCCTGCTCCATCAGGTTTCGGGCCTGATCGTAGTCGATCATTTCTCCCAGGGCATCCATCAGAGGCCGCAGGTAGGGATTCAGTTTGGCTCGCAAGTCTCCGGGCAGGAACCCCAAACTCTCGCCGGCTTCCACAGCCGGCCGAACGAGCACAATTTTACGAATCTGGCCGGCCCTCAGGGCTTCCACCGCCGTGGCGACGGCTAAATAGGTCTTTCCGCACCCAGCAGGACCGGTCGCGAAGGTCAAATCATGTTGGCGAATCGAATCGACGTAGTCTGATTGTCCCGGCGTTCGCGGCTTGATCCGCCGGCCAGCATGTTGGATGTCGATTTCTTCCCGGCCACCTGGAACCGCCGGCGCACCACCCTCGACGGCCGCTCCCTCCTCGGAGGCTGCGATGTCGATGTCGCCCGCGCTCAATTCCCCTTTTTTACGGGATAAATGCCGCAGTTTCTCAAGCGTTCGAGTCGCCCGCTGTACATCGTCGCCCTCGCCCGAGATCCGGATTCGACCGTCACGCTGGGTAATGCTGACAGCGAACAGACGTCGCAGCTTGCGGAGATGTTGGTCGCGCGGCCCAAAAAGGGTCAGAATCTCGTCAGGATTGGTGATCGAAAGCGTCGCTTCGGTCATTCAGTTGCCTGCAAGGGTCATTTGGTCAGACGGACTATTCTATACATTTGGTGGGGGCATACGTCTCGGGCAACCGAAACGCCCCCAATCCTAGCTCCTGGAATCAGCCGCCCACCCCGGCAACAAAGCACAAGAATGCCGGCATAATCGCTGCGATCAGCGAATCTGTGACGTCCCAGACACCTCCCAGACCCGGTAGCCAATTCCCGCTGTCCTTGGCACCTGAGTCACGTTTGACCAGAGATTCCGCCAAATCGCCGATCATTCCGGTCACAGCGAGCAGCGGTCCCAGCAATAGTGCCCCCCAAAGCGGCCGGGAAAGCAGTGGGATCGACGGTGGCACAACCGGCGGGGTCGCCCCGTCAGCGACCGCAGGAAAAAGCCATTGGAGACAAACGAATGCAACGATCGTGGCGGTTACGATTCCTCCAAACGCTCCCTCACGCGTCTTGCCGGGGCTCAACCGGGGTATCAGTTTGTTTTTTCCAAGTGCTTTTCCACTGAAGTACGCTCCCGCGTCGGTTGATTTGGTCACGGCAATCGTCGTTAACAGGGCTGCCAGTCCCCAATTGCCGCTGCCGAGTGAACGCAGCGCGACGAACAGGGCCAGCGGCAATCCGACATACACTGACACGAAAACGGCGGCGGAGGTGCGCTCGATCGTTCCCGCAGGCCCTTTTCCGTACGTGATCATTTCGCCCATGAGAATCACAAAGATCGCCGCAATGCTGCCGATTACGATCCAGCCGAGCTGGCCGACCGGGCAATTCACGGGATAGGCGGAACCGGCCAACGGCCATAGCAGCGGCAGACATGCCGAGAGCGTAATGATTGCCGTTCCAGTAATGGCCGCCTTCTTGGAAATCAATCGATTGCTGCCTTGCAGCAGCGTCGCCATGTCGCGTGCCGTTCCTAATGCAAAAAACAACAGCAACGGCAACAGCCAGAGACCTTCGGCGCCGACGATCGAATGATTGCCGTCCAGGTACAGCAATCCGAGAATGATCGCGATCAAGACGGCCGACGTACGAAGTCGATCTTTTAACAAACGAAACTCCCGGTGAAGCAGCAATTCCTATTCATTGACGTTCAATCCGCCGAAGCGACGCTGTCGCGAACCAAATTCACGTATCGCATCGAGAAAATCATCACGCGTGAATTCTGGCCAGCATCGTTCGGTGACGAAAAGCTCCGCGTAGCTCAATTGCCACAACAGAAAATTGCTCACACGCATGTCGCCGCCTGTGCGAATCATCATGTCAACCTCGGGAAGCCCCGATGTATAGAGCCTTTGGCCCAGCGATTCTTCGTCGATTTTCTCGGGCGAGATCTTCCCCTCGGCCGCCTCGCGGGCGAGCGTGCGAGCCGCGCGGGTAATTTCATCGCGTCCGCCGTAGTCGATCGCAAGCACCAGTTGCGTTCCCGGATTGTCGGCCGACATCTCGAGCGTTCTGTCCATTTGTTCGAGGACGCTAGCGGGCAATCGATCACGTCGCCCGATCACTTTCAATCGCAAACCCTGTTGGGTAATCGTCCGTCGCTCTTCGACCAGGTACTGTTCCAGCAGATGCATCAGGAAGTCGAGCTCCTGCTGGGGCCGTTTCCAGTTTTCGCTCGACAAGCAATACAGTGTCACCGCGTCGATGGATAGCTCGGTTGCCGTCTCGCTGATCATTCGCACCGTGTTGACGCCGCGACGGTGCCCTTCGATCCGGGGCAATCCGCGCGATTGGGCCCAGCGCCCGTTGCCATCCATGATGATGGCGATATGACGTGGCCGGTCGTCCGCGGGAACATCGGCAAGCAAATCGCCGTCGATCACCTGCCGCGTCGAAGCATCGCCGGCCGGATGTTTTTGCGCCGGGTCCGACATGTCACGCTATTGGCTGGAGAGCCAATTCCGAGGCCGCATCGGTGAAAATCGTTTGCGCGCGGTCGGGTCCAACCGACAAGACGCCGACCGGGATCCCAACCAATTCCTCGATCCTGCGCACGTACGCGATCGCGCCGGGCGGGAATTCATCAGCGCGGCGAAGGTGATCGACCGGCTCATTCCATCCCTCGATCGTCTCGAGGATCGGCTTGCATCGACGCAGCTGATCCGCATGGCACGGCAACCGCTCGATACGTTGCCCGTCCAGATCGTAAGCGACACAAACCTTTAACTCGTCGAAATGGCTCAACACATCCATCATCATCAACGCCAATCGCGTTACGCCGCTGAGCCGGGCCGTGTACCGCACGGCGACCGCGTCGAACCAACCGCAGCGACGTGGGCGGCCGGTCGTTGTCCCAAATTCGTTTCCGAGCTTTCGTATCTTTTCACCGACTTGATCATCGAGTTCCGTCGGAAAGGGGCCTCCGCCGACTCGGGTGCTGTAAGCCTTGCAAACTCCGAGAACCTGGTTGATCCACCGTGGTGGGACGCCGGCACCGGCGCAAACGCCGACACCGCTGCTGTTGCTGCTGGTCACAAACGGAAATGTTCCATGGTCGATGTCCAAAAGCGCGCCCTGGGCACCCTCGAACAGGATCCTCTTGTCTTGCTCGCACGCATCGAGCAGCAACTCGGTGGTATCGCCAATCATGCCATCGAGCCTCTCGGCCCATGATCTGGCAAGCTCGACCACCGCATCGGGCTCGATCGAATCGAGATCCTCTTTTGGCGCACCCATGCTTTCCAACAGTGTCACTTTTTGCTCAGCGACCGTGCGAATCCGTTCGTCGCGAGTCGATTGCGCCAGATCGGCCATCCGGATCGCGTGTGTCCGACCGACTTTGTCGCGATAGCAGGGACCGATGCCCCGGTTGGTCGTGCCAATCGATTCTCCGCGGACCGCGGCCGCGTTGATGAACTTGTCCTCGGCCATGTGCCATGGCATCACCAAATGAGCCCGTTCGCTGATTCGCAGATTCTTGCTGCAAATGATCCCTCGCTTGGCAAGTCCGTCGATCTCCTCGAGCATCGTCGACGGATTGATCACCACCCCGGGCGTAATCAGGTTTTGAACTTCGGCATGCAGAATGCCACTGGGGATGTGGTGAAGTTTGTACGTTTCGTCACCAGCGACGACCGTGTGCCCGGCGTTGGCGCCGCCCTGATAACGCACGACCAAATCGAACTGCGGCGCGAGCAGATCGACGAGCTTCCCCTTGGCCTCATCGCCCCACTGCAACCCAATGACACACGTACCCGACACCACGAAACTCCGAAACAAGCGGAACCAAACACCGAGGAATCCCGCGGCGCAACCGGAAAAGCCTAAGCCCGAGCCGATCGACTGACAATGATACCAAGTCCGCATCGTCGCCTGTCGCCAGCCGCGGACCTGCTGGCCCTGTGACGTCACACCATCGCCACCGGGGATCCGCGGACGACCTCAGCGACGCTCGTGCCGTGAAAAGGCGTCCCAAATCGCCTCGTCTGCTTTGTCAATCAGCGGATCAAACTTCGGTATCTCCGATGCGTTGTTTCCCTGCTCGTGCTTGCGAAACAAGAACAGATAGGTTTCGTTCTGGGGTCGGTAGCGGTGAAAGAAGAGTTGATTCTTTTCGGCAATCAGATCGGCGAACTCCTGGTGATCACCACTGCATCTTTCACCACCGACAAGCAGATCGGCGACGTGG
The DNA here is from genome assembly GCA_024644085.1 of Rhodopirellula sp. GTDB lineage: Bacteria > Planctomycetota > Planctomycetia > Pirellulales > Pirellulaceae > Rubripirellula. The sequence continues at coordinate 26,169 of JAHELS010000036.1, forward strand.
CGTGCAAACGCCGCGTAGCCTTTGACATTAGGCAGCAGCCGGTCCTCGGTTAATTCTTCTCCCGCCGGCATCCAGTCGACGTTGACCACGGGGATCTCCAGATCCTCGCCAAGGCGGTTCACGCTGGCGCGACAACGATCCATCCACTGAGAATAGCCGGCGATGCGGAAACCGGGCATCGCAATGGGAGTGATCAAGATCACACGACGCTCGTCGGTGTGCAGCGCTTCGACGAGTTGTCGAAGCCCCGGCTCGAACCGCTGGACTGCTTCGGCGCCATCGCTTGCCTCGGCAAAACCGTAGGCGACCAGCACGACCGTTGGGCGCGCTGTTTCAACATCTGCCAGCAGTCGCTTGAATCCGTCCTCGGGGGTGTCGAATCGTTTTCTTGCGATTCCATGAACATCATCCCCCGACCACCCGAGATTGCGAAAACGAAGTTGCCATCCCGGCTTGCGACACTGGACCTCGGCTTCGAGCGCGCCGGAATTTTGCATGCGTTCGACGAACGTTCCGCCGAGAATTGCGACCCGATCGCCTTTCCGCAACAGCGGCGGCTCGGCGGAATCGCATGTGGTCACGAAGGTGACCAAGACGGCAATTAGAAGAACGCTGCGCATGAAGGAGGAAACGGTTGACGGCCTCAGATGGATGGCGGCGGGCACAAGGCTCCGCCGCCGCTGCGAAAACTCAATCGCAATCTCGCATCACTCGTCTTTGGCCAATTCGCTCTCGATCGCTTTGACCAATTCGTCATCACCCGGCTTGGTGCGCGGCGCGAAACGGTTGACGAGGTTGCCTTCACGATCGATCAGGAACTTTTCAAAATTCCAGCTGATCGGGCCCTTCCCAGCCGGCTCGGCTTCCTTGCTGGTCAAGTATTTATAGATCGGCGCGGCTTCTTCACCGTTGACGTCGATCTTGCTGAACATCGGAAAGTTGACGTTGTACTTGGTGCTACAGAATTGTTTGATCTCGGCTTCACTGCCGGGTTCCTGGCTTCCGAACTGGTTACAGGGGAATCCGAGCACAACAAATCCCTTTTCTTTGTACTTTTCAAACAGGTCTTGAAGGCCTGCATACTGAGGGGTCAATCCGCACTGGCTGGCCGTGTTGACCACGAGCACGACATTGCCCTCGTAATCTTCCAGATCGACCGTTTCTCCATCGATCGTTTTCGCCTTGAAGTTCAGGGCGCATTCGTGGTCGTCATCAGCAGTGGCCATGGTCGAGAGTGCTCCGGCGAGCAGGGCGAGGGACAGGAATAGGCGCATCAAGTTCACTCCGGGAAAGATGGGGGGGAGGTTTGGCCGTGAAAGGCGGCAAATTTTGAGTTCTGGTGCCAGTATAGCGGCCGTAACAGTGGCAACAGCGGCCGGGACGAATTACGTTCTCTGTCAGCCCGTTATTGCTGGCAATTGCTTGACGTGAACTTCGTGCCCTGCCAGCATTTCCGCTCGTCCCGTTATTTCGCCTCCCACCCTGACGCGCTTGGACCATGGAAAACCGTAAGAAGCTTCTCACTGCAGGGTTCCTCACCCTGATCGCCGCCGGCATTGGTTTCGCTGTCCGTGCGGGTTTGTTGGATATCTGGTCCAAGCAGTACGGTTTTACGATGACCGAGCTTGGCCAGATCACAGGTGGCGGTCTGCTCGGCTTCGGTCTGGTGATTCTGATTGCCGGATTCTTGATCGACTTTGTCGGCTACAAGCGTCTGATGGTGATCGCACTTGTGTGCCACGTCGTCTCGGCACTGATGCTTTTTGCCGCCACCCCCGTTTTCAATGCTTCGGGAAAGGACGCGGTGTACATGCTGCTCTATATCTCGATGTTCATTTTCGCGATTGGCAACGGTATTTGCGAGGGCGTGATCAATCCGTTGACCGCGGCAATTTATCCAGAGCAGAAGACGCACTACCTGAACATTCTGCATGCCGGATGGCCGGCGGGATTGGTCATCGGAGGTCTAATCGTTTTCGCAAAAGGCATCATTGGATGGGAAATCCTGATGGCCACCTTCCTGGTTCCGGTTTTGATGTATGGATTCATCGCGGTGAAGGAGCCTTTTCCGAAGACCGCTCGGGAATCGGGCGCGATCTCTTACGGCGGTATGTTCGCAAAACTGATCGGCCCCTTCTTTGTGATTCTGTTGATCGCCCACGCGTGCGTCGGCTACGTCGAGTTGGGAACGGACAGCTGGATCAATAAGATTACCGGCAAGATTCTGAGCAGCGTGACGCTCGGTACCACACTGTTCATTTACACCTCGGTACTGATGACGGCACTTCGATTCTTTGCCGGTCCGATCGTTCACAGGATTTCATCACTCGGTTTGCTACTGCTGAGTGCCGTAGTCGGCGCGTGCGGACTGTACCTGATCAGCATCGGAGACAGCGTTCCCTTCATGTTCTTTGCCGCCACGGTGTACGCACTCGGGAAAACCTTCCTGTGGCCGACGATGCTCGGTGTCGTCGGGGAACGCTTCCCTCAGAGTGCTACCGTTGCGATGGCATTGATGGGATTTGCCGGAATGACTTCGGCCGGCCTGCTTGGCGGCCCGGGAATCGGTTACAAGCAGGATTACTATGCATCGCAACACATCCAGCAGAGCAATCCGGAGACCTACGCCCGCGTGAAGGCTCCGAATGAAAACCAGTTCCTGTTCTTCCCGGCGATCACCGGAATCGACGGTGCCAAGGCGGGCATGGTCGAGGACAACGGGGCAGCGATCACATCGGAAGTCGAAATCGCCGGCGATCGGATCAACAGCGAGGACTTCTCCGCACTCAAGGCCCAGTACGAGTGGTGGGAAGCGAACAAGGAATACGCCTCCACTGATGCGAAACCGGTCAGCGATGCAACGCTGCATGGCAGCCGCATGGCACTGCGGGTGACGGCCTTGGTGCCGGCGACTATGGCCGTGCTGTACCTGATCCTGATCGTTGCCTTCAAAGCTCCCAAAGAAGAAGGTGACGTGCATCTCGCCGACGAAGCTCCAGGGACCGAACTGTAGCGGATTCGTCGCTGACAATGCTTGAAATGCCGGTGCCTTTTTGGGCACCGGCATTTTTTTGTGCTCGGGCCCGTGGACACTGGCAGGCCGAGCGACCGCATCGTTTTCGCTACGCCAGCGTGTCCCCTGCATCAATGGGAACCTTGCGTCTAGAATTCGCAGACGTTTCCATCCTTGCTCTTTCCCTCAGCCCCCGATCGATTCGTGCTACGCACTCACACCTGCGGTCAACTCCGCAAAGCAGACGTTGGAAGTGAAGTCACCCTTTGCGGTTGGGTGGAAAGCAAACGTGACCACGGGGGTGCTGTCTTCATCGATCTGCGCGACCGTTACGGGCTGACCCAGGTCGTGGTGGGACCGCCCGAAGCAAATTCAGCCTTGATCGACGAAGCGGGCCGCGTAGCGGCCGAAAGCGTGATTCTGATTCGCGGCAAGGTGACCGATCGTCTCGAGGGAAAAATCAACAAGAAACTCGCAACCGGTGAAATCGAAGTCCGCAGCGATCATTTTGAGATTCTGAACTCGTGCGAGACGCCGCCGTTCACACCGAGCCAGAGCGATATGCCCGGCGAGGACCTGCGTTTGAAGTACCGGTTTCTTGACCTTCGCCGCAGCGACATGCAGCGCGCGATGGTGCTGCGCAGCGAGATCGTCAAGACGATGCGAGACTACTTTGCCGAACACGATTTTATCGATGTGGAAACACCGATTCTCGGCCGCAGCACGCCCGAGGGGGCGCGAGATTATCTCGTCCCCAGCCGTGTTCATCCCGCGAACTTTTATGCTCTGCCCCAATCCCCCCAGCTATACAAACAAATCTTGATGGTTGCGGGGTTTGATCGATACGTCCAGGTTGCCAAGTGTTTTCGTGACGAGGATCTGCGCGCCGACCGGCAACCCGAATTCACCCAGCTCGATCTCGAAATGTCATTTGTCGATTCCGACGACATCATGGGATTGATTGACGGCTTGGTGGCGCGGACCGCAAAGGAGGTGCTCGGCAAGGACATCACCACGCCGCTGCCGCGGATGACCTACGGCGAGGCAATGCGGCGGTTCGGCAGCGACGCGCCTGATTTGCGATTTGCGATGGAGATCGTCGATATCACGTCCGTCGCCAAGAAGACAGAATTTCGAGTCTTTCGCGGAACCGCGGACTCGGGCGGATTCGTTCGCGGTATTCCCGTCAAAGGAGCGGCAACCAAATACTCGCGCCGGCAAATCGACGAGCTCACCGAGTACGTCAAGGGAGATTTCGGCGCCAAAGGACTCGCCTGGTTTCGCGTCGAAGATGACGGAAGTTTGTGGAGTCCGATCAGCAAGAACTTTGACGATGCTCACCTCGCGGAAATCAAAGAGCTGATGTCAGGCGAACCGGGCGACTTGCTGATGTTCCTCGCTGATACTTGGGATGTAACTTGCAAGGGGCTCGCGGGGTTGCGAAAACGCCTCGCCGGAGAACTTGGTTTGATTGATCCCAAAGAACTCAATTGCAGCTGGGTCACCGAGTTCCCGATGTTCGAGCGGGATGAAGAGTCGGGTCGCTGGAATGCGATGCACCATCCCTTTACCGCGCCGCTTACCGATGACTTGCCACTGCTCGGCGAAGATCCCCAGGATTGCCGTGCCCAGGCCTACGACTTGGTTATCAATGGCAGCGAAGCTGGCGGCGGGACGATTCGTATTCATGATTCAAAGACCCAGTCACAAGTCTTCGAGCTGCTTGGCATTGACGAAGCAACGGCCGAGGATCGATTCGGGTTCTTGCTCAACGCGTTGAAATTCGGTGCGCCGCCCCACGGCGGAATCGCATTGGGTGTTGATCGCTGGGTGATGTTGTTCGCTGGGCTGGATAACATTCGCGAAGTGATCGCGTTTCCAAAAACGCAAAAGGCGGCGGACCTGATGACCGAAGCTCCGGGACCGGTCGACAAAGCACAGCTGGCCGAGTTGCATCTGCGGACAGCGAAAGTGAAATAACCGTCATCGTACTGCCGCGTCTGCTGTCGCAACAAATAAATTCACGACCGGGACAAACGCATCGTGGCCAGAGCTGCCCTGTGCTTGGCTAGAGCATTTCACAATTGGGTCTTTTCGAAAAGCGTGATGACTTGCGCCTTGTCTTCGATTGGTACACCGTTCCGATTGAACACATCCATTTGATTAACTGCGCAGCAGTGGCAGCTGATAGCCTGGGGTCAGACTTGCTCGTCTCAGCGAGCAATTCGCAGCCCCAGGACAGGTCTGTCGCTCGTTGGTTTACCCCGGGCTATGGGCTGCCACCGCTCTGCGGTTCTCGTTCTTTGCGTTGCGGTAGAACTTGGAAGCTAGACGATTTGTTGAGGCAGCGGCTCGCAGGCGAAAGCCAATTCACCAGCAGGGACTCCTGAGCGCCGAAAGGTGAAATGCTCTTGCTGAGGTTTCGGTTCGTGTGTCTGGACCACTTTCCCGAGAAATTACCTTGCCGAATCGGCGGCTCGAGGCGATCATTCAATGGATTCGTTTTACCCATCTCTCATTGCTAAGGTCACCATCGATGGCAATTCCTCCCTGGTCGATCGAGCTTTTGCGGCGCGGATTGAACGACGTTGCCCGCAAGGCACGAGAACCTGAGACGATTGAAAAGCTCCGTACCCAGGCGAGTGAGATACTGCATGACTTGCCGCAGACCGCGGCGCGCGGCATTGACGCCGTGATCCGCAGTGCGGAAGCCGGCAAGAAAAGTGTCGAAAGGTGGAGCCGGAAACACACAACCATCGCCATCGAGATGCTCAACGCCTCCGGCGTCTTGCTGACCGAATCGGGATCGGGTGTGCCGATGCCGGACAAGGCGATCGAAGTCGGCGGCGAAATGTTCGCCGGCGATGCTGTGCGGGGGCCGGCAATGGCCCAGCGATTGTCGAAACGACTGCAGCGTTTGTTGCCCGCAGGGGGAGGCTACGACATTGCAGTCACGTCGAGTTTCTCATCCGCGCTTTCCGCGTTTTCGCTGTTAGTCGAGGAGCGTCAACTCGTTGTGCATCGGCATCACGCAGTGCGCATGCCGGGCGGATTGCCGCTTCCCGAGGCGGTGGGTGCATTGTTGCCCGTGATCCAGGAAGTCGGTGGGTCCGACGGAATCGACCCCCGGGACTTTGACGGCCTTGAAAGCTTTTGCGCGATCCTTGCCGATGACGGACGGCGGCCGGTCGAATTGATGGATCTGTCAACGCACAATGCGCTCCAGGCGGTCGTCTTGCCGGTGGCCACGCTCGAAACCACCGCACACGCTCAAATTCCTTCAGCCGAAGCGATGCTGACCGCCGGTGCGGACTTCGTGATCATGGCGGGGGACGGCATTTGCGGAGGACCACCGTGTGGGATCATGATCGGCCGCGCAGAAGAGATCCAGCGGATTCGGCGATCGGTCGCCTGGCCCGTGTGGGCGGCCAGCGAAGCGGTCGAAGCGATGTTGATGGTCACGCTTGAAACCGCAGCCTCGCACCCGGACCACGTGCCCGTTCGACAATTATTGGCGACGAGCGAAGAAAACTTGCGCGGTCGCGCCGAGCGGTTGGCGACGCGTATCAGCGGATGCGATCGAATCGCGAGCTGCCAAATCACGGCTGAGGATGCTCGATTGACCCAGGGCGGACGGTGGAGATTTCCCTCGCGTCAGATTCGTGTCCGCCACAAGTCGCAGTCGGCCGACGATTGGGCAAGTGATCTTCACGAGGACTATCCAGCCGTTCTTGCGAAAGCCGATGGCGAAGAATTGCGAATCGATCTTCGTTGGATAGCCGCCGCCGCCGACGGGAAACTTGCTGAAGCGCTCGGCACGCCCGAAGAAAGCGGCACGCCCGAAGAAAGCGGCACGCCCGAAGAAAGCGGTTCACCGTACGAACGCGGTACCCCCGAGGGACGCACAGAACCATCTGGTAGCCACAGCGAAGCGAGCGACACGGAGCCCAATCCGTCGTAGGTTCCTCGCGGCGAGACGTTCCGCATCTCCGACAGGGTTTCGTGTGAGCCAGGCCTATCTCGATCAAATGCACTCCGAGTGGCGCGATCGCGCCCCCGAGTTGGCCCATTGGGTACTCCAACATCTGGTCAACCGCACCGATGTCTGGGGGAGGTATCTGCCGAAGCGGAACCGCGATGCCCAGGCGGACAAGAAGAGCGGATTCAAAGGAAACGCCATCACGGCGCCGTTCCGCGACGAGCGAGGCAAGGTTTTCTTGAATGCCGCGTCATTGGAAAAGCACTTCAAAGCAACCGACGGCGGCATGCTCGGTATTCACAGCGCCACCAGCGATGGTTCGTCGCGATGGTTCGCCATCGATATCGACCTGCACGATGAGCAAGACCTATCGGTCACGCCGGAGGGCAATTTTGTCGCCGCGCGGGAATGGTACAGCGGACTTCAGAAACTCGGGTTCGATCCGCTGCTCTTCGATTCCAATGGCAGAGGCGGATTTCATCTGTGGGTCGTGCTTGCCGAGCCGATGGACTCGCGCAGCGTTCGTGCCTTCGCCGATCGGTTGGTCAGTGATTACCGCCGCCGCGGTCTGGACCAGGCACCCGATCTGTTCCCAGGATCGCTGGGATCCAATCATCTCGGTAGCTGGCTTCGCTTGCCCGGTCGCCACCACACGCATCCTCATTACACGCGCGTGTATAACGACCAGGCGTGGGATGACCGAACGTGGTTGGAAGGACACGACGCCATCGATCGAATTTTGGCAACGCGACCAGCACCCCCGGCGTTACTCGAAACGCTCGGCATCGATCGCAAGATCAAAACCGTCTGTCTCGACTTTGACGGAGTGATTCATTCCTATCGGTCGGGCTGGCAGGGTGCAGGCACGATCCCTGATCCGCCGATCCACGGTGTCAAAGACGCGATCCGACATCTGCGGAAGCGATACCGGATCGTGATCCACTCATCGCGGAGTGCCACCGAGGAAGGTTGTGACGCGATTCGCCAATGGCTGACCCGCCACGACATCGAGGTCGATGATGTCTGCGCCCACAAGCCTCCCGCCTTCGTCTATGTCGATGACCGCGCCGTGCGATTCACCGGCGACTGGGAGGAAACGATCGCACACATCAATGATTTCCGCCGTTAGCAGCTAGAACTTTTCCATCCACACCAGATCGTCCCACCATGGCGTGTCATTGGGTTGTGGCGGTCCCGGTCTGCTGCGGCCCTGTCGGACAATATCGGAAATCTTCTCGGCGAGCGAATCGGCTACCGCGGAATGATCCGCGATCACGTCCGAGGTTTCACTTGGATCCGAGACAAGGTCATATAGCTCGCGAGGTTGTTTCTTCGTTTCCATCACCAGTTTCCATTTGCCTTCGCGGATAGCGAAGCGTCCATTGGAGCTGTGATGGATGATCGGCGGGCGCGGTGTGATCGATCCCCGGGTCATCGAGGCGAGGAAACTGACACTGTCCTCGCCTGCGTCGTCGGGCAATTCCGTGCCAACGATCGCAGCCAGAGTGGCAAGCAAGTCCGTTTGGCAAATCGGCGTGGTGGAAACGGTATCCGCAATGACCGATGCCGGCCAACGCACGAAAAACGGCACACGATGGCCTCCTTCGTAAATCGACCGTTTGCCGTCACGGTAAATTCCGTTGCTCTGATGTTGGAACTTTTTCGCGCGCTCTTTCCAGGTGGTTTCGGGACCATTGTCACTGGTGAACACGACAATTGTGTTCCTGGAAAGTTGCTCGCGATCGAGAAGTTCGAGAATGCGACCGACGTGCCAGTCGGTTTCGATCATGAAATCGCCATAGGCGCCCGCCTCGCTTTTGCCACGAAATTTTTCGATCGGAATTACCGGCTTGTGCGGCGACGTGTACGGCAAGTAGACGAAGAACGGCTTGCCCTCCCGTGCGTCGGCGGCGTGCTGCGTGATCCACTCGATCGTCTTGTCGGTAAAACGGGTCAAACATTCTGAATCGACAAAATCCGGGGCGACTTCCAACTTGCCGCGAACGACGCCGAGTTCACTCGTTGTGCCGACGTCGCCGATCCGCGGTTCGTACGGCGGCATGATCCGGTAATCGCTAATCGCGATCTTGTTCGGTTTCTTCTGCGTGTACTGGGTCGGGGGGACCTTGGCGTGACGCCCGTCGAACCACGCCAGCACGCCGTAGTTCATCGAGGCCGGGATTCCCCAGAAATAGTCAAACCCTTTGTCCAGGGGCATGTCGCGCACCGGCTGGCTCCAATCCCGGTTTCCGCGTTCGCCCGGAAAGTCCATCCCGAGATGCCATTTTCCTATCATCGCGGTGGCATACCCGCTGTCATGCAGCAGCGACGCCAACGTCATTCGCCCGTCGGCGATCAGACATCTCTTTTCGGCACCGTAGACTCCGCGTTTGAGTGTGGTTCGCCAACTGTATCGACCCGTCAACAGTCCATAGCGGCTCGGCGTGCACACGGTATCACTGCAGTGCGCGTCGGTGAATGTCATTCCTTCGCGTGCCAGCCGATCGAGATTCGGCGTTTCAAACTTGGATAGATCATTCAAGCAGCCGGCGTCACCGTAACCTTGGTCGTCGGTGTAGATCACGATCACGTTGGGCTTGTCGGCCGCTGATGCGGCGGAGACAGCCAGCGGCAGGAGTGACACCAGCAGCAGTAAACGGAGAATCGTTTTCATGACGCTTCTCATGTGCGTTGTTTATTTTCTTGTGAAGAATTCACCGAACGGTTGGTAATTGTGATACGCGACCGCGTCCCGCTTCCACGCTTTCGCCGCGTCGTCGTAAAGCTTCTGCATTCGCCGAAGATCGGACTCGCTGGCACCGGCTGCGGCCAGATTCGTTAGCTCGAGCGGATCATGCTTCGTGTCGTACAGCTCCTCGGTCGGTTCAAACTCGCCATCGTCGTAAGGCCAGTAGATGTACTTCCAATCGCGCGTGACCACAGCCAGGCTGTGAACGGCGGCGGGGCCCCAGACATTGATCAGCGGCAACGATTCGTGAATCGTACCGCCCGGATCGTCGTACAGCTGCGACAGATCCTTGCCGTCCACGTTGTCTGGAACGTCGAGTCCGGCAAGCCGAAGGATGGTTGGCGCGAAGTCGACGTTGCCGGTCAAGCTTTCGCACCGCAATCCCTTGCCGCTGTTGTCGTGCCTGGGGTCAAACATGATCAAGGGGACGCGGGAGGATTCCTCGTAGGGAAGAACTTTCGATCCATAGCCATGAGAACCGCACATGAACCCGTTGTCGGAGGTATAGATGACAACCGTGTTTTTTTCGACACCGCACCGCGCGAGCTCGTCGCGAATCATTCCGACGGCAACATCGATGGCATAAATCTGTTGGTAATACGTGGCCATCACTTCGTCATACTTGTCGCTGTAATTCCAGCTGTGGAAACGTTCGTATTGACGTCCCTGGCGGCTTTGCTTCGAGAAGTGTTCGCCGTATTGCCGTCCGTAGTTGGCCGGCTTGGTAAATGTTTTTCCGGAGTAAACGTGGTCGAAAACCGGATCGGGAGTCGCCGGCATGTGCGGCGCCTTGAAGCTGATCGACAAACAAAAAGGCTGGTCCGACTTTGACGCATCGCGAATGAAGTCGCGACCGAATGCTCCGTAGGAAAGCGTTGAATGGGGATACTCTTCGGCATACTTTGCCATCGAAGGATTTTTCGCTGTCGCGTAAAACGTCTGGCCTGGCCCGCCCCCCCAGCGGTCGAAGTCACTTTCCGGCAGCACGCCTTTCTTCCCGGGCTGGTGAGTCACCTCGAACCCAAACTTGCCTGCGAACGCCGTCATGTAGCCGGCGCGTCGCAACAGGACGGGGTAGGATTTTTGCCAGTGTTCATCCAGCAGTGCCCCGTGCTCGAAATTGCATCCTGTCTTGTACTCGTACATGCCGGTCATCACGTTAGCGCGGCTGGCCATGCAGATCGCGGTCGTGTCGTAATGATTGTCGAACACCATCCCGTCGCGCGCAAGTTGGTCCAGGTGAGGTGTCTCAACGCCGGGCGTGGCGTAGCAACCCATCGAGTAAACACACTGGTCATCCGAAAGCAGGAAAACGACGTTGGGCCGTTCGTCAGCCCGGCACGGCAGGGCGAGCAAAGCCAGAAGCAAAAGTCCGGGAAGATTGCGCACGATCAGGTTCCACTGCGGAATGAATTGGAGCCGAATTCACGACCATCATACTCGGCACCACTTCCGTAGCGGTACCTGAGGAGATCGAGTCGGCGCATTCTATCGGAGCGGGATCTTCGGCGCAGGCCAGGACTCCGTCGTCAGACGATTCAATCCTCGTTCGGCTTCTTATTCCCGGAAGGCCGGCCGTCGTCGCGCTTACTCAACCCGGCTCGGTCCATCAGCGAGCTACGCATCATTTCGTCCATGAAGTCATCATCCGCAGGTGGTGGACCATAAGCGCCCAGGGCTTGCGGCTCATACTCGATGATGTAGTCGTGACGCGCGATCGAAAGTTTGGATCCTGGGTCGAGGCGCTTTCGAATGATCGTCCGTCCGTCGACTTTGGTTCCGTTACGGCTGTTCATGTCGCGGACGAACCAATACCCGTACTCCAATGTCATACGACAGTGTTGAGTTGAAACGTTGTTGAAGCGCAATTGAACATCGGCTTCGCCGCGCCGTCCAATCAACAATCGATCTTTCATCAGGGGGATTGGATCGCCGCCACCGCACGGCGTCAATTGACCGTAGGGGCCGG